>DASQKG010000406.1:0-15263 GCA_035630655.1 Pyrinomonadaceae bacterium
CGCATGCTCGTGCATGATTGGGAATAAGGGGTGCATGCGACGATCGACTGGATAGCCTGTTTGCCTCGAGCTCAAGCACAATGGAGAGGTATTAACGCTGAAGTTCTGACGTTGGCCTAACTTCGATGCCGTTGTTGATGAAGACAAGAGCCCTGCGAAAGAAAACATTAGCGCGACAATATGCGGTCTCATTGCTTGCGTTTCTCCTTGCGCTATTGTTGACCCATCTACTCTGGCCCTTTACCAAGCCGTCCCCAACACCGCTATTTTTCGCAGCAATTGTTGCAGCTTTCTATGGCCGTTTCGGCCCCGTGCTGCTCGTTTCGATCCTCTCTGCCCTAGCCATTGATTACTATTTCGTAGAGCCATTCGGCGAACTGGAATTGACCTTGGGGTTTCTCGCGCGTTTGGGAGTCTTCATCCTGGTATCAGCTCTGGTCAGTTGGCTCAACGCAGCACGCAAGCGGCTATTGGATGAGCGGGAGAGACTTTTGAGTCAGATTGGCGGATTTAATGATCAGCTGCGCCGAGATATCGAATCGGCTACATTGGAATTGGCTACAGCGAATGATGTGCTGTTCAAGACTCAGCAACGGTTGGCACGCTCAGAAAGATTGGCAGTTGTGGGCCAGATAGCGGCTTCTCTCGCGCACGAGATTGGCACTCCGCTAAACGCAATTTCCGGGCATTTGGAATTGCTCGCGGCTAATCACACCGATCATGACGACACGCAACGTCGCGCTCGAATCATCGACCGCCAGCTTGGTTTCATTGTCGGTACCGTAAAAAGGCTCCTCGAATGGACGCATAAAAAGAGGGTTGTCTTGGAGCCTTTGGATATTAATTCGCTGATCGAGGAACTTTTGTGGTTCGTGAGTCCCATGCTTGAGAAAAATTCAGTTACTGTCAATCTAAAACAGGAAAGGAAACTACCACTCATAAACGCTCATCGCGACAGTCTTCAGCAAGTCTTTCTTAATCTTATCAATAACAGCATTGATGCCATGCCGAGCGGCGGTCGGATAGAAATTGCTACGCGCCAAAATCATTCGACCGGGCGCGCAGAGATAATATTTAGTGATTCCGGCACCGGCATCGCGTCGGAAGCGGCGCAGCACCTTTTTCAGCCAATGTGGACCAACAAACCCTCCGGCAGCGGATTCGGCTTAGCAATTGCAGAGGAAATCATGACCGATCACGGCGGCGACATTCAGGTCGTTGAGGGTGAAAGCCAGGGTGCGACTTTCCGCCTGACCTTACCGCCGGCGGAAGCAGATGTGAAGGAAGTTTATCAACGAATGGCGGTGTCGGATGTTGCCTGAGAAACCACGGATCATGGTAGTTGATGACGATCCCGTGACGTGCGAGCTTTTGTGCGAAGTATTCGATAAACAAGGTTATGTTGCGCGATCCGAACAGAGTAGCGAGGCGGCCGCCACCGCCTTGGGCAGTTTCTGCCCGGATGTGATCGTGAGCGACATTCGCATGAAATCCAGATATGACGGGCTCAATCTCCTGGATCACGTACGACGCCAATCGCCCGAAACCCCAGTCATCCTGATGACGGCCTTCGGTTCTGTCGACACGGCCATTCGGGCAGTCAAGGTGGGTGCGTTTGACTACATCAGCAAGCCATTCCGCATCGACGAGGTCATCACCATAGTGCGTCGCGCATTGCTCGCTCAAGCCCCCGTGGAAGCGACTGCGAACGACGCCGATTCCGAAGAACCCGGTCCCGTTTCTGGCCTGGTTGGCCGCAACCCGGCGATGCTGGAAATATATAAAATGATCGCCCGCCTGTCGGACGCGCCCGCTGCTGTTCTGATCACCGGCGAGTCTGGCACGGGCAAAGAACTGATCGCTCGGGCAATTCACACCCACGGGAAACGTCAGGCAGCTCCGTTTGTGGCGGTCAACTGCGGCGCTTTGACTGAGACGCTTCTGGAATCAGAACTGTTCGGACACGTCAAAGGATCTTTTACCGGAGCGGTCGCTAATAAACCCGGTATCTTCGAGCAGGCTGGTGAAGGCACCGTTTTTCTTGATGAGATTGGTGAGACAAGCCCCGCTCTGCAAGTGAAACTCCTGCGGGTGTTACAGGAGCGCGAGATTGTTCCGGTGGGAAGCAGCCTCCCCATCAAAGTGAGCGCGCGCGTTATCGCCGCTACCAACAGCAATCTCGAAAGCCTTACCAAGAGCGGTTCATTTCGGCAGGATCTGCTTTATCGCCTTAACGTCATCAATCTTCACTTACCTCCGCTACGCGATCGTCGAGATGATATCCCTTTGCTGGTAACACACCTGCTGCGCAAGCATGTGGCGCCGGATCAACACCCACCGGTTGTAAGTGACGACGCACTCAGTTGCCTGGTCGCTTACCCGTGGCCGGGAAATGTCCGGGAACTGGAGAATGTAATTGAGAGGGCCACAACGCTGTACCAGGGCGGGGGCATCACTCTCAACGATCTCCCGCCGAAAGTCCTCGGCAGGGAGGGTCAAGCAGAGATCTCAACTACCGACGACCCGACCGGTCGCTTGCCGGGCACGCCGACTATTGACGAACTTGAACGCCAGCACTTAATCCACGTTCTCGGCCTAACGAGTGGCAACCGCAAGCGTGCGGCGGAAATTCTTGGCATCAATCGCAGAACCCTCTATCGCATGGCAGAGCGGTTCGGCATAGAGCTCTAGTCTGAAGTGTTTGACTGCCCATCTTCTTGTTAAGCCCCGACTAAAACGAATCCAGACCTCCTCCAAATCCGAAAACATTTACAACGCATCCCTCGACACGCTACTTCTGACCAAGCCAAGCCCACGCCCGCTACCTCTTTCTCCGCTTGCTCACCATGAGTGGCACCAATGTAGTCCGATCCAACAGTAATACTCTGCCGTCCGCCGAAGGCTTGGATCTACCCGAGTTCATAGCCGGCAATTCAATCAGTCGCAATTTTTGTGGCCGGATCCCGAGATCATTCGGGCATTTCATTTGATGAACGCTTCAAATCTTTAGCGTTTTGACTGTTAGTAACTAAATAGCAAATAAATAGTAACTAGCTAAAGATTCTCTCGGCCAGAGTTTGTATTGTCCATATGAACAGTTACCGAGCGTTATTTATGGTTGAAGACAAGGTCATTCATTTCATGTGTTCCAGCTATCGACGAATGCTTGCCTCAACAGGAGACGCGGTCAGATCCCCAACGATCCACAACGGCACTTGCGGAAGCTTAGCCGGCGCTAAGGACCCCGGCCCTGGAAAAACAGTGGAGTTCATCCGGCGTGCGCGTTCCAGAATCTCTAAGTAAAAGGAAGAGCATATGCTTACATCACACCACCAGCCGTCAGTAGATTACTCCCCGAACATGCCACCAGGAGATTACACACCGAACATTATCAGAGATACGATCCAGATTCTTCGTGGCTGCTTTGAAACCGGTGAACTACGGGATTTAGTTGAGTGCCTGGAGGAGGATGGCCACCGTTGCAACGTCTTCGAGGATTTTGAAGAGTCAGCGCACGCTTTGTGTGATCCGCGCACCAAACTCCTTTTGATTGGAGTGACAGTCGAGGGCGTCTCTCGCTGGATTGAGAAATTTAAAACTGAGGACCTACATACCGAGAGTCTCAATGCCGCGGGCGTCCCCATCATGGCTTATTTTAAAGAGCCTTCACTGGCAATAAAGGATGCCTGGTTGCCACCCGAAAAGAAGGGTCTGCTACTGCATGAAATCGATGATTTCCTTTTGGCTCCGCTATCCTTGTATGACATGCGCCTTCGGGTCCATCGTCTAACGCAGCGCTTTACTGAAACAGAGGATGCGTTGCGCGCGTGTCAGTTGAACCTCATCGCTCAACTCGGTATGCAGCAGTTCATCGGCAAGTCGCCCGCCTTCATGGCGTCGATTGAGAAGATTCCGCGCGTGGCCGCCTGTGACGCCTCGGTTCTTCTGATCGGGAACACGGGGACTGGCAAAGAAATGTGTGCGCGCGCCATTCACTATCTAAGCCCTCGGGCAAAGAAGCCTTTCATCCCGGTAAACTGCGGATCGATACCCGATGACTTATTTGAGAATGAAATGTTTGGCCATGAGTCCGGAGCCTTCACCGATGCTCGCCGTTCGCAACGGGGATTGATCGGCGAGGCTGAAGGCGGCACTCTGTTTCTTGATGAAGTAGATTCGTTACCGATGTCGGCGCAGGTCAAGATACTGCGTTTTCTACAGGACAAGGAATATAGACCGCTTGGAGCTACGCACTACCGACAAGCTGATACAAGGCTGATTGCAGCCAGCAATCAAGATCTGCAACGCAAGGTGCGAGAACGCACTTTCAGAGAAGATTTGTACTATCGCCTGAACGTGATTACTCTACCGCTGCCAACTCTTCGAGACCGGCAGGAAGACATTTTACCGCTCGCTCTTCACTTCCTGACGACATCCATTCGCGAATACCGTAGCAGGGCCACTCACTTTTCTCCGGCTTGCATCAAAAAATTACTGGCCCACACTTGGCCTGGCAACGTAAGAGAATTGGAAAATATTATTCGCCGGGCTGTGGTTACGGTCGATGGACCGGTCATTAACGCGTTCGACATCACCTTGTCTACGGATGTGCCGATTCAAATCGCTCCGGCGACGGAATCCTTCAAGGTCTCCAAGTCCAGAATGATTGAGGCCTTTGAGCGCAACTACCTTACAGAGATCATATCCGCCTGCGATGGCAACGTTAGTAAGGCAGCCCGCCACGCCAAGAAGAACCGCCGGGCATTCTTCGCTTTGCTAAAGAAGTACAACATCACTTCAACTCACCCAAGCCAACCAGCAATTCACGTCGCCGGTCGTGAGTCATCACAACAAGCATTGTCACAAATGTGAAGGGGCGATTGTTATGCGAGGGGCTTTTTGTAATCGACGACTTAACCGAAAAGGCAATACATGTCGCTTGGTGAGAGATAAAGAAGGACGCCCGCGTTTTCAGTGTCGAATGGAACATGAAATGCTACTGAAAAGTTTGGTACGCACGGATGTTTTATCTGTGACCCGCCGCCGATTCCCAATAGCGTAATACGCGACTGCGCGAATCCGCTCCCCTCAGTCACCCTTCAGTTGCCCTCCAATCTGATGAACCCGGCCGCAAAGCCGGGTTCTCCTGCTTTTCGGCCCAATTGTCTAAGGGCCATGCCATTCGGCCCCTTCAGTCTTTTCATTGTTGGCTGTTACCTCTGCAGGGCGACTACTAGGAACTGGAAGTGGGGTCTCGAGCCGGCGCCAGATTGATTACTAGTTAATAAGAACGAGAGAGGAAATTCAAGGACTTTCGTGCTCCTCCCTAGGACAAACTTATCACCCGGCCAACATCGACATTGAGTCGATCAATTCTATGATTCGAGCAATGTTGTGGGATAAAAATCTCCTAACGTGATCTCCTGTCGGGACCGTGAATCTGCTCGTTCATTCTGAAAATGTAGAGCAGTCCGACTTGCTCGCCATGGCACTGGAGTTGCTCTAGAGGAAGCGAGGAAAAGCGAAGCCCTATGAAAAAGGTAAATGCTTGATATGACAAGTGCCGATGGTCCAGAGCAGCAAATATTGGGATACCTCAAAGGTCATCGGCTTGCTGGTGACACTGTGGAGGGAATCGCTAAGTGGTGGTTGATGCGCCATCGGGTTGAGGAATCCGTTCTGCTTATCAAGCGAACACTTGAGGTCTTGAAAACCAAAGGGATCATTCTTGAACGCCGGCTTCCGGATGGGAATTATTTGTACTTTCTCAATCAGCTGAGCATGAAAGATTGTGATGAAGTGAGCGCTAACGCGCACTAACTTCACTCCGTACACACACAGCCTTGCTGGTGAGTTGTCCTGACAATCAAAGCGTGCTCTGCGGTTTTCGATCGTGGCGGATAGATTGATCGGCATTCAAGCGTTCACCCCAACGGCGAGGATGGCTGAAAACGAAACCGGAATTTCTATGATGAGCAACGAAGTAAAATTTAGCGGCCTTCGTTGGTATGCCATTAAGACGAAACCGAGGGAAGAAGATCGGGCTGATAGCAACCTGAGAGCATGGAGTGTGGAAACGTTTGCACCCAAAATAAAAGAGAGCCGTCTAAATCAATTCACTAATCGTCGCGCTTTTGTGAGCAAACCTTTATTTCCCGGGTACATTTTCGCGCGTTTCAACCTTATTACCTCGCTCCACGGAATCAACAGCACCAGAGGTATTCAAAGAGTCGTCGGTTTCGGCGACGGTCCCACACCCGTTGATGATCAGATCATTGACATGATTCGGTCGCGCACTAATCAAGAAGGCCTTGTCGAGTTACGTGAGGATCTCGTGCCGGGCGGTGAGTTGACAATTAAGGATGGACCGCTAAGGGGCCTGGCCGGCATCTTGGAACGAGAGATGAAGGACACTGAACGAGTGATGCTCCTCCTTACTTGTGTGAGTTATCAGGGTCACTTCGTGATTGAAAGGGAGCATCTCAAATTAGCTAGTTAACGAAGGACAGGTAGATCGTGTGCAGCGCCCAAGTGGGGCTGTACCAGGATTGGATAGAAGCATGTGACCGACCGCCAATGTTGAAATCCCGATGCTCTAGCGGCCAGCACCGAGGCGGTGTGCGAAGCGAGACCAGGAGCACTTTGATTAACTCTTCCGGTTGCTCGAAGCCATCAGTGAACAGACCGTTGGACCACCTAATGAACGGGACGATTTAGCAGACTCCCAGGTCCGACCGTTACCGCCTTCGAGATTTACCAAAACAAAACAAATTACCGTTGCGGTGCAACGTGCGGTAGCTCTGTCTACGAGAACTTACCTGGCGATTACTCATCGCAGACTTGAGGAATGTAGCTGAGCGGCGGGCGTAAAAAGCGGAACGGAAACTGACGACCGTTGGGACCAGTGAATTGGGCTTCCGTCAATTGCTAATCCTTTCGGAAATAAGCCACCTTGAGTTAATCGTCTTCTGCGAACTGGAGACTCCTGAGCAGATGATTTCTAAACTATTAGCGCTATCAAAGCTAAAGAGATTTTGCGCGATGTCGACTTCCAAGCTTGAGGCTATGGGAGACAACGTCGCGACTGTCGTAGCGAATGAACCAAACCCGCATGCCCCTTCTGCTGGTAGGGACAATGCCTGTTCGATTGACGATGGAATGGCCCTTAACTTTGACGCAAGTGACCTTGAATTGTTAGAGGCTCTCAACTTTATTGCCACGGATTCGATAGGGAGCGCACGGGGCCGTGGTTCTCTGACGAATGCCAATTCGCACTCAATAGTTGACCCGGAAATAGAGCACAACCTGGTCGGGCAGAGCGCACGCATGCGCGAGGTCTATCGATTCATTTCCAAAGTTGCACCCACCGACACAACCGTTTTGCTCTATGGCGAATCGGGCACGGGCAAGGAGCTGGCGGCCCGCGCGATTCATCAAAACAGTCCTCGCGTCAACAAACCCTTTGTCGCCATCAACTGCGCGGCGCTTGTTGAAACATTGCTGGAGAGCGAGTTGTTCGGCCATGAGAAGGGCGCTTTTACCGGCGCCGTGGCGCAAAAAAAAGGAAAGCTGGAAATGGCAGATGGCGGCACAGTCTTCCTCGATGAACTCGGCGAACTGGCTCCGACGCTGCAGGCAAAGTTGCTTCGTGTGCTGGAAGAACGCGAATTCGAGCGCCTGGGTAGCACGCGCTCCATTCGGGTAGACATCCGGCTGATTGGGGCCACCAACAAGAACCTCAAAGAGGCAATGGAGGAGGGCAGCTTTCGTAATGACCTTTATTACCGGCTCAATGTGGTTTCCTTTGAGCTGCCTCCACTCAGAGAACGCCGGGATGACATTCTCCTGTTGGCAGATCATTTCGCTGCGAAGTGCAGCCACAAGAGCAACCGAAAGTTGTCAGGAATCTCGCCCGCAGCTCGCGCGCATTTGATGGACTACAACTGGCCCGGCAATGTCCGTGAATTGGAGAATGTCATCGAGCGCGCCATCGTACTCGGTTCTTCCGACATGATCTTGCAAGAAGACCTACCGCAAATAGTGGTTGAAGCGGAATCTTATGACGGTGCTCCGACGACGAAGTTCTCCGACGCGGTGAAAGAATCAAAGAAGCATCTCATCCTAAAAGCCATCGAGCAGGCCAATGGGATCTACACGGAAGCAGCGAAATTGCTCGGAGTCCATCCTAACCACCTGCACCGGCTCGTCCGCACGATGAATTTAAGACCGGCGCTAAAGAAGTGAGCAGAAGAAGTTTCTATAACAAGGCCACGTTTCTGATGATAGGGCGCAATGATCTCAAATATAGAGGAAAGCAGCCTGACTGAGGAAAGAATGCTATCGCCTCGCCCGGCGCAGGAGAGGTTCGGAGCCTTCCGTTTGAACCTGGTGAGGGAGCAGCGAGTCATAAATGCATGTCTCGCGTTTAGCATCGGACGCAGATGCCCGCCACTTGAAACAGAGATTGTGGAGATCCTGCGCGCCAGTGAGTTGGAGTATTTCCGTCAGCTAAAGAGTAGCGTCCGTCAAAAGCAGTACTTTCTGGGAAGGCAGGTTGGTAAAGAAGCGATTTCGCTCTACTTCAATGAACGCCACCTGGAGGGCGTCGAGATCTCGTCCGGGGTTTTCCAGCAACCATTCGTAAGATATTGCTCGCTCGATACCCCAGCCGTGACTCTCAGTCATTCAGCAGACTTCGCCGTCGCCATCGCTTACGAGCCCGGTCATATCATCGGAGTTGACGTCGAGCAGATCGATTCAGGCAAAACCGAAATCTTTAAGAGGAACCTGACGGAACATGAAAGGAGCCTGGCGGCGCTTACTTCGCACGAACAAAATCTAGTGTGCAACGTGCTCTGGACAGTTAAGGAGGCCTTATCCAAAGCAATCAAGTGCGGCATGACGATCCCTCTTGAGATTCTCGAAGTCGACCAACTGAGACTCCAAAGTGACGGAAGCTTTGTGTCTGACTTCAAACATTTCGGACAGTACAAAGTATGCTCCTGGCTCTTAACTGGCTTCGCGCTATCAATCGCCCTACCAAAAAGAACCGAACTCCAAATGGACGTAAGGCGCTTCGGTATTCAAACACAATCTTCATGAGAAACCATCGGGCTTGATTTTCTCTGTCCCAATGGACCGTTCTCCGACTCGGCAAGCCAGGTCACCAGAAGTTACGAAATTCGGCTCTCCTCTTCTAAGCGTCACGAAACGATCACAACAGGCTGGAGGTGAAACTATGAGCGCAAATCCGCACAGCAAAGATGAGCAGGAACTACAACAACTGGAAGGGTCGTGGGACGACGCGCTCGCGCGGCGTGATGCGGCGGCTGTTTTCAACCTGATTGCTGATGACTATCAGGTTACGGGCATCAATGGTGAAATCCGCAACAAAACAAAAGTCCTGGAAGCCATGGCGTCGACTAATCCGCAACTTAAACCATATCGCAGGGACGACGTTGATGTGCGCATTGATGGCGACAAGGCGGTGATCACCGGACGCATCATCTGGAGAGGCTCGAATTGCAAGCCAGATTGCACGAACGGCGATTGTCATGCGCGCTATCTAAAAGTCTATGAAAAGCGCGCTGACAAGTGGCAAGTGGTGGTCGCGAAAGCAACCCGCATCTGAAACACCACGCCTCAAGGACGCGTGCGGCGCAACGTAAACATTTATTTCGTTTGGAGGTGCGACTATGCCGATGTTTTCTGGTTGGATTCATGCAAGCCAGGAGGATGGACCACTGTTGGAATCGCTGGGCGTCGTGCTTGGTTTCTACGATGATCAATTTGAAGGCTTTGAAGATTGTAGCTTAGGTGAGAAAGCTCTCGCCAATTTGCATCCCTTCTGGGGCCAGTTCATCTGGCATTTTAAGCCTGTCGAAAACCTAATCCCTCAGAGCGCTGCCTGAATGTTGCGACCGGAACCAACTTCGCAAACTGAATCAGACCGGCGCGCAAAGTCGAAATCAAACAGGGCTTCATAGCCTTGTTTACGAAACTCGGAAGCAAGTCTTCTTTGGAGGAATATAGTCATGTCAATTAAAAACCGGATAGTCGGATCAATCAAAAAGATAACCAGGAAAATTCTCATTACCCTCGCCGTCGTGAACGCACTGATTTTCATGTCAATCGTGGGAATCCTTTTGTTGGTTAATTATCGTAGTAAGGAACCCTATTTAAGCCACAACACTGTCCTCGTTCTACGCCTGGACGGGACATTGCCGGATTACGTTTACGCCGATTCATTGGCCAGTCGCTTCCTCGGCGCGCCATCTCAGTCAATGACTGGACTGGGTGAGCAACTCAAAAAAGCGAAGAGCGACAAGCGTATCGGCGCCGTCATCCTCGACATCAAATCGCTCGACTCCGGTTGGGGGAAAGCGGACGAGCTTCGTGAGGCCATCTTTGACTTTCGCAAGTCGAACAAGCGCATCTACGCTTACCTCGAGTCGAGTACGAACAAAGAGTATTACGTCGCCACCGCATGCAACCGTATTTATGTTCCTCCGGTCAGTGAACTGAACGTCAACGGGCTCGACACCCAAACCCTGTTCTACCGCGGGGCCCTCGATAAGTTTGGCGTTGTAATAGACACCTATCAAATCGGCAAATACAAGAATGCGCCCGAGCAGTACACCCGAAAGAATATGTCGGCTGGCCAGCGCGAGGTGACCAACTCCATTCTGGACGACCAGTTTGGGCGCTACGTGGACGCCATTGCCAACGGACGTATAAAGACCCAGGACGAAGTGCGGGCCCTAATTGATCGAGCTCCTTTAGGAGCATCCGAAGCACTGAAGCAGGATTTGATAGATGGTGCTCTCTACCACGAGGAAGTGGAAAAAATAGTAAAGAAGGCCCTGGGTTATAGAGACAATCAGAAGCTGGAACTGAAGACGGATGAGGAGTATCGCCGCGTCTCGCCAGAATCGCTCGGCCTTAATCAGGGTGAGCGCATTGCGGTGATATATGTGACTGGCGCAATTGGACCAGGCAAATCCAGCGATGGCGCGTTTTTCGAGGACCCGACGGCCGGTTCAGACACACTGGTCAAAGCGATTGAAGAGGCGCGAGACGATGACTCCGTTAAAGCCATAGTGCTCAGAGTCGACAGCCCCGGCGGAACCACAACCGCTTCGGACTTGATTTGGGGTGCTGTCGAATCGGCGAAGCTGAAGAAGCCGATAGTAGTTTCGATGAGCGATTTTGCGGCTTCCGGCGGCTACTACATTGCTGCGAATGCCAATCGCATCATTGCACAGCCTTCCACGCTCACCGGCTCAGTCGGCGTCTACGCGAGCAAGTCTGTTGTGAAGGGACTTTATGACATGTTGGGGGTTACTACCGAGCATGTCTCCCGCGGCAAAAACGCTGCCATCTTCCGCGACAATGAACAGTTCACTCGCGAAGAGCGCGCGCTGTTCGAAGGGCAGTTGAAGACCTTCTACTATGACAAGTTCTTGCCGAAGGTCGCTAAAGGGCGTAACCGCGACGTGGGGTACGTCGACTCGATCGCGCAGGGCCGCGTCTGGTCGGGCGCCCAGGCCAAAGAAGTTGGTTTGGTAGACGAGTTTGGTGGACTCGACCGTGCGGTCGAAGTAGCCAAAGAGCTGGCAAAGATCCCAACGGAGAAAGGCGTCCAGAGGGTTATCTTCCCGACTCCCCGCAGTTTTATCCAACAGGTCCTGACCAGAGGCGCCAAAGCTGACATCGCCCAGCAACAACAGCAGGCCGTGGTCAGTGCTCTGCCGGAAGACCTACGCCGGGCGCTGAAATACTCCGCTTTTTTCGATCGCGTCAAGCGGGGGGAAATGTTGGCGATGATGCCATTCGAAGTCACTATCAAGTGAACCCGAAGATCAGGGCAAAGTGAGGCTGGCGCTGAGCGGTTATCAGGATCATAACGTTGTCGCGCCGAACGGATGTCGGGAATGACAGAGGATCTGGAAACCCCGAGGTAAGGAGTCTTCTTCAGATGGATAAACAGACAACAGCCAGAGAAACAGAAACGGAAGTAATCGTGATGGGCGCCGGCATCATCGGCGTTCATAACGCGATCCAGTGCGCCAAGCGAGGCTTTAAGGTCGTGCTCATTGACAACGTCGCGGGACAAACATTGAGCTACAAGGTCGGCGAGTCGTTGCTCGTCTTCAGCAACATGTTCCTGCGCACGATTTCAGAATTGGACGAATACAACAAACAGGCTTTTCCGAAGGACGGCGTGTGGTTCACCTACGGAATGGAGGGCGCGACCAGCTTCGATGGAAAGCCGGAGTGGGCGTTACAGAGCGTAATCCCACAGTCGATGCGAGATGCTTTCGTCAATCAGAGGCTTCTGCGCGCCATGGTTGACGACGTACAGATCGTACGACCGGAAGCTGAAGAGCTTCTGCATGCGACCGCGCGCGCACATCCGAACATTACCTTTCTGGACACAGCGCGGGTGAAGGATGCCGTCATCAAGAAGGACGGCAGCGCGCATGATGTGACATGGAAATGCCAGGTCACGGGGGAAACCGGCAGCATACGTACGAAATGGATTATTGATTGCTCAGGTCGTAACAGGTTCCTGGCGAAGAGACAGGGTCACGCCGTCGAGGACATTGAATGCAACGACGGGTTCCGAAACTCGGCCATCTGGGCTCAGTTTTCAAATGTCTCCGATGAAATGTTTGGCGAACAATGGACGCATCAGTTTGGTGACGGCAACAAGGCTAAACGACACCACGATACGCTTCACCTTTGGGGCGACGGTTATTGGATCTGGGTCATCCCCTTGTCGAAAGATCGCATCAGCATCGGTGTCTCTTACGATCACCGCACATTACTACCGGGAAACAATTACAAGGAGAAATTCTGGAACATCATTAGGCGCTACCCGCTGTTTGACGGCGTGCTGCTCGAGGAGAATATTCTGGAGTTCAACGTGTTCAAGAACTGCCAGCATCTGACGGATACGTTCGTCAGTTCCAACCGATACGGCATGGTAGGCGATGCCGCCTCGGTGATCGATGCCTATTACAGCCAGGGGATGTCGCTCGCCCTGGTCACCTCCTGGCACCTTACCAACATTATCGAGCGAGACCTTCGCGAGAACGTTCTGGATAATGAGTATATAGAGCGGGTGAATACACATACCAGAATGGACTGGCACATCATGCGGAACCTCATCAAAGTGAAATACACGGCGGCCATTCAGGATAGCCGCTTCTTTCTGCTGTCACACCTGCTGGACATGGTGACCTTCGTCGGCATTGCCTTCCCACGCTACCAACTAGCGCGCTGGCTGGTGGACACTGACGGCAACACGGCTAACGAAAAACCGATTCACAAGCAGATGCGCGCTAATCTGATGAGAAACCTCTTCTATTCAAGAAGGCGCCTCCTTAGTCCGGTGAAGGTGCAGAAAGTTCAGCGTTACTTCCAGGAGAAGCTGGCAGAGCGTGCTCTCTGGCGCCTGGAGCATGGAGTGAAAGTACCAAACCTGAGATGTCTTATCCGTGTTCCCGGTGGGATGATTCGCTTCTGGAAGTTACCCTTCGCCAGTTCAAAACCCTTTGTCGATATCTCACCCAAACCCATGGGCGAGCCGCCAAAGTGGCTACATCTCACCGGCGAGGAGACAAACCCACGTTTGTTGAAGATCGCCGGCCCTGTCATGACGCTCCTCTTTGCGTTGATGTATTTCTTCGATTGGTCGGCGACCAGTGTGAGCAAAGTGCGCGTGAAACTCGCCTCGACGAAGAAGCCCGACCACACTGGAGAAATCATCGCATCGGGAATCGCTTCGGAGGCGTCGGCCGTGTAGTAGAGCTTGCCCGGCGCAGCGCGTATGTTTGCGCTTGAGACTAAAAGAAAACGGTCGGTAGCCGAGCCTGGATGAAAAAAGCTGTTTGCGCTGGACAGCACGTACCACCTCCCGACAGCCGCCATTTCCCAACCACAATCTTGATTAAGAAGGAGCTTGTTTAAGATGCAACCTCAAGTAGTTTCTATTCTTCGCGATCCGCAGACGCTCGAGCCATTGCACTATGTCGCTGACAGGGGAGTGAGCGAAAGAACAGGGGTTCTGCTCAACGCCAAAACAGGGAAGGAGTTTCCCGTGCGCAACGGCATCTCCATATTTCTTGATGACTCGGACCTTACCGGTTCGAACAGAAAGTTTCAGAAGTTCTATGACCTCTTCGCGCCAGTTTACGATGCGATGATCAAGAGCTATCTCTATGTTCGAAGGCTCGGCAGCGATGAGCAAATGCGAGTGGAGTATCTGAAGGAGCTGGAGATAATCGAGGGTGATAGAGTGCTGGAAGTTTCCATCGGCACTGGAAGTAACCTTCGCTATCTGCCGAAGAAGTGTCAGTACTTTGGCCTCGACATCTCTTTGGGAATGCTCAAGCGCTGCCAGAAGAATCTTAAGAACTGGAATGTCACTTCCGAACTCTTTTTTGGAAATGCCGAATATCTCCCGTTCGCTGACGAAGAATTTGATGTTGTTTTTCATGCCGGCGGCATCAAGTTCTTTAGCGACAAAGCGCGCGCTATTAAAGAGATGATACGAGTCGCTAAACCCGGCACAAAAATAATGATCATGGACCAGGCGGATAAGATCGCTCAGGATGTGTTACGCGTTCCGATCGCTAGATGGTTCTTTAAGGGTTTGAGAGAGATGACTGTCGCACCTGTTGACCTGGTGCCGAAGGAGATGGAAGACGTCAAGCTCGGCTACGTCTTGGAAGGTGGCTGCTATCTCCTGGAGTTCAGAAAACCCGCGCCAGAAATTGGAAGTGGCAAAGCTGTCGCCTAAAAGACTCGAGCAGAAACTCGAATGGCTAATCGAGGACCGCTGAAAGAGGTAATAAAATGTTTGTATCTAAACGAAGAATTCGCGTCCTTGTTGCGAAACTCAGTCTCGATGGACATGACCGCGGCGCAAAAGTAATCGTCGGGTTTCTACGCGATGCCGGTATGGATGTTATTTACACGGACCTTCGTCAAACAGCGGAGATGATTGCCGAAGCTGCCGCGCGTGAAGATGTGGATGTCGTCGGACTATCCTTCTTGAACGGAGCGCATAACACTCTCTGCAAACGCGTCGTCGCGCTCCTGCGCGCGAAAAGCATGGATGACTGTCTTGTGGTTGTTTGCGATCTCGTCGCTCAAGAGGATGCGCAAATCCTTAATGAGCAAGGCATTTCGAAGGTATTCCCCCCAGGTGCATCACCTCACGCTGTAGTCGAATACATGCAAACGAACGTCAGACC
>DASQKG010000407.1:0-12104 GCA_035630655.1 Pyrinomonadaceae bacterium
CTCCTTCAGAGTTGCGTCTTCTAAAAATGAATGCCTCTTTCCCAGGGTTGCCAAAGCGCAACCCTGGGCTGGAGCTAGCGAACGCTTTCAGCGTTATTCACTCGTACCTTCAGTTTTCACACAGCCTCGGTAGCGCCGGATGCTGGAGGCGACTTGCATAAGTTTGAATTGACACTAAACCGCAATACGAACTTCTTGAGCGAGAGGCCTTCGGGATCCGGCGCTACCGCGCTCGGTTCTGTAACGGAAGCTAAAACCTGATCTCAATCACATAAGCGGTCACTTGAATCGCCAAATCGGCAACTGGCATTTGGCAATTGGAAATCATTAGATGAGCACGATGATCCCAACCATGAGGCACGTGCGCGGCTTTGATGTGGCGCGGCCGCTAAGCATTGGCATGCTCGTGCTCATGATGCTGCCGCTCGTTTTTCTGCCGCTCGCCTCGATCTTTTGGTTTGGCACTCTCGATGGGCTCGGCAGTTTCTGGGCCGCGCTAAACGCGCCGGAAGCAATTTTTGCCCTCAAGCTCTCGATGGTAACGAGCTTCTGGGCCACGGTGTTCAATGTCCTATTCGGTCTCTTCGCGGCTTATGTGCTTTCGCGTTACAACTTTTGGGGCCGCAACGCATTAATCGTTACGATCTCGCTTCCGACGGCAATACCAACCGCCGTCGCCGGCTTCGCGCTGCTCCTGGTGTGGGGACCCTATGGCTTGCTCGGCCGTTTCCTCCAACCTCATGGAATTCAGCTAATGTTCACAGCCGGGGCGATTATCCTGGCAAACATCTTCGTGACGTTTCCGCTCGCTTTCGGAGTGATTAAGCCTGTATTCGATACGATGAGCCGATCGCTGGAGGAAGCCTCTGCGACCATTGGCGCCACGCGCTGGCAAACTTTCTGGCACGTCACCCTACCCTCGCTTCGAGGGGCGATCGTGTCCGGCGCTCTGCTGACATTCGCGCGCGCGGTCGGTGAGTTTGGATCGACGATTCTGGTCTCAGGTAATTTGGCCGGACGCACGCAGACGGCCCCGCTTTACATTTTTGCCAAGTTTAACGAGGGACAGATCGAAGCAGCGAACGCAATCGCGATTGTGCTGGCACTGTTTTCATTCCTTATTTTCAGCGTGCTGTTTTTTGCGAGAGATTGGCTCGACGTTGATTGAAGGCCAAGGAGCGCGCTCGGTTCTGTACTGATGTTTTCAATGAGATCATAGCGACCTGCGGTAAATTTCGAGGTAACTGGTGAAGGCCAAAGCTGCCATGATTATGGAGACTCCGGTGCATCCGATTTCGAAGGAAGGCACTCAACCGCCTGCGGCCAGTATTGTTGGCATCAGCAAGCGGTTTGGCAAAACCAGTGTGCTCGAGAATATTTCGTTTGATGTTGCAGAAGGCGAAGCGCTGGTTCTGCTCGGCGCCTCGGGAAGTGGAAAGACCACAATCCTGCGGATCATTGCCGGCCTCGAACAGCCTTATACCGGTAAGGTAATCCTTCAAGGCAAAGATGTGACGGAACTACCGGCGCGTGAACGCGGTGTCGGAGTCATTTTCCAGGCCTACGCGCTTTTTCCCAAGATGACGGTGGAAAGAAATATCGGCTACGGGTTGAAGATCAGGAAGCGTCGTCGGAAGGAGATCAAAGAGAAGGTTAAGGAGCTCCTTTCCCTGGTCCAACTTGAAGAGCACCGCAAGAAGTATCCTTCACAACTTTCCGGTGGCCAGCAACAACGAGTCGCTATCGCTCGCACATTGGCTTATGACCCCGAAGTGTTGCTGTTTGATGAACCTTTCGGCGCTCTTGACGCGCAGACGCGAGTTCATTTGAGACGCGAGATACGTGCGCTGCTGAAGAAGGTGAATGTTCCCGCGATCTTCATCACCCACGATCAGGAAGAAGCACTGGAGCTTGGGGATCGCATCGCGGTTATCAACGTGGGCCATATCGAACAGATTGGCACGCCCGCTGACGTCTACAACAAGCCGGCCACTGAATACGTGGCAACTTTTCTGGGCGCGGCCAACATAATGGATGGCGTTGTTCGCGGCGGACAAGTAGAGGTGGGTTCCGCTCGAATACCGCTCCCGGCGGGTGCGCATGAATTCAGCGAAGGCGCGATTGTCAAACTAATCTTCCGTCCTGAGGATGTCTTGTTGGGTAAGACACAGGAGTTGCCTGCAGGTCTCGGATGTTTGTCTGCCGGTATCATCGAAGAGACCAGTTTTGTTGGCGCTTACGAACGTCTGCGGATTCGATTAGAGCGGAGCGGCAATTCGGGCGACTTGGGAGACACACCATTTTATCTGACTACCGAAACGCCTGAATCGCAGAGTGCCAAGCCTATCATTGCCACCAGGCCAAAGCCCGAAACGCTCTCGACGAGTCTAAGGATCGGCGACAGAGTTTTTCTGGGACTTACTTCCTTTACAATCCTGCCCAAAGAATCGCGAACAAAAAAAGGCCTCGCCGAATAGCGAGGCCTCCTGGTAGGACAGACATTCCTGTCTGTCTGACTTTATCCGGATATTTTGTGCGGGTATTACTTCATAGATCCGCTACCAGCCTCAGGCCAGTCTCAGACAGACAGGAATGTCTGTCCTACTACGTTCCTACTTAAACTCCAACACGAGTCCTTTTTCGCAGAAGTCAAACTCAACGGGCTCCGACTCTTCGCCGTCGGCAAACACTGCTTTGAAAGTCTGTTCGCAGTTTTCGGTGTCAGTCGATTCGTTCCAGACTAATTCCACCGTTGCGCCAGCCGGGATACCGCTGCCGATGTCAAAATAGCCATATTTCTTTCCATCCTGGGAGGCCAGAATCTTTTTGATTGCCTGGTCGGTATTGTTATGGACTTTGAATTTGTATTCGACTGCGGTGCCGGCGATTGCCAGCGATGAGCCGATCACCACGAGGGCAAGTACCAGCATTAACTTTCTTCCGACATTGTTGTAGACGTGCATTACTTCTTCTTCACTTTCTAAGTTGTTTGGATTGTTTGCCGTAGGGCGGGTCGCCGATTAGAGCGCTCGACGAAGGGGAGAGAGTATACGGAGCGCGCAGAGATTCCGCAACGATAAAAAAATAGAACGGCGTCGCATGTTTCTAGGGGCGTCCCTCCGTGGGCGCCCCTCCTTGCGCACGATCCGGGGCGGCCACAGAGGGAACGCCCCTACAATCTCACCAGCGCCTCCACTGTCAGGCTGTGAAACTGCCGCCGCACGCTGTTGATGTTCATGAAAGGTAAGGCGCGGGCATGCGTGCGGTTGGTCAACAAGATAAAGACATGTTCGCGATGCGGGTCATTCCAGCAACTCGTGCCCGTGAAGCTCGTATGCCCATAGCTGTCGGGAGGCAAATCGGGCCCAGCAGTTGAATCCTTCGTCGCCGCCAATTGCCAACCGATTGAACGCGCTTCATTCAAGCCTTCCGTGAAGTTTGTGCGAAACAGTTCGCACGTTTCTGCTTTAAGCAGAAGGGTTTGATGGCGCAGGAATTGATTTGCCATCCGCCACGTTTCAGTCGCCGTGGAAAACAGGCCTGCGTGTCCTGCGGCGCCGCCCAAAAAATACGCATTGCCGTCGTGGACCTCGCCCCAGATCAAACTATCTCGCCAGTTCTTATATTCTTCCGGGTAGTCGTTGCCGCACGTTTGGCGCTCGTAAGCATTGCCTGTTTCGCACGCGGCAATTCCTGTCTGCATCGTCTGCTCAGGGTTAAAGAAAGTATGCGCGAGTTTTAGCGGCCGGAAGATTTCCTCTTGCGCCAGCTCGACCAGGGGTTTGCCTGTCAAGCGTTCGAGTAACAATCCGAGCGCGATGAACCCAAGGTCGCTGTAGATGACATAAGTGCCGGGCGCGTATTCAAGATCCAGGCTGGCGATTGCGCCGGCGGCCCTATCTTTTTCACCCTTTGCCAGGATGTAAAGCGGACGCCATGCGGGTAAGCCTGAGGAGTGAGTCAACAGTTGTCGAATTGTAATTGCTTGTTTGTCCGTCCGGTCAAACTCTGGCAGGTAATGAGAAACCGAACTGTCGAGCGTAACTTCGCCGGCCTCAATTCGACGGGCGCAAAGCATCGCAGTAACGAGCGGCTTTGTTAGCGAAGCAAGATCATAGATGGTGTCGAGCGTGGCCGGGATTTTTTGCGGCTCAACCACCGCGTTGCCAAGTGCGTCGCCGAATACAGGTTGTCCGCGTTCGGCCACGAGATAAACCGCGGATGGGAAATCGCCGGCCACAATCCGTTCGGCGAGAAAGTTCGAAATCGAAAGGGCCTGTGTAGTCATGTAGATCTCGAGGAGTGGGGGCCTCAGCGCCAAAGGCGCGAAATGTAATAGCCTGGGCCAACGGCCCAGGTCGGACCCCGTTGAGTCTTCGAAGCGCTGAAGGCGCGAAACAATTTGGGCGACCCCACAATCAGGAGCACTGCCGGTCGACGATATTTCGCGCCTTCAGCGCTTTCAACCCCCCGATCTTTTCCTGGGGCCTTGCCCCAGGCTACTGCATTTCGCGCCGTTGGCGCTGAGCACACTTGTCAAGTGCTTTGTGCTAGTTGATTGATGCTGACCTTCCCAGCATGCTCCTCGATTCGCTTAAGGGCCCGTAACGCCAGAGCCAGCGCGTTGCGTCCTTCAAGTCCCGACACGGGTGAAGGTTGTCCATCGCGTGCCGCCTCGATCAACGCAAGAATCTCAGCTCGCAAAGGCTCGACGTCAATTACATCCAGGTTCTTAACGTGTACGCCCGGCCAGCCCCCGTCGGCGCCTGGAGGCGCCAGGCTGCTGATTGATGCTCGTTTCGTCGCGTAGTCGACAGCTACATAATCGTGCGGCTGGAAGAAACGCATCTTCCTAATCTTCTCTGTGCCAACGCGCGACGCCGTGATGTTTGCCACGGCCCCGGTGGAAAACTCGAGACGCGCGTTCGCAGCATCCACTCTGTCAGTCAGGATCGGTATTCCGACGGCGTGCAATTCCGTAACTTCGACATCTTCGCCTACCAGCCACTGCACAATGTCCAGATCGTGAATCATCAAATCCAAAACCACATCTATGTCCAGTGAACGCGCGGTAAACTCGCCGACCCGATGAATCTCGAAATAGACTGGATTGCGGACGTGAGGTCGAAGTGCGACTAGCGCGGGATTGAATCGCTCCGCATGACCAACCTGCAACAAGGCGGCGCCTTTTTCCGCCGCTGCAATCATTCGGTCCGCCTCTTCCAGCGTGCGTGAGATAGGCTTCTCGACCAGAACGTGGATGCCGGTTTCAAGCAGTCCACACGCGATTTCGCAATGCGACACGGTCGGAACAGCGAGACTGACGGCGTCAACCTTACCAATGAGATCGCGCCATTCAGTAGTCCATGCGACTCCGCTGTTGGTTGCGATATCTTTCGCCGTTTGTTGATCGATGTCACAAACGGAAACAAACTCAGTCAAGCCTTCGGTGGCAAGGTTTGCATGGATACGAGCGTGTTGGCGGCCTAAGTGGCCCACGCCGATTACTGCAGTACGTAGCATGTCAGTCGTTACTTGTCAGCGGTAACTGGTCAGTTACAGTTTAGTCAGTTGATTGAAATGAAGGCGCTTATGAATAATTGTCAGGCCGTTTTGCGAAGTTGAATAAGATGTTCTCTTCTATGATACTCGTCCCCTTGATATCGATGCGAACAACCAACAACTGACCACTGAAAAGTTCTTCTCGGGAGTCGACTATACTTGCAACCTTCGACGCTTGCCAAGCGCGGCAGTCTTTTCCTTTTCCTCGCAATCGTCGCGTTTTATTTGTACGGTTTGGGCCGTCTTCCATTGCTTGGCCCAGACGAGCCTCGTTATGCCCAAGTGGCCCGCGAAATGTTTCTTCGCGGCGATCTGATCACGCCGACACTTGGCGGCCATTTGTGGTTTGAAAAGCCGGCCTTGCTTTATTGGATGATGATCGCCAGCTATAAACTGTTTGGCGTTTCGGAGTGGTCGGCGCGGCTGCCATCTGCAGTCTCTGGGATACTTACTATCGCTGCCTTATTTCTTGTCGGGCGACGAATAGAACAAACGACTGACGACGAGCAGCTTCAAGGCCTGGGTTTTTGGACTGCACTCGCGGCAAGTACCACGCTCGGCATAATTGTATTTTCCAGGGCTGCAAGCTTCGACATTGTCCTCACCATGACGATCGCGTGGTCACTTGCGTTCTTTGTCCTTCATGAACTCGAGCGAGAGCGTAAACGCCGACGGCAGGTGCTGATTGGCTTTTACGTTTTCATCGGTTTGGCGCTGCTGGCGAAAGGTTTTATTGGACTCGTTATCCCGGTCGGCGTGGCCGGCGCATATTATTTTCTCCGACGACGTCTTCCCGCACGAGAAACTCTCTTAAGTCTTATTTGGGGATTGCCTCTTGCAATGATGGTCGCGGCTACATGGTATGCGCCGGTTATCTGGCGGCACGGCCGGCCCTTCATCGATCAGTTTATTTGGCAGCACCAATTTGCGCGTTACGTATCGAACAACTACCGCCACCCCGGCCCGATTTATTACTACCTTGCCATTCTTGTTCCGCTTACATTGCCCTGGACTGCATTCTTAATTGGAGGACTTGCGCGAGCGAGTAGTTGGGTCTGGCGTCCGGTTAGCGATTCCGAAGAAACGGCAAACAAACTAGTAGTCTTTGCATTTGTCTGGCTTATGTTTCCCCTGCTGTTCTTCACCTTCTCAACCTCCAAGCTTCCCGGATACGTTATTCCGTCCCTGCCGGCAGCGGCATTGTTAATTGGCGAACGGCTCGTTCGATTCAATTTTGACTTGAAAAGCCACGGGTGGAAGCTAAAGGCAACGGTTGCGCTTTTCTTTGTGGGTGCGGTCGCTGCGACTGCATACGTTTGGCGTTCAGAGCGCTCATTGCTCAACTGCGCGCTGATCGCTGCGAGTATTCTCGGCGTTGCTGGTGTCGTCGCGTTGTTTGCAGCTGGTCGCCGCGCAGCCTCCGTTGTCCTTATCTCCGCGGCGACGCTTTCAGTTGTGCTGACGGTACTTCACTGTGGGTCCGGTGTTGTGGCAGACCGCGAATCTTCGAAACGTCTGTTGCAACTTGCTGACGCGCGCGGGTATTCGCAGTCGTTGATCTATGGTCTGAAATTAGACGATCGATCACCGGAGTTTTATGCGGCGGGCCGCGTCATCTATAGGGATGACGGTGAGCCCGTCATTTATGAAGGACCGCCTCAGTTGGTCAATGAATGTCGCAGGCGAGGGACGACGCTGCTGGCCTTTGTATACCTCGAGGGCGTGAGCGAATTACAAAGCGCACACGCGGCCTACACCGAAGTAATTGGAGAGAACGGAAGAGTAGCGCTGGTTGCGGTGCGGCCGCGATGATACGGCGAGCGAGTGGCTCCCGCGCTCTTCATCGCGCAACCCAGTCCCCGTTTAGAACGGGCACTTGTGCCCTGCCGGGCGGACAAGTCCGCGCTCTAAACGGACGAGGCGGAGGCGGAAGGGTATCCTCTTTTCCCGATTAAACTTGGGCGACGAAGAGCGGGGGCAAGCCCACCTTCCTTACCTGAGAGGGTACAACGGTGCGTGCATAGTTCTAGAGGATCCTATGCGTTCAGCGGGGGAAGTGAAATGCTCTCACTGCAAGCTCTTCAAGAAAAATTCGATAACGGGCCGATCGTAGCGTTCGCCTTGTTCGCCTGTCGCGGACGGCAAAGTGAATCCTGTCAAAGGCAGATCAGTCTTAACTTCCAGATTCGCGGGATTTGCAAAGCAGCTTTGCAGCGCGACCGTCGATTGCCGAAGCGATTCAGCCTCTGCGCCGGCCATCAAGAGAACACGTTGAGTTTTGAGCCCTTGCGCCAGTTCACAGGAGGACGTGTTTTCAAAGACGCCGAGATAATATATATGTGTCGCCATCCGAGACAGCTTCAGTAACACCGTGCTGTTTATGCCGACATCTTCCCGCACGGCCGCGTTAAGCAGTTCATCTGCATCAGCCGGAACCGAATCAAGGGCCAGCGCTTGTATTCTTGGATCTTTATTCGCTGCGCGCAGCGCGGCGTAAGCGCCCAGCTCAACCCCATAGACCCCGACACGATCACCAACCAACTGGCTGTCAGAGTCGCCTCTTACTGTGCGAAGAAAGTCGAGCGCAGCCAGAAGGTCTTCGGCCTCTCGATTTCCGAAGGTGGTCGAGGATGTGGGCGGATCAATGCCGTGCCCTCTGAGGTCTGGCCAGAGGATGGTGAAGTTTGTCGTTTCGTTTAGTTTGATCCCGAGGTTAAAGAGCAGCGATCGATCGCCGCAATACTTGTGGAGGAAAACGACCGCTGGTGCTCCTTCACCGCCCTTGAGAAGCCAGCCGCGCGCTCGCGTGCCGTCGCGGTTCTGCCATGTTTCGTCAGTAACCTTAAGCACTCTGCCGCTGATGCCGGTGAAGGATTGTGGGGTGACAAGGTATGGACGCCGGCAAGGTCGAGTAACTCCGTAAACGATGAAACCAAGCGCAATGATCAGTGCAACCGCCAGGACCAGGAGGATGGGCAGCAGCGACTTGAACAGCTTCTTTCCGAGTGGTCGTCGGGGTGCCATTAGCGGAATGAAGACGAGCGATGGCTTATGACGGTTGCACGAACTCTGACTTCTAGTTCGTGGAACCACCCTGAGTTCATCGCTTCACCGTAACCCAATTCCTTTCTCAGTCATTCGATCGTAATCTTCCGGAGAGTTGATATTGTCGAAGAAGTCGCCTGCCCCACTCAGATCGGCAATTTCGTCAAACGAGACCCAACACGTTCTCACGGATTGTAGCAGAGCAATTGGCTTTCTTTCTCCGGATTTGATTAGTTGTTCAGCCCGCTCCAAACAAGGGTCAACTTTGTAGAGGGTGCAGAGAGGCTGCGGAATAAGATCGCTTTGCACCGGGGCAACCGCTTCAAAGTTCCGGCGACGCTCGGTGAGTTGAGCAAAAAATTCGCGAGTTACCAAGGGAAAGTCACAGGCCACAACTAATGCCCATTCCGACGCGCAAGCCGAGAGTGCGGCATGCACGCCACCCAGCGCTCCCCAATTCGAATAAACGTCAGGCACAGCTCGGACAGACATTCCCGTCTGTCTTGGTTTGGAATTCCGCTGCTTTGTTTCCCCACGAGCAGGACTGGAACCGACAACCGAAATCGAATTGACTACTCCCGCCATTTCCTCGGCAATGCGCTCCAGGAACGTCTGACCCTTTAGCGTCAAAAGCGCCTTATCAGTTCCCATACGCCGAGACTGCCCACCCGCGAGAATAAACCCTTCGATTGAACCCATTTCGTCGCAACTTAACACGCGAAAAACCCCTCGGGCAAGAGGAACGTTGAGCCGCTTTCAGGCGTCTAATGCTTCGATTGTCGCGCAGCGTTCGTATGCGGCAGTTCCTGCATCATAACCACCTTGACCCGTTCGGGGGCGACGGCTATAGTCCCACCTTAGCTGCAGGCTGCAATCTTGATAGGCGGTAAAAGAGGTAATCCTTTAATGAAGTTATTAGTCAAAGTTCTCCTCCTGGCGATTGCGGTCGCCATGCTTAGTGGGCTTGCCATTGGCCAAAACCGCGCAATCCCCCAAAAGGCGGCAGTTTCTGAACAGGCTTCCGCGCCTGCCCTAAAAGACTCACGCATGTTTCCCCTCGAGGACCTTCGCCCGGGGATGAAGGGAACGGCGCGCACGGTTTTTTCAGGAACTGAACCGGAAGATTTTGGCGTGGAGATTCTTGGTGTGATGCCGGGGTTTCCCGGTCCACGCCAGTCAGCGATTATTGCCCGCCTGAGCGGCGCCAACGTGCAAAAGACCGGTGTTTTCGGCGGCATGTCTGGTTCGCCGGTCTATATCGACGGTCGTTTAGTTGGCGCTATCGCCTTCAGTTTTCCATTTTCAAAGGAGCCGATCGCAGGTATCACGCCTATCAAGCAGATGATCGATATTTTTGAACGCGGCGCCAATCAAACCCAGCGTCCAAAAGAACCCAGGGCCGTGTCGTTTGCACAGTTAGCATCGACTGACTGGAAACCGGGTTTGCCGAAACCGGCCGTGGGCTCAGCAACATTAATTGCGCCGGTCTCGCAAGGATCGGGGCTGTTACCACTGATAGGTCAACAAATGATTCCGATCGCGACGCCGGTCGTTTTCGGTGGAATTAGCCAGGAATCTCTTGCGATGTTTGCGCCGCAACTCATCGCCAATGGCCTCCTGCCTGTTTCGGGCGCCGGCGGTTCCGCCGCAATGACGCCCATGGGTAAAGCCACAGAAAAGACTTTGACCCCCGGTACGTCAGTTAGCGTGCAATTGGTTCGCGGCGACTATTCGATTGCGGCCTCAGGCACGGTTACTTTTCGCGATACCGATCAGATCTACGCATTTGGCCATCCGTTTTTGAGTCTCGGCGCGTCCGATATGCCGATGAGCGAATCGTCAGTGGTGACCGTAATATCCAACGTCAACAACTCGTTCAAGCTTTCAATTCCTGGAACGATGATGGGTTCGATTTCGCAGGATCGTGCTGCGGGAATCTACGGACAATTGGGTCAATCGCCGAAAATGATTCCGGTGAAGATTAACTTGCGTACAAGTCGCGATCGAAGCGAGACGTTTTCCTATGAAATCGCCAACGACTCTTTCTTAACGCCACTGCTACTCAACATCACCGTGTTCAATACGATTACTTCGAGTGAACGCGGGCTGGGCGAGTCGACGATTACCATTAAAGGCGCAATCAATGTAAAAGGGCAGGAGCCAATCGAACTCGACCGGCGCTTCTCGGCTTTTAATTCGCCGATTATGGCAGCCGGTTCCGTGGCGGCCCCGATTGGGTCGTTGATGGGCAGCGGTTTTGACGATGTACAGATTGAGGGGATCACGCTCGACATTTCTTCTACTGACACTAAATACGCCGGCACGCTCGAGCGGATTGCGCTTAACAAGACGGAAGCAAGGCGCGGAGAAACCATCGAGATTCAGGCGTACGTTAGAACCGAATCAGGAAAACAATTCGTGCAGCGTATCCCGGTGCAGATTCCTGAAGATGCGACGCCGGGACAACTGCTCGCTTTTGTAGGTGACGGAGGCGCGCTTCAGGAAGGTTCCGGCGCACGCTCGTTCGTACCGCAGGATCTAGGACAACTGGTGCGGGCGATCAACAAAGTGAAGAAGAGCGATCGGCTTTACGTGAAGCTGTTCCGCATTACACCCGGCGCAGTGATTGGCACCAGCGAAATGCCGAACCTGCCGCCGTCAATGGTCGCAACGCTGAACAGCGATAGAAACTCCGGCGGCTATACACCAACCGTGCTTTCGGCAGTCTATGAAATGGAGTTACCGCCGGCGGAATTTGTCATCTCTGGTCAGCAGTTGATCGCGCTGGATATCGTTCCGTAAGTAGGACAGACATTCCTGTCTGTCGGAGTCAGGTTAGAAACCGGGTCTGAATTAACACCAACCTCTAAACCTGAGGCCTTTGACGAAAACAAAAATGCCCCGCGAGTTGGCTTGGGGCAAAGCCAACTTCGGGGCTGTTTTTTATCGGTATCGCTGTCAGATACCGTCGGCACCAAATTTTGTTTGTCTTATTTTAGAAACGGCGAAGGCTAAAGCGTTTCCAGGAATCCAGAGTAGGACAGGCATTCCTGCCGGTCATGGTTTGGAGAGAGAGATGTGGGCCGCAGTTGTTTGGTTCAAACGGGCTTCTAGCCGCCGTCCGACAGACCGGAATGTCTGTCCTACTTAGCTACATACAGAAACCGCTTTTTGGAATTCGGAATTAACTGCTGAGTGAATTCCAGACCCTCCATCGATCCGGCCAATCCCTCGCCACCGAAGAAAAGAAATACCACATCACCGGGCGCCCACTTGACCAGCTGCGGCACTGTTTCTTCAAAGCGCTCCAACGCCCGACAGGTAACGAAACCGACCTCAGGAGCATCGACGTTTTCAAATCGATCCGCGACCACAGTGGCGCGTGCTGAAGTTCGAGTCTGACTCAACGCTTCGCGAAGAAAGACCGCTTTCCTTTTTGACGCCTCAATCAGCACGGCTTTCAAATCCGGCCTCGTAATAAGACAGGGAATACTCGG
>DASQKG010000408.1:0-7216 GCA_035630655.1 Pyrinomonadaceae bacterium
GAGGATCGTGCCGGACGCTGGGTTTTTGGCGATCCAATTCGTTTGACCCTGCGGTGGGCCAACAACTCTCCAAGGCTTCCTGTCTCTGGCGTTTCGCCCACCTTGGTGAGGGCCAAAGACCGCAGCGCTTTCTTCGAATACAACGATCGCTGGTCTTTGTTCACTTTTCTGATTCGCCACGGTTCCCTGTTAAAGCGTGCCGGCCCGCAGGCGGATTGTGATCGCGACTTCGAGCCGAGCCCTTACACGTTGAAGCTTACAGTCAGGACGGAACCCGATCCTTCTGTACCTCGAGCACAGCGGCAGGAATTGGAGGAGTCGCCGGCGGAAGTATTTATGCGGGTGAGCCTGATCACTGCGAATAAACCGGAACCATTGGAGCTTCCCTGCTTTCCCACTGTCGCGCCTCTGGTGCCGTTGATACCAGACGACGTTATCTACAAGGACGAATAACATGAGCGGCCTAATCCTCTCTTACAAGATTGATATTCAGAGTTTGCTCCAGCCGATTTCCGGCCCGAAGCAAACAGGAGAATCACTGCGTTACGAAGGAACATACGATCGTATTCAGGATGCGCGGCGCGAAGACAACCAGACACTTAGCCAGGGGATTTATTACGCAAGTTTGAAACGCGCTGACTGGCAGGCAGAGGAAACAATCTGCCTTGAGGCGTTGGAGACGCGCACCAAAGACTTGCAAATCGCCGGGTGGCTTGTGGAAAGCTGGCTGCACCTCTATGGATTCTCCGGGGTCGAGGCGGGCTTGAACCTCCTCACCGCGCTTTGTCAGAACTTCTGGAATGATTTGTATCCAAGCCTCGATGGCGAAAGCGTTGAAGATCGAATCGCCCCGATCGAGTGGATCAATCAGAAGCTATCGCAACAGCTAAAACTGATTTCGCTCGCAGCGCCCACGGAAGCTGACAAGGAAACATATTCATACGCTGATTGGGAACGTGCTTGTCACTATGAAAACATTGCCCGCAGGGATCCGGCTCAGGCGCAGGAGGTTTCAACAAAGATCAGGCCCAGCGTTATCGAGTTTCGCGATCGTCTGATGACCACTGACCCTTCCTTCTCTCAAACGCTGACTGAAGATCTGGAAGGGGCCATGAATACATGCGGCTTGTTGCAGGAATTACTGGACGAGAAGTGCGGCAAGGATTCGCCAAGCCTTCATCAGTTCCATGAAGTTCTGAGCGTCATACACCAACTCGTAACCGAGATTCTACAGGTGCCCGACGCCGAATCACCGACAGTTGAACTGGGAATCCCGCTCGCGACCAGAACGAGCGAAGCGGAGACCCAACTCTGGTCCTACGGCCCGATTCGAACGCGAACAGACGCCTACCGCAGGTTATCCGAAGCAGCCGACTATTTGCTGAGAACTGAGCCACACAGCCCCACCCCCTATCTGGTTAAACGCGCCGTCGAGTGGGGAGACATGTCTCTGTTTGAAGTCCTCCAGCAAATCGTTCGCAATCAAGGTGAAATGCAGGAGCTCGACAAACTGCTGAAGCTAACCGGAAAGCAGGTGGCGGATATGAAGTAAAGCGAACATAAGCTAAGCGAAATCTTTTTTAAACTCACTACTGAAAGTCACACCCAAAGGAGAAACTCAATGGCAGAAAGCACACAACACAAACTGGATCGGATACGTCCCCCAAGGGTCCAGATTACTTACGATGTAGAGACTCGTGGCTCATTCGTCAAAAGGGAGCTTCCCTTTGTCGTCGGGATCATGGCAGACCTCTCAGGGGATTTTGACGCGTCTACCCGAGTCCCAATCAGGGACCGCAAATACATGGATCTCGACCGTGACAACTTCAACGACATCATGAAGTTTGTTGAGCCGAGCATCTCCTTAAATGGAGGTTCGAAGACATTAGAGTTCAAAAACCTCGACGACTTCAGCCCCATCAACGTCCTGAAACAAATCGAGGTGAGTGCACAGTTTGAGAAGCGAACGCGCTTGTCAGACATGGTTGCCAAGTTGGATGGAAATGTAAAGCTGCAGAACGCAATGCTTCAGGCACTCAGCGACGATACGCAGCGGGCGGCCATGAAAACCAAGGTCGATGAGATCAAGGGAATGCTCGAGGAAAAAACGGAAGACCCGGTAACGCCTCCTCCGGCAACTCGAGAGATACCGGCAACCAAGCCAACTGAAGGAGGTAAGAAGAAATGAGTACCACAGCCCCCGAAACCGTCTTACAAACTAAACTTAGAGCTTTCCAGGACGATGATCTGAAAACCAAGCTGATTCGCGACATATCGCAGGCCAAGCAGGCAATGAACGCGCTGTCCGAGCTGATTGCCGAGGTCGACGCAGGAACGATCGCTAAACCAACACCGGATACCGATCTGGTAGGTGTAATCAATCAGCGCATCGCCGCTCTGGACCAGGAGATCGATGACGGCCTAAACAAGGTCATGCACAGCGATTCATTTCGCCGGCTTGAATCCTCGTGGCGCGGACTCCATTACCTGGTCAGTCGCGCGGAAACAGGCACGATGTTGAAGCTGCGCCTGCTTAACGCGACGAAGGCTGAGATACAGAAAGACCTGGAACGGGCCGTCGAGTTTGACCAAAGCGTTCAGTTCAAGAAGATTTACGAGGAAGAGTACGGAACCTTTGGCGGCAGTCCTTACAGCGTGTTGGTCGGAGACTATGAATTCGATCGGACCCCGCAGGACATCAAATGGCTCGAGAAAATGTCCAATGTTGCCGCAGCCGCACATGCGCCCTTTATCGCCGCGGCAAGTCCTGGTCTGTTCGACATGGACACCTTTGAGGACCTCGGTAATCCGCGCGATCTCGCCAAGGGCTTCGAAAGCTCGGAGCTGGTGTCGTGGCGCGCGTTTCGCGACAGCGAAGATTCTCGCTACGTGGCTCTCTGTATGCCACACTTCCTCTTGCGTCAGCCTTACGGCAAAGACGTTCGCCGCGATGTTCAAACCGGCGAAGACAAGAAGGAGCGCATCACCGGGCGCATTCCGACGGATGAAGTTGCCTTTCAGGAAGAGGTCAACGGCGACCGGCGGATGTATTGCTGGGGCAACGCAGCCTACGCCATGGCTGAACGCATCACTAACGCGTTCTCGCTGTTCAAATGGACCGCCGCCATCCGCGGCGTCGAAGGCGGTGGTTTGGTGGAAGGACTTCCGGCCGTCAACTTCAAAACCGACGAAGGCGATGTGGTTTTGAAGTGTCCAACTGAATTAGCCATCACCGATCGCCGCGAAAAGGAATTGAATGACCTCGGTTTCATCGCCCTGGTCCATCGCAAGAACAGCAGCGAGGCTGCATTCTTCGGCGGTCAGACGACACAAAAACCCAAGGTGTATCAGGACCCGCAAGCCACGGCCAACGCGCGGCTCTCGAGCCAACTGCCGTACATCATGGCCGCTTCCCGGTTCGCCCATTACATCAAGTCAATGATGAGGGACAAGGTCGGGAGCTTCATGACTAAGGAGAACGTAGCGGACTATCTGAATAAGTGGATCGCCGATTACGTTCTGCTCGACGACAGGGCATCGCAAAGCTCGAAAGCCTCGTTTCCACTGCGCGAAGCTCGCATTGACGTCGAAGATGTCGTGGGCAAACCCGGTGTTTACAAGGCGGTCGTATATCTCCGGCCGCACTTCCAGCTTGATGAGCTGACCGCTTCGATCCGTCTGGTGGCAGAACTGCCGCAGCCGGTTGCTGCGTAATGGCCGAGCCGATTATTGGAACGGCGCGGGGTTAATGTTTTCCCCGCGTCGTTCCGGGAGAGGTGTGTGAACCCTTCGCACTCCTCTTTCGATATCAACTTTTGTGCTAACTAAAACGGAGGACTTATGGACGTATTATTGATGAAATTCGACCCGGTCGTTAAAGGAACCAGCACCATGGACCAGTTTGCCGACCAAATTGAGCTCTTGTCTTTTAGCCATGGTGTGGCGATGCAAATCACCGGCGACATTAGCAACAACGAAAGAACGTCTGGGAAACCCAATCACCAGGACTTCACGATTACGAAGTATCTCGATCAGTCGACCCCTCTGCTCAATGAGGCATGCTGCAAGGGAGATGCCTTCAAGACTGCAGAGGTTGTGGTTGGCCGCAACGACAAGGGCAAAGTAATCCAGCTCATCAAGTACACCTTGAAGAACGTGGTCCTCTCCTCGATCTCGATCGGCGGCGGGGGCGGAGATAAGCCGGTGGAAACGGTGACCTTGAACTACAACCACATCACCTGGGATTTCCTCCATCAAAAAGCCGAGGGTGGAGAAGCCGGGCATGTCCCAGGGAAGTGGGACTTGGCCACAAATAAGAACGCATAGCCTGTATGCGACAACTCAAGCCGATTGCGGGTGCGAGGGCGCTGCTCTTCGACCGTCTAGTCAATCTGCATCCTCGGGATGATGCGGACGAGCGGCACCCGCGTATCCTGAACCGCGAAGAACTGAAGGCATCTGTGCGACGGGAGTTAGGGCGGTTACTCAACACGCGCTGCTCTCTCTCGTTGCACCGCCTCGGTGAAGAGGAGAGGTCTGTCATCAATTATGGCATTCCCGACTTCTCTTCGTTATCCGCACAGAATGCCGATGATCACGCGCTCATCGCCTCGATCATCAGCAAAACCATATCCGCATTCGAGCCCCGCCTCAGTCAGGTTCGGGTTGAAGTCGAACCCGTCGAGCATGGGGAAGGAAGCCTCCGGCTCTATGTGGAAGGTGTGATGAGAGTAGACCTGATCAATGAGCCGGTTTCGTTTCCCGTGTTGCTTAACACTAAGAATGGAAACGCTCAAGTTAATGAAAGGCAATGGGAGATCGCGGAGCTGCTTAACGTACTAATCGAGACCAGGAACGCGGTGCCCGAAGTAAATGATATCCAATAGCCAGGAAGAACTTCTCCGGTATTACAAAACCGAGCTGACTTACTTGCGCAGAATGGGTGGGCTGTTTGCCGAGCGCTATCCGAAAATTGCCAAGCGTTTGGAGCTCGGACGCGATGAGTGCGCCGATCCACATGTCGAACGCCTGATCGAGTCGTTCGCGTTTCTGGTGGCCCGTTTGCAGCACGAGATGGACAGCGAGTTTCCGGATATCACCAGCGCCCTGCTGGGCATCCTTTATCCGCAACTCACCAACCCCACACCGTCGATGGCGATTGCGCAATTCAGAGTTGATCCCGAGCAGGGGAAAATGATGACGAAAGGATTCCCGATCGCAGAGAAGACGCCGCTTTATGCCGACGCCAGGGACGGAGTGACGTGTCGTTTTCGCAGTTGCTATCCGGTTACCCTCTGGCCCATTAAGGTCACGCAGGCGGTTTTTGAGAGCACGCGGCAGTCGAATTTTCTGGACGCCGACCATGATGCGGTTACGGCGTTACGGCTGAGACTTGAGTGTCTTGGGCCAGACAACAAACTGCAGGACGTCGAACTCGATCGCTTGCGGTTTTATTTGAACGGCGACTCTCTGAGTGTCACGGCACTTTATGAGTTGCTGTTTTGCAATGTCCTTGATGTTGCCATTCAGCCGGTTGGCACAGGACCCGACGATGCGCCTTTGCCTAAATACCTGGAACGAGGATCAATAAAACCCGTCGGTCTGGAGCTCGACGACGACGTTTTGCCTTACCCGCCAAACGCTCATCCGGGTTACATGCTGCTCCAGGAGTATTTCGCCTTCCCGGAGCAGTACTTCTTTTTCGATCTCTATTTCAACCGCAAGTATCGGCAGCGTGGGGCGAAGCCGACGTTGGGCGATTTTCTCGACCCACAAAAGACCACGAACAGCCTGGATATTTACATTCTGCTTAACCGCAAGCCACCGGTAAACCTGGTGGTAGACAAAAACTCGTTTGTTCTCGGATGCACTCCGATCATCAACCTGTTTGAAAAAACGACGGAGCCGATCCGACTGGACCACAGGATGCTGGAATATCCACTCGTGCCTGATAAGCGACGCGAGCGAACTACCGAAATACACTCCGTTGTTTCCGTGTCCGCGTCATCCAACGCCGCCGACACCAGTCAACGACTCGAGCCTTTCTATTCCTACAACCATCGAACTGAAGAAAGGGACCAGAAATCTTTCTGGCACGCGAGACGTGTTGCTTCGCCCCGAAAAGACTTCCGCGGCACGGAGATGGTGCTGTCTTTTATCGACCTTGATTTCAATCCTGAATTACCGGCTAAGCAAACTGCCTATGCCCACACGCTTTGCACGAACCGCGAGTTGGCAAGCGAACTTCCGGCGGGCGCCGCGTTGCGAATTGAAGAGCCTGGAACGCCTCTCGATCCCAAGCGACCAGTGGTGTGTCTGGGCAAGCCCAGCCCACCGCTGTCCCCTCCGACTGGTGGACAGACTACGTGGCGGCTGGTCTCTCATCTGTCGCTCAATCACCTGTCCTTGTCTGAGGAAAAGGACAGCCTGGCGGCCTTGAAAGAAATACTTCGGCTCTACTGCCAGCCTGGGAATCGTTTTCACGAGCAACTAATTGAAGGCATCAGTCAGATGACTTGCCGCAAAACTATGAGGCACGTCGGCGTCGAACCGTGGCGCGGGTTCTGTCGTGGCACCGAAGTAACTCTGACTTTCGACGAAGACTTTTACGAAGGCAGCGGCGCCTTTCTATTCAGCGCGGTCCTGAACGGGTTCCTCGCCTCTCATGCCTCGGTAAATTCGTTTACACAATTGATCGTGAAGAGCAAGCAACGTGAAGGGATTTGGAAAACATGGGACCCGATGCCGGGCGAACAGGTAATACTGTAGAAAATTACGGCTGGGGAAAAGAGGCGGCTATCGAGAAGTGGCTCTTCGCTGAAGGCCATCGGTTTGATTTTTTTCAGGCAGTCCGGCTGCTCGAGATGATTCAAGCCGCCAATGGCCGACTTCACTCGGCGGAGGAGGCGGGACGAAACGGAGGAACGCCCTACGCAGAGCCTGGGGTCTCACCAGGAGAAGGCGCCGATCCCAGTAAAGAAACCGTGCATTTCAAGTCTGCCGTGAGCCTGGACTTTCCATCCAGCGACATAGCCGGAGTCAGCAGCGGAAATGGCGCCGAGGGGGCACCCGAAATGGTGGCCCACTTCAAGACCGGAAAACTCCCCGCCGAAATGACCGTCAACTTTCTCGGGTTGGCAGGTTGTCTCGGCGCGTTGGATACACCGACGACGGAACTGATCCTGCAACGCACATCGCGAAACGATGTAGCGCTCCG
>DASQKG010000409.1:0-3553 GCA_035630655.1 Pyrinomonadaceae bacterium
TGGCGTTGGTGGCAATACTCAGACTCTCGACAGAGTTCCCGGTCAACAAAGCAGCGATGGCATGGCCGCCCTCGTGTATGAAGGTCACAAAAAGACGAAAAGGATAGGTTAGAAGTTCAGCAAACGGGATAAACCACAGCACAATGGAAATGACCGCCGCGGTGATCAAAAGCGTGGCTTGGGGACGTGCATCCTGAGAAATACGGAATTTCATATCCAGCCTCCAGTTCAAAAACCCTTTACTGCAGACTAATAAACGCTTGGGAAATTAACGATGTTCCGCCTAATTAGCAGGACCAAGTAGGACAGACATTCCTGTCTGTCGGAGCGTGGTCGAGAATGAGGTGGGTTGCAGGTTGTAGCTGACATGCTTCTACCGGAACTCCGACAGACAGGAATGTCTGTCCTATTCATTCCTACTTCCTGAAGTAGTCTCCCGATTTGCCGCCGGTCTTGCTCTCCAAACGAACGTCGGAAATTACCATGCCTTTATCCAACGCCTTGCACATGTCATAAACCGTTAGCGCCGCCACGGAAACTGCGGTCAAGGCTTCCATTTCCACACCGGTTTGCGCGTTGGTAGAAACACTCGACTCCAGATATACACCTTCGTCTTCAATCCGTGCTTGCACATCTACGTGAGTGAGAGGCAGCGGATGGCAGAGTGGAATTAATTCCGCGGTCCGTTTGGCAGCCATGATGCCCGCAAGTCGAGCGGCTTCCAGGGGATCACCCTTGGGTGTGGTATGTTCGCGGACCGCCTGAACGGTCTCACCCGCCATCAATACGCGAGCGGACGCAACGGCATGACGAGTGGTCAGGGACTTGGAGCTCGTATCGACCATTCTCAGCCGGCCATCATCGTCAACGTGGGAAAGTTGAGTCATTTTGCATAACCGAGGGTTCGCCGGCATCAGAACCGGAAGCGACCGGGTGGCGTAAGCATTGGGAATTCTGTGTTCTCGCAGTAGACCCGGTCGCTACCTGCTTCCGGTTCTGATGCCGAGCCAGCGCACCGCGCTGGGTTTCTAATTGACTTTGCTATTGCCTTTTTAGCAGCATAACAGAATAATCTTCCTGCCTTACCGCAAAAAAATCCGATCCATGGGCGGGCCTCGTACGTAAAGATACAGGATCTACTAAGCTCTCAAGACCTGAACGCAAGCTTAAGTTTATGTCAGCCACTGTAAGCGAGGAAACTCTGGTGATCGGAGAACCGCCGATCACTCGAAACGGACGCGAGTCGGAGTCTCACAGCCGAAGTTTGGCTGGTCTCGTCAGTTCTGAACCGCCCAGCGGCTATAGCGGCATAGAGGAGCATTCAACTCCATTACATTCCTTTCTTGAATACAGCACACTGTTTCTCTTTCCATTGCTGTTTGGTCTTAATCTCTATTTTGGCCTGGCTCGACTTTACGAGCTCGAGTTGCTTTGGTTAGTGGTTTTGGGCATTCCGCTCGGCGTGATCTGCGGCGATTTGGTGACCGGCATCGTTCACTGGATAGGAGACACTTATTTCTCCGAAGGTACGCCTATCATAGGACCAGGCTTTGTAAAACCGTTTCGTCAACATCACATCTATCCAAGAGACATCTGCACCCACAACCTTGTGACTACGCTGGGGAACTCCTGCATCTTTGCCGCGCCCACCATGTTGTTTTGTCTTTATTTGCTACTGACTGGTCCAGTGTCGGGTTGGATAGCGTTTGCGGTTTTGTTTGTGACGATCCTGGCGATTGCTACAGTAGCCACAAACCAATTTCACAAATGGGCCCACGAGCCGGAATCTTCCACGTTAGTGAGGTGGCTGCAACGAACACGGTTGGTGCTTGAGCCTGCGCATCATCAGGTCCATCACACGACTCCGCATGATTCTCACTACTGCATCACAAACGGTTGGCTCAATCCTTTACTGAACAGGATCGACTTCTTCCGTCGACTTGAACGTTTTTTGTCGTGGTTCGGAATCAGACCGGCAAGGCACGTAGAGTAGTTTAGAGTTCAAGCTTCAGCTTGTGTCGTTAACCCGCGGAGCGGGTGATGGCGTAAAGCCTGGGGTGAACCGCAGCGAAACCCCAGGTACAGTCCGGAAAAATATTGTCAGCCGCGGAAGCGGGCGACAGACTCGGCGAATCAGAGCTGTCGCCCGCTTCCGCGGGCTTTGGTCTCTCAATCACTAGTTTCCTGGGGTTTCGCTGGCGCTCCACCCCAGGCTTTACGCTATCAGCCGCTTCGCGGGCTCGGTAACCTATTAAACTATGCTTGTTGTGCTGCCCGCGGCCCAGCGTTAGGACGGCAGCCGCAAGACTCGGACTATTGTTCCCGCTTCCACTACCCCGCAGTCCGCAGGCACAACAACTAATCCCGTAGCGCGCGCGAACGCAACGAAGTCGGACGAGCCGCCCCACTTTAAGGGTTCAGCTATAAGCCGGCCTTCGTAGTCTGTGCTCAATCGGGCTGGCAGATAACTGTCTCTCTCTTTCGCGCCTTTAACATCCTTACGAAGCACAGCATTATTCGCGGGCAACTCAGTTTCAGTCGCGCCTTGAAATGCCAGAAGTGCGATGCGCGCAAAGAGATTGAATGTGACTGAAACAGAAACTGGATTGCCGGGGAGGCCGAAGACTAGTGTTCCGTTTGGCAGTCTTGCAAAAACTGTTGGCTTGCCGGGGCGCAACGCGACACGCTCAAAAAACATTTCCGCGCCCAGTTCCTTCAGCGCACTTTTAGTAAAATCATAAACGCCGACAGATACACCACCGGAGGTGATAACTACCTCACTTCGCTCGGCCGCCTCGCTGATCTGGCTTTTGAGTAATTCCTGGTTATCGCCCGCGAGTGGGAGTCGCTCAACGACCGCGCCGGCGAGTTGCGCGTAGGCGCTGATGGAAAAGTTGTTTGAATCGCGTATTTGGTCTTGTCCGGGTTTCTGGTCCACCGCAACCAACTCGCTGCCGGTTGCCAGAACAGCGACGCGAGGACGTTTACCAACGGAGACGTGAGCGTAACCAAAGGAAGCGAGCACGGCGATCGTCCCGGAGTTGATCTGTTCACCGGCATTGAGAAGGCGCGTCCCACTCTGAATCTCCGCTCCCCGCTTCACAATCGAACGACCCTGGGCAGCCGGCTCCAGTATCTCAACTTCGCCTTCTGCTTCGCGTGTGAGCTCTACCTGCTGCACACTGTCCGCGCCTTTTGGAACAGGCGCACCCGTCATGATGCGCACCGCTTGTCCGGAGCTCATCTCATGATCCCAGCCACGACCCGCCGCCGACTCTCCCACGATTTTCAAACGGACCGGCGTATTTTCGGTCGCCGATTGGACGTCGGCGGCGCGGATGGCATAACCATCCATCTGCGACCGATCGAAAGGCGGAAGATCCGAATCTGCGACGATGTCCTGGGCCAGATAGCGGCCCAACACGTCCTCCAATGCGACGCTTTCGGTGGGCAACGCTCGTGCTCGTTCCTTTACGATTCGAATTGCTTCGGTAACATGGATCATTGGTGTAAGCAAAAGCCACAACCTAAAGGTTGAACTCTAAACTACTTT
>DASQKG010000410.1:0-5319 GCA_035630655.1 Pyrinomonadaceae bacterium
GCACGCGAATTCATGATTTCAGCTCCGTAGGAGCGTAATGCGCCATGAAGTCGGTTCCCACATTTAGCTCCTACAGAGCTGGGCCAGTCTTGTAACACGCGATCTATAAACATTGTGTCCCTACGGGACGTCGGACCTTACACACGTTGGCGAACTCCTTTGACCTGAAGTATCGTACTAATCAATCCAAGACAGTTATTTGCTCGATGTCGAATCCAGACACCACGTTATTCATTCACTAATTTATGCCGGGACCAGCATATCCAGCGGCGCGCGCCGTCGCCGCCACCATCAAAGACTATTTCGCCCGTCGTTTCGCGGTCGCTCAGGCTAAGCCGCAGCAGTTGGCGCCGCAGCCTGACGCGGCCGCGGTTGAGGCAATCATCAACGCTACTTTCTGGGCCAGCTTGCGGCGCGAAGAAGGCTATCCGCCAAAGATCTCGCTCGCGTTTCTGCCGCCGGAGGCGTCGCCCCAACCGATGACGTTTGAACAGCCGCTCGAGCTTACACCCCCGGTACTTTCACGTCTGGCGCCCGCCGTCGAGCGGCCTGGAATCCATCTCGGCGTATGGGGAGACCCGATGCAAAATGGGGAATTGCGTGTTTGGGGAGTCACCAGAATGATTCCCAAACTCTGCTTCGTCCTGGAAGTAATTGAACCAGGTTTACTGGTGGTGAAGTATCGCCGCGGTCAGGAGACAGGTAAGTATGTGAACGTGGTCGTGCTAAAGGGCGACGAAATCAAGGTGGTAGATGAACAGGGGACGAGCTTGCCTGACTGCCCTGCCCTGGTTACCGCATTGCTCGGCTTTGGTGCTCCCGGCGCCACCGGAGATTCTCTCAACGTTTTATTACAATTGGCTGCATCAATGCGCGCGCATGGTCGAGGTGGGTCGCTGCTGGTGGTTCCGCAAGGTTCCGACAAGTGGCGAGAGTCAATTATCCAACACGTGCCTTACGCAGTGGCGCCTCCTTATCCTGAGCTGGCGGCGCTGCTGCGGCAGGATGCCAACGAGAGAAGCAAACCGATCTGGCAGGAAGCCTTCATCGACGCGGTGGACGCCATTGCCGGACTTACGGCCGTGGACGGCGCCGCTTTGATTAACGATCAGTATGAGCTGCTGGCGTTTGGCGCAAAGATTGCCCGGCGCGAGAGTGGCGGACGAGTTGATCAGGTCGTAGTTACGGAACCGGTTGTGGGGAACGTGGCGGCGGTGGTCCAGCCGTTGGAACTCGGCGGGACCAGACACCTTTCGGCGGCGCAGTTTGTTCACGATCAACGTGACGCGATCACGCTCGTGGCATCCCAGGACGGACGCTTCACCGTGTTTGCCTGGTCGCCATGCGAAGAGATGGTCCATGCGCATCGGGTGGAGACGCTCTTGATGTAATCGCGAATCCGGCCGGGGACGGCTGACGGATGAAGTTGTACTCCATCAGGATCCGTTTAGAATGCGGACTTGTCCGCTCGAACGCGAGCCCAAGTGCCCATTCTAAAAGGGGGTTATAAAACAGCAGCAAGGATATTAACTGGACATCGCAGCTTACCTTGAACGGATCAACTACCGAGGCTCACAGGAGCCGACTGCTGAAACTTTGCGTGCGCTACAAGAATCCCACCTGTTAGCTGTGCCATTTGAGAATCTGAGTATTCACAGTGGGCAGCGTATCATCCTTGAAGAGGAAGCTCTGTTCGACAAAGTCGTCACCCGACGCCGCGGAGGATTTTGTTACGAGCTTAACGGTCTTTTTGCCGTGTTGCTGCGAACGCTGGGTTTTAAAGTGGATATGCTTTCGGCGCGAGTTGCTAACGCGGCGGGCGAGTTTGGTCCGGACTTCGATCACATGACTCTGCTGGTCAGACTCGATAAATCTTGGCTGGCCGATGTCGGCTTTGGAGATTCTTTCCGTCAACCGCTTCTGATTGATGAACGCGAAGAGCAAGTGCAGCAAGACCGCGCTTACAAGATCTGTCCCGAGGATGATCGCCTGATTCTGTGGCAACGCGAAAACGACGACGAGTGGAAAGCGCAGTACAGTTTCACTCTACAGCCGTTTACCTTTCCTGATTACGCCCAGATGTGCCACTACCATCAGACTTCGGCTCAATCCCACTTTACTCAAAAGCGAGTCTGCACCCGAGCAACGCCACAGGGGCGCATTACGCTCACTGAACTGCGGTTGATTACAACGGAAAAGGGACAACGGAACGAACAAATACTTCCGGATGAAGAGGAATATGCCAGGGTTTTGCGACAACAGTTTGGCATTCCTAAGGAATCCCGCGCTACCGCGCTGGGTTCTGTATTGGCCGACTGAATCAAACTGCATCAGAACTCAGAAGAGATTTCTTTACCGCCCACATGTTTCTTAACAGAATACTATCGCTTCTTACTACGCTCTCTCTCATCGCCCTTTGTGTACAAGGTTTCGTTCTTTACGCCGCCGGTCCGAAGCTTGTGGCCCAGCGCGTTTCCCTCAGTGGCGATAGATCTTTTGATCTCTATCTACCGGATGGCTTTGGCATTGGCCCGGCGGCGCAGGGACTAAAGCGTGTGCGCTTCATGGCGAAAAGTCCTGATGACAGAATATTCGTCACCGATATGTATAACCTCGCTGATAACACCAAAGGAGTTGTTTACATTCTCGACGAGTTTGATCCTGTGAGCAGGAGCTTCAAGAAGGTAACGCCGTATCTCAAAAATCTCCGCAATCCAAACAGCATCGCCTTTCACAAAGACGCGCGAGCTGTTGATTGGTTTTACCTGGCGTTGACCGACCGTTTGTTGCGTTACAAGTTTGTCGCCGGGGAAACAGCGCCGAGCAGTGAACCGGAAGTGTTGGCCAACTTTCCGGATTACGGCTTGGGTTATAAATACGGCGGCTGGCACTTGACCCGAACGATCGCTTTTGACACCGGCGGAAAACTCTACGTGTCGGTGGGTAGCAGTTGTAATGCTTGCGAAGAAAAAGAGGCCGTTCGCGCCAGCGTTATTGTGATGGACGCCGACGGCCGGAACCAAAAGCACTTTGCCAAAGGTCTTCGTAACGCCGTCGGGTTGCGTTGGGTAAACAATAATCTGTTCGCGACGAACATGGGTTCGGATCATCTTGGCGACCACAAACCGGCCGATACGATGTATTCCCTTATAGAGGGGACCCACTACGGCTGGCCTTATTGTTATCAATCCGGAGCTCGGCGTTTTCCCGATCCGAAGTTTAATGCCCGCAGCAGAAAGATGAATTGCCGTAATGTTCCGCGCGCTTATGCAGCGTTCGACGCGCATAGCTCGCCGCTTGGACTGGAATACTTTGACGCAACGAGCGATGACGAGTTAAGCGGCGCCACGCTGGTGGCTCTTCATGGCTCTACTAAGAAACATCTCAATCGCGGTTACCGCGTAGTACGAGTCAGGGGAAACATGGGAGCAGCTCAACCGGAAGACTTCATTACCGGATTTCTCAACGGGAACAAAGTTAATGGACGACCAGTGGATATTCTAAGTTTTGGATCGAATGCATTCCTCATGACGGACGATTACGCAGGTGTTGTTTACTACGTGTATAAGAAGTAATTTCCGACACCCTTCAGTTTGTCGCTGTGTGGCTGGAGGCTACCGAGATTCTAAATACGCCCTACCGCTACAAGACAAACTAAAGGAAGCTTTTATCAAGTAGCAAAGGTTTCTTGTATTCAGTCCGCGGAGCGGACGTTGGCGTAAAGCCTGGGGTGAAGCGCAGCGAAACCCCAGGATCGATTACACAAAACCTTGGCGGAGCCCGCGGAGCGGCCGATGGCGGCTTGATTTCCAAACGCCAATCATGATGAATTCTACTGTCGGCCGCTCCGCGGACTTTTTCTATTTTCGATAAAGGCTCCTGGGGTTTCGCTGCGCTCCACCCCAGGCTTTATGCCGTCGGCCGCTTCGCGGGCTCTCAAGCCAACTTGATCAGAGATTCCTGAAGTGTATAGGACAAATACCCTGTGATCGACACAGAACGCCTAAGCCTTCGCAAATTCTCAGTCGAGGATGCAGCTTTCATTCGTGAACTGCTCAACGACGACTCGTTTGTGCGCAACGTTGGCGACAAGGGCGTGAGGAGCGACGAAGATGCCGCCGCCTACATTCAGAATGGACCCATCGCCAGCTATGAACGCTTTGGCTTCGGACTCTACGCGGTCGAACTAAAAGCGACTGGCGAACTGATTGGAATGTGTGGCCTGTTGAAACGAGATTCGTTGACCGATCCTGATCTTGGATTTGCGTTCCTGCCGAAGTTTTGGAAAAAGGGATACGCTTTCGAGGCGGCGGCGGCGGCGATCAGTTACGGAACAACCGTCCTGGGGTTAATGCGCGTGCTGGCGATTACAATGCCGGACAACGTTGGCTCGATTAGAGTGTTAGAAAAGATTGGCTTGCGTTTCGAGGGTATGATCAAAGTGTCCGACGATGAGCCGGAGCTCAAACTGTTTGCGCTAGACGTTTGAGTTTAGCAGAGCTGTTCGGAGTGTGTGACGAGTCTGTCTCAGCGCCAAAGGCGCGAAATGCGAAAGCCTGGGGCAACGCCCCAGGTGGTAGCAGTTGAAATCTTTTAGCGCTGAGGGCGCGAAATGCTGTTGGCGTAGCAGTCCCTGTCGGCTTCGGGCAAGGATCTCGCATTTCGCGCCTTCAGCGCTTCCAGGATCATCACTTCTACCTGGGGCGTTGCCCCAGGCTTTTGCATTGCGCGCCTTTGGCGCTACGACCGGACTCGGATAGCGTTGCTGAACGCAGATCAATCTTAGGCGTCATTCAGAAGGAGCCCACCATGGCCGAATTAAAAACCAAGCCTACAGATGAAAGTGTAACCGCCTTCCTTAACAAAGTTTCAGACGAAGTTCGCCGGGACGATTGCTTTGCGGTGCTCGAGATTATGAAAGATGTTACGGGGGAAGAACCCAAAATGTGGGGGCCCAGCATCGTCGGTTTTGGACGCTATCACTACAAGTACGAGTCCGGGCGTGAAGGCGAATGGATGATCACGGGTTTTTCACCACGCAAGGGAGATCTGACGCTCTACATCATGCCGGGTTTCGAGGCTTTTCCGGATCTCATGAAACGTCTCGGTAAGTTCAAGACAGGCAAGTCGTGCCTCTACATAAAAAAGCTTGAGGACGTCGATCGTGGCGTGCTGCGCCAACTCGTGAAGCAGTCAGTGAGGAAGATGGCCGGCACGCGAATCAAGTAGCTGTTCGAGCCAACGTGTCGCGATTCTGTAACACTTACCGGTTTTGCCAAACTGGCTGGCTCGTTACCTCTAAATTTCTTGCTCTCGTGC
>DASQKG010000411.1:0-4150 GCA_035630655.1 Pyrinomonadaceae bacterium
GACTGAAGAACAATCACTTCGCTTGTGCCGTTTTCATTCAAAAGGCACACTACCAGGCGCAAAACCAACTTTCGTTTCGAGTAGATTTATTTATGAGGCAACGAATCACCGTAGGAGTAGATTTTGTTGTGAGGCAATAGGCAGAGGTAAGATCGTGCGTTCAGCTCCTAAAAGAGGGGAGCACGGCTGTGATGGCAGTCACAGCCGCGCCGCATAGGCAGGCAGTCGCTAAACGTGGCACTCAAGCAGGGGAACTAGCAGGCGACCAGCAGGGAAAAACAAATCGACCGAATTGAACGTCGTAGCGCTCATTCGACCGGCACCACGATCTCGTTTGCGCGAACCATGTTCAGCCGGCTGCGTGCGGCGGCTTCGATCGTGCGTGGATCGTGGCGCAATTGATTAATCTCTGTTCGCAAGGATTGGTTTGCATGTCGAAGGCCGTTGACGTCCGTTTGCATGCGCACGAATTGCTGCGACGCTAACGACATCTTCGTTCTTGTGCGAAGTGTGACCGCGACACATATGGCAAACGTCCCGAGAATTATCATTCCAAAGATCACCCAGGCGGGAATCAATCCACCACGACGGCGAACCTCGGCTGGACTCCCAATAATGTCCTGCGAGATTTCTCTAACGCTGGCAAAGGGCGAAGACGCACGCGGGGCTATGCGCTGCGCTCTCATTCGCTCATCAACCCAATAAGTATTTATCACCCTGCTCACGAAGCACCTCCAAGTCCTTTGCTCATTTATGTTCTGGCTAAACACTGCCGGTTCAACTTCTCGCCCAGGCGCGCGCCGCCCGACGCAACTGTCTTCGTTGCAAGCAAACGCGCAAGGATGCCATCTTCCGCCGGATAGTGACCTTTGTTCGAGAACCGTGTCGGCTCTTTGCCACCGATGACAATCTTGTCTTCATTAGTCTTTTCTCCGATGTATTTGAACCCGTCAGGCGTCTCATGGACTGATAAACCGGCAGCCTCTGCCACGCGGTCGACCAGATGTGAAGCTGCAACTGGGCGAGCGGCCGCGGCAGTCCATTTCGTGGACTCCACCAAATAATCGAAGAGAAGAGCTATTAATTGTTTGGGGGAAATAGGGGAGCCGTCGGCATTGAGCCTTGGGAATAGATCGGCAACTCCGTCGGCCAATTCGGAACCTTCTTGGGCGGAGCTAGATTTATGAGCAAGTACAGTGCACCGGCCAAAAGTTCCGAATCGAATTGCCATGTCGTTGGTTTAAGGAGCTGCTTAACCGATTTGTTGGTTTAGCCACAATATAGAAGGCAGTGGCTGGTTTCAAACCCCAATAGAATGTGCTTCAGTCTTGGCCAATCCATTGGCAATCAATAGTTTAGGTCAAGGTTGGCGGAATGTAGCACCAGTGCTTAAGGGTGTAAAGCAATTTCTCCGCAACGGTTTCGTGACTTAACCTCAACGTTTACTTGAACTAACGGCGCTTAATGGACCAAAAAGGCGAACGCGCGGCGAACACAAATTGGCTGCGCTTTCTGGAAGCGTCGTTGCACTGGCCTTGTTGGGTAGCTGCTTTTCGGTCGACAGTAATGCTGGTTGACACAGGTTTGTTACGCGTTTAAACTGCCCCACGTACTAAGAAGCCCCGCATGTGGCTTCCCTCAAAAAGAAGTCATCAAGTCCGGCCCCGGTGTCTTGCCTCTCTTTTCAAGTCCTTAATGGCCCGCCTCTTTAGTTTTTCTAACGGCGCCATTTTCTGTTTCATCTTTACCCTGATCGGAGAGGCTTGATGCCTGAATTAACGCATTCATATCCCCAATTGGCAGTTTCGGACTTTACGACCAACTCACTTCCGATTAGTTCCATCGTTAGGGCTCTTTGTCAGGCCGCGACTACCGGTCCTGACTTGCTTTACGAGGTGATGTTGAAGCTTAGTCTGCTTGTCGAGGCGACCGCTCCAATGTACGGGCTTTCAATTTGGAGTCTGGAAAACGGTCAGAGACCAGCACTGGAATGGGCAGAAGGGTTGCAGGAAGCGGAGCTCGCCACGGGCGAAAAGGTCGTTAGCGATAGTATGAGTACGACCGACTCGTGGCCCACCGTTGAAGAAGGCGCTGCCTGCATCTGCTTGGTCCTGGCTTCGACTAAACCCGGACGTCCGGGTGCCGCTCTGTACGGGGAGTGTGTTCGACCACTATCCGCGCGACAGGCGAAAGACCTTAGTGCGATCATGGACGTAACGCGTCTGGCCCACTCTCATGTTTCAATTGGCCAGGCGCTTTCGGCGAAACCCTCTGAACCCAAGAGAAACAACAACAGTTTACCTGGGATGATATTTGAGAGCCGCGCGATGAATGAGGTTGCGCGGGCCGTCGCACGGGTTAAGGATTCCAATTCCACGATATTGATCACAGGAGAGTCGGGAACGGGCAAAGAATTAGTGGCGCACGCGATCCATCGACTCAGTAAGCGCTCTACGAAGCAGTTCATTCCTTTCAACTGTTCCGCCGCTCCCCCTGAATTAATTGAAAGCATGTTGTTCGGCCACCGCAAGGGGAGTTTTACCGGCGCTCACATGGACAATGAAGGTCTCATCCGAGCTGCGGAGGAGGGGACTCTCTTTCTTGATGAGATCGGTGACCTGCCACTTTCCTTGCAGCCCAAGCTTCTGCGCTTCTTACAGGAGGGGGAGGTTCATACGCTGGGCGAGCGCAGCCCGCGAAAAGTTAATGTGCGCGTGATCGCTGCCACGCACAAAGACCTCGAGAAGCTAGTACGCAACAAGCTGTTCCGCGAAGATCTTTACTACCGCATTGCTACGCTCACGGTGAAGGTGCCTGCCCTTCGGTCACGACCAGAGGACATTTCAGCATTGATCTCGCATTATCTCTCCCACTTTGCCAGGCGCAATGACAAAACAGTTGCGGGCATCACCTGGGACGCCATACGCGTCCTGGAGAGTTATTCATGGCCGGGGAATGTTCGTGAACTCGCCGGCGAAATGGAGCGACTTGTCTTGTACGCCGAAGAGGGCGGTTACATCACGCCGGAAGAAATCGGTGAGCACATCTTGCCGAAGTCTTCGAGTTTTCCTAATACCCAGCGCTCACCTGAGAACCTGGAAGTGTTACTTGAAGACTATGAAAGGCGAGTAATTACTGAAACATTGAGGCGGAACGACTGCAATGTGGCACGCACCAGTGAAGCGCTTGGATTAGGTTCCCGGCAGACGCTGTACAAAAAGCTAAAACGGTTGGCGATCGATATCACAGACTTCCTGCAGGAAGATACTGAGCCCGGTTTACAGTTTCGCGTCGAAGGCAATTAACCTCAGTAAATAATTTCACTCTACCAAGCATTCGAGATTTTTCTCGAATGCTTTTTTTTGTGTTCGGCACAACTCTGTTGCCCCCGCGGGTACAAACCCTTCGAAGCGCTGTTAACCACGGGCGACAACTGAAGAAGCGAACAAAACTCGATGTTGCGTGGCCCACTCGCGCATTCTGACGCGAGGTTCAGGTATCAACTTGTAACCCTCGGGCGACAATTGACTTCCTATTCATTTAGCGCAACTCACCATTTACTCGACTTCGATGCAAACGCGCGTCGTGGCACAGCCATTGTAAAGAGCAACGTCGTCCGCGGAGCATTTAGCAACCGGAACCAAAAGACGCAGCAGTCACACACACCATCTCATGAAGGCTATCACCACCAAAGAGTTTGTATCGCTCGTAATCATCGCAATCACGGCACCGTTGTTTGCGTTGGCTCTCGTCGGAGGCGTGCGCGTTATGTACGCAACCGGCGATGGTTATTTCCTGTTGGCACTAACTCTATGTGGCGCAGTCGTGAGTGGGATCAACGGCTTCGGCCGCCGCACGGTCGCAGTCGACACCCAGTCGCGTGAGAGCCGCAGGGGGCCACAGTCTAGCGTGGCCCTCCACTCATGAGTCTTTTCAAGCATTCGGCAGCTTTCTTTCAACGGGAAGAAGGTCAACGAAACACAGAAGCAATAACCAAACTTAAAGGAGCAAACCCAATGATTATGAAATTCTTTCGCGATGAAACCGGTCTCGAGCTGTCGGAATACGCAGTTGCCGCAGCGTTGGTTGCGATCGCCGTCGTCGGCGCTTTCGGCGCACTTGGCACAACCATCAGTGGCAAAATCAACGA
>DASQKG010000412.1:0-16973 GCA_035630655.1 Pyrinomonadaceae bacterium
GATCGGGCGCGCCGGCGGCAGCAGGATGTCGAGCAGCCGATCCTCCGCGTTCTGTGCGGCCTTCGCCCGCACTTCTTCGATGCGCTCGGCCCGCACCATGTCGACGCCAAGCTCCACCAGATCGCGCACCATTGATTCCACGTCGCGGCCGACGTAGCCGACCTCGGTGAACTTCGACGCCTCGACCTTCAGGAACGGCGACTGCGCGAGACGCGCGAGCCGGCGCGCGATTTCGGTCTTGCCCACGCCAGTGGGGCCAATCATCAGGATGTTCTTCGGCGCGATTTCCTCGGCCAGCTCCGGCGCGAGCTTCTGGCGGCGCATACGGTTGCGCAGCGCGATCGCGACCGCCCGCTTGGCGGCCTTCTGCCCCACCACGTGCTTGTCGAGCTCGGCAACGATCTGACGTGGCGTCATGTCGTCGAGCTGAAGTCCTTCGTCCACTTCGCCTTCCAAATAGATGACCATTTCCTTGAGGTGAATCTCCTGAGGTAGGACAGACATTCCTGTCTGTCTGACTTTCGTTAAAGGCCTGTCAATTCCGTACGAGCCCACTTGCTAATCCGACAGACAGGAATGTCTGTCCTACTAAAGTGCTCACAATTCTTCCACGATGATATTCTGGTTCGAATAAATGCAAATGTCGCCCGCGATCTTTAAACCTTCAACCGCAATGTCGCGCGCCGACAGATTGGTATGTTTCGCCAGGGCACGCGCCGCGGCCAACGCATACGAACCACCCGAACCAATCGCCAGCACGCCATCGTCTGGTGCGATCACGTCACCGTTTCCTGATAACAGAAACGAAGTTTTCTTGTCGGCGACGACGAGGAGCGCTTCAAGGTGACGCAGTATCTTGTCGGTGCGCCATTCCTTGCTCAGCTCTATAGACGCTCGCTCGAGGTTGCCATGATACTGTTCGAGTTTGCTTTCGAAGCGCGTCAGGAGAGAAAAAGCGTCGGCCGTGGCCCCGGCGAACCCGGCGAGAATACTATCGTTATAAAGCCGGCGTACCTTTTTGGCGCTCGATTTCATAATCGTTTCGCCGAGAGTCACCTGACCATCACCCGCTAGGGCTACGTGATCATCTTTACGGACAAGCAACACAGTAGTGCTGCGAATGTGGGAATGTTCGCTTCTCATTTTTGGGTGACGTCACTATAGGAATTCGCTGGAAGGCAAGTCAAGGCGAGGCCCTGAATGCCACGAGAATAGGTGGGAATCTTATTCTCAAATGTCATTGCCACCTCTCAGGTCGGGAAGGTGGGCTTGCCCCCCGCTCTTTGCTAGGTAACCCGGTGCATGGAACTAAGTCGTGGCTCGGCCACAACTTTTTTGTCGTCCTCGGTTTCTTGCATCAGTCGACATGCGCGCCGAAGAGCGGGGGCATGCCCTCCTTCCTGACCTGAGAGGTAGCAATGGCGCTTTTCGAAACCAGATCGAAAGTGTCGCCAGTCGATTACGTCAATCTCGTCCGCCGGGAAGATACTGTTCGATTTTTGCGTTATCATGGGATACGCATGAGTTACGGAATTGACCCTAAGAACCTGATAGCTGGTTCGGACAATAGCGACAGGCCGCGCATCGGTATCACCATGCGGCTGGAATTAACAACGAATCGCTTCTATCTGGGTCGCGATTACAGCGAAGCTGTGGAAGCTGCGGGCGGTGTGCCCGTTCACATCAGTCTCATACCGAACCGTGATTACATCTCCGCAATACTGGATCAGCTTGATGGAATCCTCCTGCCGGGCAGTGACTCCGACGTGGATCCGCTTCAGTATGGGGCGGAGCCGCATCCCAAACTGGGTAGCGTTGTGACGATCAAAGACGCAACTGATCTGCTGGTGCTTGAAGAAGTTGAGAAGAGAAATCTGCCGCTTTTTGCGATCTGCTTCGGGTTGCAAATACTGAATGTTTCGCGCGGCGGCACGCTGATCCAGGACATCGAATCGCAGCTACCAAATCCGATAAAGCATGAACAAGGGGTGCCGCGCGATCGCGCTTCGCATCGCGTTAAGTTAGGCGCGGGAAGTCTGCTGTCGATACTGGCGCAGTCGGGAGCGGCAATGGTCAATAGTCATCACCATCAGGGATTAGAAAGAGTCGGACAGAATTTAGTAGAAACGGCGTGGGCGGCTGATGGTTTAGCTGAGGCTGTCGAGGATCCGCGTCTCGATCGGTTTGTTTTAGGAGTGCAATGGCACCCTGAATTGGGTTGGAGGGAGGATCGTCTATCGAAGTTGTTGTTCGGCCGGTTCATAGCCGCTGCCAGGGATCGACGTGGCAGCATAAATGAGGACGCGGGAAATCTTTCGTATGCGGAGTCGGGACAATCGTGACACCGCAACCCGATAGCTTTGCGGCATTACGATTAAGGGATCAGGTCGCCGTAGTTACCGGCGGTTCTCGCGGCATCGGTCGCGCAACGGCGCATCTCCTCGGGGAGCTAGGGGCTCATGTTGTCGTCAATTACGTTAACAATGTTAAAGCTGCTGATGAAGTCGTGAATGCCGTTCGGAGCAAGGGAGTTGAATCGTTTGCCTTCAAAGCAGACGTGGCAAACCTTGCCGAATCTCGTCAACTAATCCGGGCTACCACCGAACGTTTCCAACGCATCGACATTCTTGTGTGCGCTGCGGGCATTTGGGAAGGCGCGCCGGTTGATGAAGTGACGGAAGAATTGTGGGACCGGACGCTAAACATAAACCTTAAGGGCACCTGGGCCGTCTGCAGTGCAGCTGCGGCTATGATGAAGGAGCAACGGGCGGGCAAGATAGTGATCGTAAGTTCCACGGCCGGGCAGAGAGGGGAAGCAGGATATTCAAATTATGCCGCATCCAAGGGAGGCCAAATCTCGTTTGTGAAGTCGCTGGCAGCCGAATTGGCCGAATGGAATATCAGGGTAAATGCGGTCGCGCCTGGATGGGTTGACACCGAGATGACGGAGGAAGCCCTGGGCGATCGGCAACAGAGACAGGAGATTGCTCGTGCGATCCCCACTGGATCCATAGCGAGCGCCGAAGAAGTTGCCGGACCGATTGTTTTTCTTTGTACCGACTGGGCGCGTCAGATTACCGGTGAAGTGCTAAACGTGAACGGCGGGTCGGTCTTGTGCGGTTAAAGAATTACCTTAAGAGGGAGTGAAGACGGTTATGGGCCTTGTTGAAGATTCTTCTATGCGAACCTCGGTATCCTCAGCTGTGCGTCTAAGCGCCGGCAGAGAGGTCAACCGCATAGCCGAGGAGCCTTCCGAGCTTTCCCAGAAGCTATATTCAACCGGAGATGGATTGACCAAGCCCCGCAGGAGGAGCATCAGACTCGGAGTTGAGAGATTACTTGAACAACCGGATCAATTCGTTGGCGACGCTCGCGTCGGTTTGATCTGTAATCAAGCCTCTGTCAATCATGGATTTCGCCACGTAGCCGATCTTTTTCATGAGCACTCAAGGATCAAACTACAGGCGCTCTTCGGACCTCAGCATGGTATCCGCGGCGATTTACAGGACAACATGATTGAAAGTGAGCACGCGGTTGACCTTCAAACGGGGTTGCCGATTCATTCGCTTTACAGTGAAACTCGCGAGCCGACCCAAGCGATGCTGAAAGACCTTGATGTCCTGGTGTTTGACATGCAGGACGTGGGGTGCCGCATCTATACGTTTGCATACACGATGGCAAACTCGATGGTCGCGGCGCGCAAGTTTGGTAAGAAGGTTATTGTGTGCGATCGGCCGAATCCAATTAACGGAATTGACCTTGCGGGAAATGTTCTCGAACCTGAGCAAGCCTCTTTCGTCGGCTTGTTTCCAATCCCTACGCGGCACGGTATGACACTTGGCGAACTGGCCATGATGTTTAACGAACACTTTAAGATCGGCTGCGATCTGGAAGTTGTAAAGATGGAAAACTGGTCGCGGGACCTTTGGTATGACGAGACGGACGGACCCTGGGTCCTGCCATCACCAAATATTCCCACGCTGGATTCCGCCACTGTATTTCCGGGAGCCGTCCATTTCGAAGGGACACAGATATCTGAAGGGCGGGGGACCACCCGGCCATTTGAACTAATTGGCGCGCCTTATGTTGATGCCGAAGCGTACGCCAAGCGACTGAATGAAAAGAAACTCGCGGGTGTCTATTTTCGGAGTTGTATGTTTCGGCCGACTTTTCAGAAGCACGGCAACGTGACTTGTGGCGGCGTGCAGATTCACGTGTTGAATCGAAATGAATTTGAGCCGGTGACTGCAGGCTTAACAATGGTTAAGGTGGCTTATGAACTTTACCCGAACGAGTTTCGCTGGAAAGAGCCGCCTTATGAATACGTCTACGATAGGAACCCTTTCGACGTGATTGCGGGTACTTCGAAGATTAGAGAAGCCATAGAAGCGGGTGGCTCAATTGAGGATCTTCAAGCAGATTGGCAAGAGGGCCTTGAGGCGTTTAAGAAAGTACGTGAAGGATACCTTCTGTATTAGTAGGACAGACAAAGTAGGACAGACATTCCTGTCTGTCGAAGATTGGGAAGCTGGCTTGTGTGAGTTTGCAAAGTCTTTCGTTAACGTTCGACAGACAGTAATGTCTGTCCTACTTAATGTGCGGCTTTAGTAGTCGGGGTGCCGACCGTTAAGGTTGAGAATTAGCAACGGTAGGCGGGACAAGCAGAATCTGACGTGCGTGGTTAATGTGATTCTTGAGGATGAACGGGTGTTGAGGAGGATGATTTGAGTAGCGTTGAAAAGCGTCAAGTTGAAGAAGCGGCGCCGACCCAGGCGTGGTTGATGGGTGCGGCCGGGTGGCTGGTTCCGGGGGTTGGCCATTTGCTTCAAGGGAAATGGGTGCGTGCGCTGTTATTGGGTGGAGCGGTCTGGGTGTGTTTTATCGCCGGGCTTTGGATGGGCGGGCACCTTTTTATTGTTAAGTCGGGTGAGGCCGGATCGTCGATGCTTTATCAGGTTCCGCCAATGATCGCGAATCTCGGGACCGGGCTGTTGTACCTGATCTGTTGGTTCTTCGACACAGGCTTTTCCGATGATCCCGTAAATGCTGCGCGCGCGACTTATGAGTACGGCAATACCTTTCTACTCGTGGCGGGACTCCTCAACTATTTATGCATGCTCGATGCCTTCGATATTTCGGCAGGGAGGAAGTCATGAAACACTTTCTGGTAATGACTTCCTTCGCGGCCCTGGCTGCGGTAGTGCTTGGGATTGTTGCCAAGGACACCCAAAGAGAGCGCATGGTCTACGGAGTTAAAGTGTTCGGTGAGTTTCTGGCGATTGGTCTGGTGTTGGGCTGGATACTCTATTTCCTTCCGTTTTAATTCTTGGGAGTTGGGTCGATGACCGAGCTCTTCCGTAACTCTCAGGTCGGGGCTCTAAATCAATCATGGCAGTTGTAGAGACTGAAGCACTAGTCCTCCGGACATATAACTTTGGAGAGGCAGACAAGATTGTAGTTTGCCTAACGCGCGCGGAGGGAGTCGTGCGCGCTGTCGCCAAAGGTTGTCGCAAGCTCAAGAGCAGATTCGGCGCGTCGTTGGAACCCTTTACCCTCGTTAAGGTCAACTACTACCACAAAGAAAACGCGGAGCTGGTTTCGCTGCGACAAGCAGAAATTGTTAAGTCGCATTTTGACCTTTCCAGCCAGGCGGAAACGCTGACCGGCCTCGCTTACATGGGCGATTTGGTGATTGAGTTCTCTCCGCCTTACCAACCGCACGAACTGCTCTTTCGAATGGTTGTCGCCTGTCTCAACGCTATTTCGGAATCCCAGGCCGACCTCCAGATTATTCTGAGATACTTCGAAGTCTGGTTGTTAAAGCTTGAGGGTTATTTACCGGATATTCGGCACTGTGGGGATTGCCATCGAATGTTCGAGGAGACAGACGTGACCTTTATGGGAACCGACCTCACTCTGCGCTGCCGGGAATGCAGCGCGGGGCGGGGAAACGCCTTATCGCGGACGCTTCAAAAGCAGTTGCGAGCAACTCAAAGACTGGCGCCTTACGTCTTTGCTAAAGAATCACGTGAGGTTTCGGCGACAACCCATCGCGAAATGGCTGAGTTAACTCACCAATTGATTGGCAGAGTACTGGAACGGCAGCCTCGCTTGCGATCCACATTTCAATAGCACTGAAGCAATCCTTAAGAAGTTAGTTTAAATGTTCATCCGCAGTAAGCTCATCCCCAGATATGTTATCCAGAGTGCATTACCATACGCGCTGCTGTCGGCTGTCTTGCTGACCGCGATTCTGTTCACACAGCAGTTTGGCCGGTTTGCGGAAGTGGCGATCTACGCAGACGTCCCATTGGCACTCGCTGGAGAGATAGCGGCCGCGCTCATGCCAGGCGTCCTGGTCCTCTCTTTGCCGGTTGCAGTGCTTGCGGGTGTCTTGATTGGCTATGCCCGCATGGGAAGCGACAGCGAAATTGTGGCGATGCGAGCTGCCGGTGTTGGCACCTGGTCGCTTCTGTGGCCGGCGTTGCTGCTGGGATTGCTCGCGACCTTCACAGCTGGTTTCCTACACTTAAACGAAGCGCCGCACGCCGCGCGCGATCTGCGAAGGGCACTGCTGCAGGGCGCATTGAGAAAGCTCGAGTCGCCGGTTGAGCCGCGTACGTTCAACACCGAAATTCCTGGTTATGTAATTTACGTAAGGGATGGGGACAAGAGTCAGGGAAGTTGGGCGCGCGTTTTTATCTACGCACAACTGGAGGATGGTTCCACGAGGATAGTAACCGCCAGGTCGGGAAGAATTGATTCGTCCGGCGACCAATCCGAACTAGTCTTGAGTGATGCGGCCGCGATGAAGATACCCGCGGGAGGAAATGGCGATCGCTCTTACGTGGTTGAGCGTTTAGATCAACTGCGGATTGCAATCGATACGGGCAGGGCCGCCTTAATTGAGCGAATAAACCAGGAGCAACTGAAAGCGGAGGAATTAGATTGGAGTGATTTGCGAGCGCAGGCACGATCAGCGTCAATTGATGAGCGAAGGGAAGCCGAGCGTACGTTGCATCGCAAGCTGGCACTGTCGGCGGCGCCGTTTGTATTCGCGCTCTTTGGTGGATTGTTAGGCTTGCGTATAAGGCGTGGCGGGCGTGGTGCTGGCGTCTTGCTGGTCCTTGGCGTAGTTATCGTTTATTACCTGGTTTCTTTGCTTGGCGAGTCTCTGGTGAGAACGAATGCGTTGCCGGCTTACGTGGGCCAATGGATGGCCACGGCAATCATAGTTGTGTTGAGCTTGCCGCTCGCACGAATGAATGCTGGTCCACGGTTCCATTTATTGAAGCAACTGGCAAACAGATCGAAGAACCGGCATTCGCCACCTTCAGCGAAAGGGAAGTCGCACACTTTGGGTGCGGGTCGTTCGGGGTTTCCCAGTTTGCTCGACACCAGTCTGTTCCAGACGCTAACGGCGAGCTTTACGCTGGCTTTTGTTTCGCTCGTTTCTATCTTCATCATCTTCACACTCTTTGAGCTGTGGCGTTTTATCGGCAGAAATAACGTGGCGACTGGTGTGGTCGCAAAGTATTTGCTTTATCTGCTACCGCTGGTCGCAGTTGAGCTGTTTCCCGCCACGATGCTGATCACGGTACTGATCACTTACGCGCTGCTCGCTCGCCGAAGTGAAGCCATTGCCTGGTGGGCATCTGGCCAAAGCATTTACCGGCTGATGCTGCCGGGTTTGTTGTTTGCTGTGGCTGCTGCTGCCGGGACCTGGTTGGTCCAGGAGCATCTGATGCCAAAAGCTAATGTAAGACAGGAAGCCTTGCGAGCGCAGATCCGTGGCGGACAAGCCAGAGCAATGACCGGAACGGGCCGCCAATGGTTGGCGTCCGCGGAGACCGGCCGTTTGTACTCATATGAGTTTGATGAGCAGCTTGAGGTTTTGAATGAACCGACGATCTATGAACTCGATGATGAGAGTGTTCATTTGCGCAAGGTGACTTCCGGCAAACTCGGCGTATGGACCGCGCCCAACCAAATGCTAATCAAGGAAGCCGAGACAGTAGCCTTACAGGGGATGGCGGTTGTGCGGCAGACAGCCACGGAAGTTCAGCTAATGGACGTCGATTCACCACAGGTCTTCAAGCCAACTGTCGATAAGCCTTCCCAGTTGAGCGTGGTGGCGCTCGGCAGTTATCTGAAGGCCGCCAAACAGCGAGGCGTAGACGTTTCTGCGCTAGCGGTGGCGCTACAGCGCAAATATGTAAATCCTCTGAGCGTAGTCGTGATGGCTTTTATTGGAATGCCGCTGGCACTGGCTTTTGGCAGACGGGGAGCGATCGTAGCTCTTTGCATAGCCGTCGGGGTCAGCATCCTCTACTGGGGAATTGGCGGGAGTTTTCAGCAGTTAGGTGGGCATGGGCTGCTGCCGCCTGAGGTTGCGGCGTGGTCGCCACCGGTCATCTTCGCCGCGGCCGGGACTTATTTTCTTTCGCGCGTGCGAACTTAATCAATCGGGGCAGTAACGCGGATGCACGTCAGGCATTGAATGGGCTTCAGGTTGCACTCTAATAGGTGGGAATTGTACGCTTGACACACCCAACCGGATCAGACTGACAGTTTTGGCGACGTGACAAGCGGATTTCGGTTACTGTGGGGATGCTGTATGCGTCTAACAAAACCCGAAGTCAAAACCCTTTGCTTGCTAGCCGTGGTTATCCTGCCAGTACAAATCTGGTTTCTCGTTGCTTTATTCAAGGAAGGCCATCCAACCCGCGTCAAGGGCCTCGGCGGCATCGTTCTGTTTTGGCTAATCGTGTTTATCGGGGTGTGGGTGACAAAAAGGTTTGGCAAGGTTTAGTTGAGCCTCACGCCACATTGACCGCAGACTTGATAAGTGTCTTTCATGAATAGCCCTAGGAAGCAAAGCGGAAAGCAGACAATGAGCAACAAGACAAACACGACTCACCCACCATTGCTTACCTTCTGGCGGCCTAGCGGCAGAGTGTTTGAACCGCAGTAAGGACAGCGGTATTGAGGCGGCGTGTAACTCATCTCTCCTACTTCTTACGAGTGACGGGTTTTTTCTTCGCAGGCGGTTTGTCGTGCTTCTCCGGTGATGGGGCCGCGAGAATCTTGCGGAGCTCATCCTCAAACCTCATTGGCGCGAGCGTGAAAGGCTTACCAGCTTTCCCGGCGAGGTTAGGTGCGTCTGATTTCATAAAGTCACTTCTTGCTTCACGTCGTTGTGCTTATGAATTATAGCCGTCTTTTCCCAAAGGTGGATCACGTTATGGGACGTCTCTTTTCTATAGCCTGATTGGGCAAAAGCCTTGACACATGCAACTATCTTTTCCGGAGAAGCACGCTGCTCTCTAAGTATGATAATACCCTCATGTTGGCACGGGGGATACCTTACTTCGTCAATGCTGCGGAAGTCGCCCGTTAGGAGCACGCAACGCTTTTTGTTGTAGACCAAGTCTTTATCGTCGGCACCTTGCGAAAAGCCGTACTCGGTCGTTCTCTTCGCTTTGATTGAGCCGATTCGATTCAGGCCTTGAATTGCAGCGGGGTTGAGATTGTAGTCAACCATTAACTTGAGGCTATGAGGAAAAAGCCGACTCAAGAAAGTCTTGGGCATAAGCAATAGCCTCTTTAATTTGGTCTTCGCTTACGTCTGGTGCGTAGATATTCTGTACTGCGGCAATACTTCCTGTCAGATAGAGTTGTTCAAGAATGTCAGGTACTGATATTCGGAGTCCTGCCAGGTGCGGAATACCGCCAAAGACACCCTCGTACGTGCTAATAGCCGGGTGTTGCTCACACAGCTTTTCGGCCAAAGTCCAACTATCTTCGTTTGCGTCTGAGCGTGTTCCGTGGCTTGAAAACAGCATCACTCGTACATTCATCCAGGCAGTATTCGCCCAAGCGGTAAACTCCGCCGTTGCCTTCGGGTTAACTTCAAAGTGGTAAATCTTAGTCTCATAAGGGTTGAACCCGTGCGATTCGGCAAACAGCTCTGGGTTAACATACACCCCCTCCGAGATATACGCAGACGCTGGCTTGCCTATGCTAGTTTTCGCTAGGCTGATCTTGCGTTGTGATAGATGTTGTTCCAACTCCCACATTCTTAGCCTCCATCAGGGCTTTCATCCGTCGCTGGTAGATCTTCCAGTTATCCTGCAAAGACTTAATAAACTCTAACATTTTGGTAGGGGTTAGTACGATACGAGCTACAACCTCCGCGTCAATCGTTTCTATCTTCTCATAGTCCGATAGCTGTTGAAGAAGAGGCTGTCGAACTTGGGCAAAAGTAATAGTGAATTCGCTCGGGGTGTGCTGGACTGCAATATTGTCTGAAAACGTAAGACCGACACCCTCAGGAAAGCGATGAATGATATTGAGGGTTAACGTTTCATCGAAATCCTTCTCCTCTTTGTCCTCGGCCATAGCATCCTCCGGTTGGGGGAAATGAGTGGAGGCCGACTATACCCCGATTTGCCGCGAAGGGGGAAGCTAATAACCCCAACAAGACTACCGCCGCGACTTCTTAATTGCTCGTCGCGGCTGTCTGATATACCCGTTTTTGCTTCCAAGGCCCCTTGGGTTTAGCTATTAGTCGTTTTATAGGTGAGTCGCTTTTCCCAAATAGTTAGAGGTTGGGAAGGGTGGTTTACTCCGCTCGTTAAATGCCACGATCTTGAGCGGGGGCATGACCCCTCTTCCCAACCTCTAACTTTGTGAACGTTCGAGTTGGAGCGTCCAGCTGCCTGTCTTACAAATCTTAAGTGCCGGTTTCCCAGCTTGAGATGTATTCGAGTTGTTCCGCGGTGAGCGTGTCAATCGCCAAACCCAACGCCTGTAGTTTCAAACTCGCAATCTCCGTATCGACTTCAGCTGGCAGCAGGTGTACGCCCGGAGTGAGCTCGCCTTTTTTCTTCACCAGAAACTCAACCGACAGTGCCTGGTTCGCAAAGCTCATGTCCATCACGCTGGCCGGATGGCCTTCAGCTGCCGCCAGATTGATCAAGCGGCCTTCGCCCAGAACCATCACACGATTGCCGGAGCCTTTGAGCTTGTACTCTTCAACGAACGGCCGGACTGTAGTTGCCGCAGACGACAAGTCTTTGAGCGCCACCAGGTTGAGTTCCAAATCAAAGTGTCCGCTGTTACAAACGATCGCACCGTCCTTCATTTTTGCGAAGTGCTGACCGTCTATTACGTGTCGGTTTCCCGTCACCGTTACGAAGATGTCTCCGATAGAGGCTGCTTCCGCCATGGGCATCACACGGAAACCGTCCATCACCGCTTCCACAGCTTTGATGGCGTCCACTTCAGTTACGATCACATTTGAGCCCATGCCGCGCGCTCTGAGTGCCACGCCCTTGCCGCACCAGCCGTATCCGACGACGACGAGATTTCTTCCCGCCAGAAGAATATTGGTGGCCCGGATGATACCGTCGAGCGTCGATTGGCCGGTGCCGTAACGGTTGTCAAAGAAGTGCTTGGTTTGAGCATTGTTCACGGCAATAGAAGGGAAGGTTAAAACACCCGCAGTTTCCATGGCCTTGAGCCGTTGAATACCCGTCGTTGTTTCTTCAGTCGAGCCGATCAGCTCTTTAATCTGATCGCCGCGCTCCTTTAGAAGGGTTGCAACTACGTCCGACCCGTCATCGATGATGATTTCCGGATGGGAGTCGAGAGCAATGCGGACGTGACGATTGTAAGTTTCGGTTGACTCGCCCTTAATGGCGTAAACCGGAATACCCCAGTCGGCAACGAGTGAAGCTGCGACGTCGTCCTGCGTGGAAAGGGGATTGGAGGCAATCAGCACCGATTCTGCGCCACCCGCCTGAAGCGCGCGTGCAAGATTGGCAGTCTCCGTGGTGATGTGAGCGCACGCAACAATTCTCACACCCTTAAGCGGCTTCTCTTCGCCAAAGCGCTCGCGAATCAAACGCAGGACCGGCATTTCGCGCTCGGCCCATTCGATTCGCTGCTTGCCTTGCGGCGCTAATCCAATATCTTTTACGTCAAACTCCATAGAACGTGTAGCACTCATTACGACATTATCCTTTTGTGAATTGATTGGTTGACCGGCACACTTTTAGTTTGTCAAAGCGACAGAGTGAAGTGGACCGGACATGAGATTAAATCCCCGCAGCACTGCGCAGCGCTTCGGCCTTGTCGGTTTTTTCCCAACTAAAGCCGTCTCGTCCAAAGTGACCATACGCGGCTGTTGCTCTGTAGATTGGACGACGGAGATCGAGCGATTCGATGATTCCTCGCGGAGTGAGCTCAAAATGATCGCGAACTAACTTAGCCAGTGCGCTCTCGGTGATCCGGCTAGTACCGGCTGTCTCCACATTTACAGAGACCGGATCCGCAACGCCAATTGCATAAGCCAACTGGACCTGGCACCGATCAGCAAGGCCAGCTGCCACAATGTTCTTAGCTACGTAGCGAGCCATGTATGCAGCAGAGCGATCGACCTTCGTCGGGTCTTTGCCGGAAAAAGCGCCACCGCCATGCGGCGCGTAACCTCCGTAGGTGTCGACAATAATCTTTCGGCCGGTCAACCCAGCATCGCCTTGTGGACCACCAGTGACGAAGCGTCCGGTAGGATTGATGTGATACTTCGTGTCATCGTCGAGCAACTCGTCTGGAACCGTGTGCTGTATAACTTTTTCCAGAATCTCAGCACGCAGCTGTTCGTTGGTTACATCCGGACCATGCTGCGATGAGATAACCACGGCCTCAACGCGAAACGGCCGACCGTCGCGATATTCAATCGTCACCTGGGATTTGCCGTCGGGACGCAGGTAGGGAAGCTCACCTGATTTGCGTACTTCCGACAACCGCCGGGCCAGCATGTGGGCCAGCTGGATCGGCAGCGGCATCAGCTCAGGCGTTTCATTGCACGCAAAACCAAACATCAAACCCTGGTCGCCGGCGCCGCCCGTATCAACACCCATGGCAATATCCGGAGACTGTCGATCGATGGCGGACAAGACACTGCACGTTTCACAGTCAAAACCATACTTGGCGCGGGTGTAGCCAATTTCTCGTATGGCTTCGCGAGCCACGCGGCTGTAGTCGATGCGTGCCTCAGTGGTGATCTCGCCGGCGATGACGACCAGGCCAGTGGTCACGAGCGTTTCGCAGGCCACGCGGGCTTTGGGATCTTCAGCCAGTGCAGCATCCAAAACCGCGTCGGATATTGCGTCGGAAATCTTGTCTGGATGGCCTTCAGTGACAGACTCGGACGTGAAAAGAAAACCTTGTTCAGTACTCAAGCAGACTCCTTCATTGCAGTAGGATAGGGATAAACTTAGGCAAAAGACCGCGTAGTGTAGCGGTCTGGCTTAAAGGGTGTCAAGGAAGGGTGGAACTTCGTGCGGCGCCCAATCTGAAGGTATGGACTAACCATATACACACGAATCAACACTAACTCGTCCGTGGTGAATGGGGTGATTAGTGGATACTTTTACCGTACGACAGTTTCGGACCCTATCCGATAGCGGTGTTTGCGCTGACTCCTGTCCTGTTTACATGACTCACACCAGCAGTTCAATCTTCATCCGATCCAGGACCTCACTGATCGGATTAGCCACACCATAGCTCTCAATTTTCTGTGGCTTGGCGCCGGCCCATTTAGTGCGCACAGTAGGCGCACTGCGTGGCATCGACTGCATAAGCGCGGGCAGTTCAGACATTCCGCCGAAGATCAATCCGACCGCATGCTGTTTGGCGTCCACCAGCAGGGAACCGCTGTCGCCCCTGGAAACAAACTTTGAATAACCTGGCAAGTTGGGTTCAACCAAAATCTGATTGTCAAAAAATGCCGATTGTCCTGTGCGGTCATATCGAATCCAGATGTCCAAATAGATCGAGAAGATACGACCTTCCGTATAGCCAGTGGTCCGTCCAAACTTGCGTACCGCTTCGCCTGGTTCAATGTCATTTTTCGGCACGTAACCTTTGATCGCTCCAATCAAAGGAATCAGAGGTTTGTGTGGTTGCAGACCCCACAGTTTGGCGATGGCCGCGTCGACGTGGTTGGGCTCATTCACCAGGCCATCAAACTTAACGGCGGAATAGTTGACGAGCGCGCCGATCGGCCTATGGCTTGCGGGCTCACCTGGACTGGGTTGCACGATCAGATCGCTGTCATCGATTTTTGCTCGGTGGAGATCGACGAAGACATGCGCGTTACTAAGAAGATGAATCTCCTTTCGACGGCGAAGTTTGCTCTTGCGTGTACAAAAATATCCGATAGTCCCACTCTCGCCGGTCAAGTTAGTGTTGGCGCCGCTTATGCCGCCGACAATTATTTCCTGATGTTCTCGGATGCCATTGGGATAGCGGTCTGTCACCTCAGCTTTACCCGGGCTCGTGGCTGCCAGAAACGCTGCCATAGGCATCTCGATCGGGACTAACGGAATGCCACGGTAGGCCGGCGGCAAGGGGGCAGCTCCCGCGCCCGTCCAGATCTCGGCATTCAAGTCGCTCAGAAAAACGTGAATGCAATATTGATCGCGGCCCTGAAGCTTTCCGATTCCGATCGCATGAATCGTGGTTGAGAAACCTGGTCGAAGGTAAGTCTGGCTCAACTCGTTTTTGATCTTAACGACGCGTTTGAGCACTTTTTGCCTGGGACGCTGCGGCGGGCGCCGCAACGCACGCAAGCGCCTATACCTGCTCACCAGAAACCACGTTAACCAGGCGATGATCAGCGCGGCCACGACCCAGGTGTACTCGTCGGAGTAGGTGTAAGTAATGGTCCCGCCCCGGCCGTCGGGGCGGGAATAACTATAGGCTTCAAAGAGAAACAGAATCATGATCCGCCGAGCGCGTCGATTGACGGCAAATCATCCGAGACGATCGGATGACAGAACTCTTTCTGATTTACTCCCGGGCCCCTGGCAACAGAGCCACCGTCTGCCGCACCGTCGTCTTCAACAATTCGTGCGAAGTCAAACTGAGTACCGTTGGCGCTGGACAGATAGCCGTAGTAGTCAGCCATATCGCTGTAAACAGCGTCGTCGCTATAATCCATGTTTTTGATTTCGATCCGGTAAGGCAGGTCATCAACACGTTGGAGGAGATGACTTTCTTCCTTGTCGCCGATGCGAATGGTGAAACCGACTTCGTCACCTTCGATCTTGACGCCAATGGTTTCGCCCACGTTCCCAAAGACTTCGCGTTTCGACGGCGCTCCATTCGCGCCTTTCTCCACCTTTTCAAAAAACATATTCGTGTCCAGCCTGTGGGTGTAGAAGAGTCCATTGCCGAGATAGATTTTCGTCAGCGGATGTGATTTTGTGCCGTTTGGATTCACGTCGGTCTGAATGTGAAGGCTGTTCATGTTTACGATCCAGCGAAAATCATTGATGTCCGGGGAGTCCAACCGGTCAAAGCTGCCCGGTTGATAAATTTCATAGCCTTTAATGGCGGGCGCCTTTAGCGCCTTGATTTCAATTTGAACATCGGCCTTGGGAAGTTTTTGGTAGCTCGCTAAATCCTGATAGACGATTACGTCATTACCGCCGCCTTCCTGGAGAACGGGCTTTTGAATTTTGATGCTGAGCGTATGCTTGTTGTCGCGTATGGCGGCGATTTCGCCCCTTTGCCGGTCCTTGTTAAAGCAGATAATTCCAAGGCCGGTGAATCTGACGAGTGCTGTCGCGGAACGTTCGTTGAGGGACATGATTTTTCTCCTGTCTTTTTGGTTGAACTGATGCTTTCAGGTTAGAGTGAGTTTTAAGTGATAAACGTAACGGTTGAGAATTGATTCAAAGCCGGCCGCACTGCCAGAAACCTAAGAGCTTGCGGCAAATAAAGCGCTTTTCCTTTCGCTCCCTCTTTACCAAGCCGTTTGGGTTATCCGCGTTTTCCCAGAACTCGACTCTAACTACGGCGTTCTTACAATCACTGAACGCGATCTGATATCCGACGGCGCCTTTAGTAAGCGGCGGTAGCATCGCCACAACGCTTTGTTGAATCCTCTTCTGTTCACCAGTCTTATCATCTTCGGTGCATTCTGGCTTTGGCGTCGGCGTGATTACGACTGTCGGACTCGGTGTGGCTTGCAGCCGCGGAGTGGGACTGGGTGTCGGTGTTGGAGTCGGGATAGGAGTCGGAGTTGGTGTCGCCGTGAAGTTTAGCGTGCGAGACCGCGTTGGCGTTGGAGTCGCTGTGGCTGTTGGAGTTGGAGTTGGAGTCGACGTCGCCCTCGGCGTCGGCATAATAGAGATCACGAGGGCCGGAGTCTGAGACGGATTAGGGACGAGGGCCTGTGTTCGTTCCGGAGCCGGCGTGGTTGTGATTTTCAAGCTGCTCACCGCCACGAGGCAAACTACGGTGGTGGTTATGAGAGTCATCATGGCTCGCACCAATACGCGACGCCATTTCAGCCTGCGTTTTTCTTTCTTCAACGCCTTTTCGTTTTCTTCGACAACGCGTGTTCCATGGCTCCAGTTTTTAGTGCCTGGTATTACGCGCACCAGAGGCATTCCGTCCACGAGGCAAAACGTCAGCGTATGGTCCGCAGAATAAGCGCCGCATTTTAAGCAGATTCGCAACATCTAATAACCTGCATATCCACCGAAAAGAGAAAAGGCCGCCCAGTAAAAGGGCGACTTCGTCTGCTCTTTGCTTAACACTTCGAGCTGCGCCTGCCGCAAGCTCTCAGTCGAGGTCATTCGTTTCTCTTTGCGGTTACGATGAAAAGCTATCATCAGGTCTTTGGTCGGCTCCGAGTCGACCTTCCACTGGCTCGCGACAACCAAAGGTGCGCCCAGCGCCAACCACGTGCGAGCGATGCCAATGGCGCCCTCGCTTTTGTTGAAACGCTCAAAGCCGGTCTCGCAGGCCGACAGGACAACCAGTTTCGCCTTCGGCAGCTTGTAAGCGCTCAGCTCAGACGAACGCAGGTCTCCGCCGGCGAAGAGTAGTTTTGAGTTACCGGGCGACTGGCGATTGGCGACAAAATGTCCGGCGAAATGGATCACTTCTACGTT
>DASQKG010000413.1:0-19969 GCA_035630655.1 Pyrinomonadaceae bacterium
AGCATGCGGCAGGAGCATTTTGACGGGTACTTCGACGAGGAAGCCACGAGGAAAGTAATTGTAGTCCGAATATCTGCCCGCGAGATAGCTGGGGCACCCCAGTTCGAAAGCTTGCCGAGCGTTTCTATCAGGATTCATGCCGTTGTTTGCGGAGTTGTCTTCCAAACCCAATTTCAAGGAGCCGCCGTGTGGCAGTTGTGCCCACCGTTGCACACTTTTGAGTCATAACTGCACACGCCAGATAATGCTGATAGACAATGTAGATGGCGAGGTTGAGCTATGGGCTTGGCGCTTTCGTCGGTGGGCATCCGCACATAACAACAATTAAAGGTAAGGACCTACTATGGATTACTGCGCAATTGGCGTGAACCGCTCAGTTAGACCACGTGAGCAACGGCTCGCTTCTGAGCCTACTGATGTCAGACGTGTAGAGTGGAGTGCGCTTCACCCTCGGCTCTCGCAGCGGCACATGCCTTGCGCTCATTTCGATTATCGAGAGCCAGGCAGATCTTAAGAGTTGTCTCTTGGTGTGGATTACCGTTCCGTCGAAGCCCGCTACTTCGACTCTGACTCCAACGTGATTACTGGATGAATGCTTAGTGCTCGATGGGAAGTAGGGATAGCGATCTGTTCACTTGAGTGCGGCCGAACTTCTCGAAGTTCCGGTGACTAATCCAGGATCTTCACTTTGCTGCCAGCCATCGTTCAAAGTTTGGCACACACGATTTGCTTAGAGGAACCGTCTTTGCTTCGGCAAGGGTTTCTCCGTATCATTCGATTGCTGGGTGCCAATCATCTCAGCAGAATCATACTGTTTTCCAAGTTAGTGCTCGCATATCCTCTCAGAGCTCGTCTTCCCTTGCGTCGAAAGCATATTGCCTTCATGACTTGCCTTGAGAGGCGAATCGAAAATGTCAGTCACCTAAAATGCAACTTTCGCAATCTGCTGTACAAAGCGGTAGTGGAAGCCCGCAACACGAGCTCTTCATGAACGGGAGCGGCCAAGGAAAGGTCTATGAGTTCAAAGGTTTCCGTCTTGACGGCGCCCAGCGCCGTTTTCTGCATGATGGCCGGCCGGTTCAGCTCAAGGCCAAGATCTTTGACCTCTTGCTTTTTCTTGTGGAGCGGCGAGGTCAACTTGTAGACAAGGATGAGTTGATGCGAGAGGTTTGGCCCAACACGATTGTAGAAGAGAATAACATTACTGTCAGTATGTCCATACTGAGGAAGACACTGGGCGAGGGAGTTGATGGACGACAGTTTATTGAAACGGTTCCACGGCGCGGCTATCGTTTCGTTGCAGATGTAAGGGAGATCTCCCTCGGGGCAAATGAAGCCACTGCGATTTCCGGACAAGTCGAAAGAGGACAATCAAGCCTGCGTGAGGCGCCAATTGATTCTCTCGCGGTCTTGCCCATTCACAACGTTAGCAAGGATATGTCCGGCGAATATCTTTCGAAAGGCATTACCGAAAGCATCATTAACTCACTATCGCAGGTTCCCAGCCTCCGTGTGATGGCCTGCAGCACAGGCTTTCGCTTCAAAGGGAAAGAGGTTGATCCTCAGGAAGTAGGCATGTTGCTCAATGTCCGGGCCCTGATGTTGGTCCGGGTCATACAACTAGGTAAGAAACTGATCATTAGAAGCGAGCTTGTTAAGGTTTCCGATGGCTCACAGATTTGGGGCGAGCAGTACGAACGGACGTCTTCCGACCTTCTCGCGATCCAGGACGAAATAGCTAAAGCCATCGTGGAGAGTTTGAAATTCAAACTGACCCTTCAACAGCAGAAACGCTTGACTAAGCGGTACACAGATAACATCGAAGCTTACAATCTCTATTTGCGGGGGCGCTATTTCTGGACCAGGTACTCGAAGGAATGGGTATTGAAAAGCATAGAGGCCTTCAAGCAGGCGATCGAGATCGACTCCTCTTACGCCCTCGCCTATTCCGGAATGGCCGACGCCTATTTCAGACTCTCAAATATCCACTTGCCGCCGAGCGAAGTTATGCCCAAAGCCAGGGAAGCGGCACTTAAAGCCGTGGAAATTGACGACGAGTTGGCTGAAGCTCATTCATCATTAGGGCTGGTGAGAGTTTATTACGACCATGACTGGGTTGCGGCTGAACGAGAGTTTAAGAGGTGCCTGGAGTTGAATCCTGATCTCGTACTTGGCCATCAGCGGTATGGCTCGTATTTGGCTTTCATCGGCCGCTTTGACGAGTCTAACGCACATTATCAGCGTGCTCTGGAGCTGGATCCGTTCTCTCTACAGATCAACATGAATCTCGCCACCAATCTTTACCTGATGGGCGAGTACGAAAGGGCGATCAATCTTCTAGAGAAGACGCTCGATCTCGAACCCGATTACATACCCACTCACTACGTTCTGGGTTGTACCTACATCCAACAGGGTGATTTCGATAAAGCGGTGGCTGAATTTCAGTTCATCTATAAGCTGGATGAGGAAGCCTATATGGCGCTCGGCTTCATGGGTTACACCTACGCACTGGCCGGACAGCGGGCCGAAGCGGAGAACCTGCTCAATATTCTGAAAGACCTCTCCCTCAGAAAACATGTTTCTCCTTACAGCATGGTTGTGATCCAGTTAGGGCTCGGATTGAAAGATCAGGTGCTCGAAATGCTCGAGCGCCTTTATGAAGAACGCAGTGAGTGGCTAGTTTGGTTAAAGGTCAGCCCGGAGCTCAAGGAATTGCGAGAGGAGTTGGCATTCAAGGATCTATTGAGTCGAGTGGGATTTCCCAATTCTATCGCCTGAAAATTTCAGCAGCCGCACACCGGCCATTGGCCCTTTCAACCAGTCTTACCGTTTTCTTGTCCCCGACTTTTCTCAATGGTCTTCACAGACTCACCGGTGGGAAATTGTACGCCCAGAACATCCAGACAAAAATCAATCCAGGCGGCACTGACTTGACTGAAAATGATGTTCTCGTCGACGAAGATGCTGTCCGTAACGGTGAAATTCTCCTGCAAGTAGAGATAGTCTGAATCGCTTAACTCTCTTTCAACCTCCACTATCTCCCCGTCGATCTCACTCCGAATTTTCCTCGCGTTTGTGAGATTCTCACTCCATTCCGGATACTGCCGAAAAAGTTTCAGCGGATAAGCTTTACAATGTTTTCCGAGCGTTGCCATAAGCTTCATCCTTAATGCCGGGTTAAATTGCAGTCTTGGGTTTCTTGCGCAATGACAAATCTCTCCGTTACGCATTCGATTAGTGGATCGGCACTCCAACAGTGAGAATAAGCAGTCTGGCGCGGCGAGTCTTTAATTATTTGCTAACTAGTTCCTATTTCTTTTCAAATTCAGCTCGCTGAGAACCCGTTCGAGACGTCGCCGATAATCGGAGTCGGATTCACCCTATTCTCCAGCGTTGATCCACTGATCAAGAGCTTCAATCGCCGAAAATGCTGTCGCCAAAGATAATGGCGTCGCCAAAGATAATGGCGTCGCCAAAGATGATGCCGTCGCCGAAAATTATGCTATCGCCGAAAATGATGCCATCCCCAAAGATGATGCCGTCTCCGAAGATGATGCTATCGCCGAAGATGATCGCATCGGAGGCAACTACAGAATCAGAAATCGTAAGGCCATTTGCGACGAGGTCGCCATTACCCATCAGAATCCCGTCACCGCTTAACTGCCCTTGACCAATGTAGGAACCATCGAAGATCACCTGGCCTGTCGAGAGCAAGATGTTGGCTGGCCGGAGTATTCCATCATAGTCTCCCTGCTCCGAAACGCGACCATCGCCATTCATCAAAGCATCAGACAAAGTGCTTCCATCCAAAGTTATCGCCTGGCTTGATCTATGTACCGCATCAGAAATGAGCGTGTCAGGAGAGACCACCAGTCCGTCTGCCATGAATGCACCGTTGGCCCAGAGCGAATCTCCGTTCATGAGTCGTGTTCCCCCCGAGAAAAGCTGGCCCTTATTGACAATCAGCCCGTCGGAGAGCAGGAACCCGTCGCCGAGTAAGTCGCCTGTGCAGTATGGTCCCTGCAAACGTGTGATCAGGCTGGTTCCGGACATGGTATTGAATTTACGAATGATGGTGCGGTTCCAGACGAAACTGCTGCCGTTAAAGGACGAAGAACTCGGGGCTGAACCGGTTAAGAGCGGCATTCCCACTTGAACGGGTGAAGCAAGGTCACCCCGGACTAACCCCGCCAGTTTCATCGCGCCCTCGATATTCAATTGACCGGCCCCCTGTTCTAGGGTGCCGGCGCCATCAAGCTTCTGCGCCGTATACTCAATAAGAGCTTTAACCATATTTGGCGTCATTTTTGGATTAATCTGGAGCATTAGAGCGGCGGCGCCGGCCGCAATGGGTGTGGCCACGGACGTTCCGCTCATCTTCATCATTCTCTTCGCCGGGTCGAGATTTAGAGCGGGCACATGCAGCCCCGGATTCAAGGTCACGAGGCGATTATTATGGGCTTCCGCGAATACCAGTTTGTTGCCGGGTGCTACCAGATCGGGCTTGAGTAAGTTGTCATGATGATGAACCCCTGTCGTATCCACCCAGTAGCCGCGTGTCGGACCACGTGAACTGTAGGTGGCGACGCTATCGTCGGAGCGTTCGTCGGTCTGAAAAGTGTTAGTAGCGCCGATAGTAAAGGCTGAGGGTTCAATGCCTGGTGAGTGAATGGAGCCGAAAACTTTCTGACCCAGCAAGTCTTTGCCATCGTTGCCGGCTGCCACGAACACCAGTATTCCTGAATTCGTCAAACCGCGAACGGAACGACACATGACGTCATATTTATAAGACTCGACGGCCCGCGCTCCCAGGCTCATGTTAACGATCCGGATGTTATAGCGGCGAGCGTTTGCCGCGACCCATTCGAGTCCCGCCAGCACGCTCTCAACAGTCCCCTGCCCATTGCTGTTTAGGACACGCACGTTCAGCAGCGAAGCTCCAGGCGCGATCCCGATATATGCCGCGCCTCCAGCATTTGCGTTGCCCGCCGCCCCCGCCGCGACAAAGGTGCCGTGTCCATATGGATCGTCCACGCGATTTTCTCCCGTGAAGTCAACGCTTGCCGCTACGCGCGAAACGTTCGCTGCGGACAAAAATTGCGCGTGATTGAGGTCAATGCCTGAATCCAGAATGGCGATGCCAATCCCAGAGCCGTCAATCGGACTCTGGGCCGGGGTCGACGCCGCAAATCGTCCGGCGTCTGTCCCGGTCGTCGCCGAGACATGGCCCACTGCCGTCACGATCTCATTCGCCGAGAGGTGCAAAACCTCCGGAAAAGAGGAGAGCTCGGCAACCATTCTGAAGGGCAGAGTTATGGAGATAGTGTTGAGGCTCTTTATCTCCCGGCTCAGATGAACGTCGTTTCGCTTCAAGAAGGCATTGAGACGTCCGCTGCTGGGCCCCACAAGTTCCACAATCACCGGCACTCGTCCTTCCGACGCGTGTTTGCCGTGTCTCAAAAGGGGCGAGACTTTAACTGCTCTTTTTATTTCGTTATTGCTGTTAGCTTCACCAGCTACGGAGCTGGCTTCGACGGTAGTTAAGCTATTGGGGCTTGCCGGCAGTATGACGATCACAAGAAAGAGGGACAAGAGACTAGCGAGGTTTCGACTTTTACTAAGCATGGGGGTGCTCCTTTAACTGTCAATAAATTCTGCTGAAAGCATTCTTCGAATGCGACGTTTATCGGCTTTGACTTGTTAGCGTTTCGACAAGGCGGGAATTTAGGTGATCTAGGGAGCTGCAGTCTTTAGCTGATTCCTATTTGTTTCCTAATTATTTCTAAATGCGGGACTGGTGTCTGGCGGAGTTGTATCGGGAAAACCGCAATTTGAGGTACTGACGGAGTTTCGCTGAACAATTACAAGTCGCACTGAACATTGAAAAGGGCAACACAGTGAGGAATCACCGTGTTGCCCCATCATGGCAATTGCTTGCTGACTACTAAAGTAAGGAACTCACAGCCTTGGCTGCTACGTCACTCACACACTCAGATTCGACGGCAACGATCGCGCCTTGCGAAGCGTTGGCAGCTACATCAGCCACACACTCTGCTTCGGCTTCGACGATCGCGTTTTGGGAAGCCAGGGCGGTTGCATCAGCCACACACTCTGCTTCAAGGATCTCGGCTTGCGAAGCCTGGGCAGCGACATCAGCAACACACTCTGCTTCAACTTCGGTTAGTGCACTGCTAGCGTTTAGAAACGAAAACGATCGCATTCTCTCCGAACCAACATAGTGGGTCGAGATCTGAACGCTGTAGTCACCGGGCAAACCCAGTGAAACTTCGTCCGAAGAGTTGACCGCAACTCCTAATGCTATTGAGGCCAGGAGACTGACCATCGCAAAGGCGCCGACAATTTTCTTTTTCATGGGATACTCCTCTAAAGTTGTTAAAGGGGTTGACCGGATCTGACCAGCGCCCCGGGGTTAGTTGATAATCAGTCGCATGACCAATTGTTTCAAGAAGCTGGTCATCCCTATAGAAAGCGGCGTGCCACGTCGCCCAGACTCTTGAGCATGAGCGCCACATAGTTGCTTCTAGTTGGGAAGAAAAGACTTAACCGCGGATGAGAAGCTGAGCGAGATTTGAACGCGGGTAGAAACAGAGGTCTGACTCTAGCGGAACTGCTTATCGTCTAACCATTCTGGTATGGACCACTTGCGTGATTTCTGGCGTGCCTCTGTCGTGGGTGAAAGGCAGATGCGCGTCGAGCCATTAAGCACCAGTGGTTGCAATCCGTTTTCACGGTGAACGCTGTACGCGAATTGTGGTTTACAAGAGACACCAGAAGGAAGTGGTCTTTCTATCACTGTCGCTCATTTGATGAAATAGGGCTTTGTGTGAAAGGCCGTGCCTCGCCGAGTTGTAAAAGACTGCCTCGAGTTGTAGATGAGACGGAGTGTGAATTGACTTATTCTTGCTTTTTGGCGAGCTGCGAAGACTTATGGGCAAATTTCGGGTTTACGCTTGAACGTAGAGATACCATCTCTATGCGACCTCTCTAAGCTGTCGCTGGGTACTTACTAACTCCGCATAAAAGCCGTTCAGCGCGACTAATGAATCGTGCGAGCCTCGTTCGACGATCCTTCCCTGGTCAAGTACAAGAATAACGTCTGCGTTAACAATGGTGCTTAGCCGGTGCGCGATGACGATTCTGGTACACGATAGGCCGCTCAAGTTTTGATCGACTTGACGCTCCGTGATCGCGTCAAGGTGGCTGGTTGCCTCATCCAGCAATAGGATGACGGGCTTGTGCGCGAGAGCACGCGCCAGTGACAACCGCTGGCGCTGTCCGCCTGCCAAGCCGGCATTACCCTCTGAAACTGGCGTCTCATAACCCATCGGCATTTCCGCTATCTCGTCGTGTATGGCGGCCAGGCGTGCCGCCTCCTTTACCCGCTCGAGCGAGAGCGCGGAGTCGTTGAAGGCAATATTTTGGCGAATGGAACCGCTAAACAATAAGGGCTCCTGCAGCACGACACCGAATTGACTTCGCAGGGCGCGACAATTCATTGATTGGAGAGGCACGTCGTCATACGTGATCTCTCCCTCGGTGGGCGCGTAAAGACCGAGGAGAAGCTTGCCGAGGGTGCTTTTGCCCGAGCCGGTGCGGCCAACCAATGCGATTTTCTGTCCGGGCTCGATGCTCACCGAAATGTTCCTAAGCACCTCCGGAGCGTTCGGGTCATAACGAAAGCTGACTTGCTTCAACTCAATCTTGCCGGCCAGTGGGGCTGCATCTCGCGTCACATTCGTTGCCTGCTCGGGTTCCGCCTCTAAGACGTCGGCCACCCTTTCGAGATGAGAACGAACCAACTGCAGGCGCTGTCCGTTGGACACGAGCGACGAGAGCGGTGACAGGAAAGCAGCGGCCAGCGCATTCAGTGCCAGCATCGTCCCCAGACTCATAGTGCCATCAAGCACACGATAAACTCCGAACCACAACAAGATAAGGGGTGAAAGAATACGCAGCGTCATCATTCCGGTATCGATCAATATTGAAACATGGCCTCGTTGAAGTGAAATGTTTATTTGATTGAAGAATAGATTAGACCAATGATTAAGCGCGCGATCCTCAGCCCCGGACGATTTAATGGTTTCAATTCTGGTGAGCGCCTCAACAAGATAACTTTGAGACTTCGATTGAGCTGATAAATCGCTTTGCATGAGCCTCTGGACTCGTCGCGTTGTAGCAACCAGCAGTGTGACTTGGAGAATGCCGATACCCAGCACGATAAAACCAAACATCGAGGCCTGGGTCAGAATAATGGTTAGATAGATAAGCACGAGTGAGCCGTCGAGCACGACAGATAGAGTCTGGGTGGTTAACAGCTCACGAATCAACGCGTTGCTTCCCAAACGCATCAAGAGGTCGCCGCTCGACCGTTGCTGGAAAAATCTAAATGGAAGCGAGAGCAAATGCTCGAAAAAATCCAGCATCATCCGCGAATCAAGCTGCGCTTGCACGTAGAGCAAGAGCGCCCCGCGCACATAACTGGTCACCATCTGCGCGGTGACAAGCAGGACCATCCCGATGCCGCAGATGGTTAGAACGTCTCGAATCTGAAACGGGAGAATGTAGTCCACTACAACTTTGGTGAATAACGGAAACGCCAGACCCAGAGCCTGGAGCAGCAACGAGGCGCCGATGATCTGGAGCAGCAATTTAGGAGATTGCAGGATGTATTTCAAAAGATATCTGCGCCATAAAGGCCGCGCAGTGGTACCCGCCATTTGGAAGTCCACGCCTGGCTGGAACATTAGTACGACACCTGTAAAGCCGGCATCGAACTCTTCTGTCGTCAGCCGGAACCGGCCGACTGCTGGATCTATGACGTCAACTTTGCCTGGCGACCACTTCTCGACTACTACAAAGTGGTTAAACTCCCAGTGAATAATCGCCGGGAGTTGGACGAACTTAAATTCATCTGGATTGATCGAGTAAGCGCTAACCCGCAATCCGTGAGAGCGTGCTGCCTTGGCGATGGTAAGTCCGGTAACGCCGTCGCGGCCCACACCAAGCTCCGTACGACATTCGACTACTCTCGTTTTGCGTCCGTGGTAACTGAGAATCATGCTCAGACAGGCGGCCCCACACTCCATCGCGCTCATCTGACAAGCAACTGTTATCCGACGACGCCGGAAACGGTCAGAGAGCCGGAAGAAAAACCCCCGAATCAATCTCAACCACAGATGCACTATTTGAATTGACCTGGTCCGGTACACAACTAGTCCCCAAAGAATCGGCCGACGATCGGCAAAAGGGAGATGACTCGTCTGGTCCCAACCTCCACATCGGCTTGATACATGCTGCCCGCGTAGGCAGAGGCGGGTAAATCACCAGGAACGGGCTCTAAATTAACGAACGCAACGACAACAGGCTCACTGAATTCCAGGGCCGCCTGCCCTCGAAGGCCGAAGTTTTGCCGCAGCGAATCAGGGCTGATAACTTCCGCTTGAATATCCACAATGAAGCGGCTGACGCGCTGGCCTGTGTTACTAAAGTTCCAGAACACTCTTTGTCCAACACGCAATCGGGAGAGGTTGCTGCTTGGTAGGAATATGGCCACCAGCTTTTGATTATTGGCGGTCGAGGTGAAGACTACGGGGCTGACGTAGGACGAATATTCCGTTGACATAGGTACTGCGACCGCCGAAGCATAGATGGGAATTCGCATGACCCAGAGGAGCAGCCCTCCGGCAAGCAACAACCCGATCATGACCCATAGCAACCTTATGATTCGCGGAGAGGTAAACTGTGGCAGGACAGCTTCGTCTGCGCCTTGCGCGTAACGCCGGATAGCCTCAACCCGAAAGATCGATCGTTGCCCATCGTTTTTCATCACGTCTCCTTGCCGGCGGCTTAGCGCCAGCCTTCCTCGCGACATCAAGCAAGTGAAACACTGCTCCGTCGCTATTCATACCGCAATGCAGCGATCGGATTAAGACGCGCCGCCTTCAATGCAGGCCACAGCCCAAATATGAGACCGATGCCCATGCTGATCACCAAACCCGCAATCGGCGCCCATAACGGCACATAAGAGGGAATGAACAAGCGAATCAACATCGTGGTTAGCAACCCAGCCACCAGCCCGATGAGACCGCCCGCTCCAGTCAATGTCATTGCCTCAATTAGAAACTGCCAGAGGATATCGCGTCGGCGCGCACCGATGGCTTTCCGTAAACCGATCTCGCGGGTTCTTTCAGTCACTGATACGAGCATGATATTCATCACGCCGATCCCGCCGACCAGCAAGCCGACGGAGGAAATCACCACCATTCCGATGGCGACACCCGCTGTTATGGAGCGAAAATGGCTGATAGCTGATTCGGCAGTTGAGAGCGCAAAGTTGTCAGGTTGATCGTATTCGACCTGGCGACGAACACGGAGAAGGTCTGAGATTTGATCCCTCGCCTCATCCATCATGTTCTGGCGAGCCACTACGACAATCGAAACGCCTTCGGCGTTGGGCTTCATCTTAAGAGCGACGCGGTAGGGAATATAGATGATGTTGTTCGAATCCTGACTAACGCTGCCGCCGAGGAATTGTGCTCGCTTCTCAAGAATACCCACCACGCGAAACTTCTGGCCGTCAATATCAACTGTGCTGTCTAGCGGCGAACCGAATTGAAAAAAACTGTCGGCTACGGTTGAACCAATCATGCACACCTGCTGGTTGGTGTCGTTCTCGAAGCTGGTGAAGTAACGTCCCTCGGAAATGATCCTGGTACCAGTTCGCTCGAATTCCGACAGCGTGCCCTCCAGCCTCACGGCCGCGGAACTGCGACCGCCGGCCTTGACGATGATTTTGCGTCCACCGAAGCTGTTCGTAATGTCGACAGACGGTACAGCGGTTTCGACGGCGGGCAATTTTCCGATTGCGACGGCATCGTCGTAAGTCAATTCTCTGCGCGCTCGCTCTTCGCGGGAGCGACGACCAACATGAATGCCCGGTTCGAACCTGCTAACCATGATAGTGCGTGTGCCCCACGACTCGATTTCCTGCTTAACGGCTACATCTATTCCACTGATGATTGAGGCGATCGCCATCACCGTCCACACGCCGAGCACCACACCAATGACGGTAAGAAATGAACGAAGCTTATGCGTAGCTAAAGTTGTAAGCCCTATTTTTAGATTCTCGTAGATATCGTGTCGCATAAACCCTCTAACACTCGCTCGACCTAAATTAAGAGTAGAAGCGCTAACGCGGCGGCAATAAAATTTCTACTCCATTCTCAAAGCCTCAATCGGATTGAGCCGCGCGGCTTTCCAGGCCGGGAATATTCCCGAAAGAAGTCCCACCACGCTTGAGCTGCTGACGGCGGCAACGATCGCCGCGATGGAGAGATAGGTCGGGAAGACCAGAGCTGTCACAACCTGCCCGGTCCCCCAGGCCCCAAATACACCTATCGCACCACCGAGCATCGAGAGCACAATCGCCTCCACTAAGAACTGCTTGAGAATGTCTTTTCGGCGCGCCCCCAGCGCTCTGCGAATGCCGATCTCTTTGGTGCGCTCAGTAACCGACACCAGCATGATGTTCATGATCACGATGCCTCCAACGATGAGCGCGATTGAGGGCACGGCGATAGCGACAATAAAGATCGGCCCGAAGATACGATCGCGCAGGCCGGTAATGGCATCGGGTGTAAGAATGCCGAAGGTATCCTTCTCCGACGCGGCCAGGCCTCGTCGGGTGCGCATCAGGAAACGCACTTCCTCGACCGCATCAGCAAACTGAGCATCCACTTTTGCGGTTCCGACAAAATACAGTGCACGCTGGCGAATAAGAGGACCGAAGTTTCTGGCATAAGTCTTTAAGGGGATTGTAATAAACGTGTCCTGCGGCATACCGAACACAGCGCCTTTAGCGACCGCAATCCCGATCACGCGGAAGGGTATTCCAGCGATCATTAGTTCAGCCCCAAGCGCGGCGCCTGGCGGGAGGAGCTTCTCTGCAATACCAGCTCCAATGTATGCCACCCGAGCAGTGTTATTGTTTTCACTTTCGGTGAAGTAACGCCCATCCTCAACCTGAGCATTTTCAATGTCGGCGATATTCGCTGTGGCGCCGTCCACCGGAACGTCTTCGAGTGTCTGCATGCCTCGTTTGATTTGTGAAGTCGTGGGAGTGGCCTTGGCGCCAAGATCAGCGGTTAACATCGAATGGGCTCTAAGGTATTCAAAGTCTCCCAAAGACAAATTCTTGTTGCGGCGCTGCGCGGCCATTAGCGCATCGGTGTCTTTGAAATCCTTAAAGACGTCAAAACGAAAAACAGTAAAGGACTTCGACCCGATACCGACTATCTTTTCATCAACATAGACGTTGAACCCTTCAATCAGGGAGACGACCACAACCACGGCCATGACTCCGATAATCATGCCCAACAGTGTCAATGCTGAACGCAGCTTATGCGTCCAGACGGCTTTCAGTGCGAGAATGAAAGTTTCAATCAGTGTCATGGTAAAACTTCAGTTGAACCCAGATGCCTGGGAATCGCTTCTGGAAAACCGGTTGAGCATGCGGGCGGATCGAGCACTAGTACAGAGGGAGTACGCTGTGGCTCCGCCAACCTCAGCAATCCATAACCGATACCCGCTAGCCCCGTCATCAATCCCGGCGACTCGACTCCGAGCGGGATACCACATAACCATCCATGCTTATCGATACTCTGCAAAACGATTGATGCCATCCGTTTTACTTCAGAGGACCATTGCGGTTCGTCAAGTGTTTTGCTTGCACGCAATATCGGCTCAAGATTACCCAGATCGCCATGACAGAGTGAGTGGTTACGCCCGAACCCGTTGGCGAGAGTCGCCTTTAAAGCGACATCAATCTCTTCGCGGAGTGACTGATCATCAATATGCGGAAGCGAACATAGGCGAGCCAGTGCGACACCAGGCGCGCCATGACACCAGGCAAACATCGAATGTTGCTGGGCGTCATCGTTCTCCGCAGGCACGATGCCCTCAGCCGTGCGCAAATCAGGCCAGTTACCGAATGCCGGTGAAAAAATACTGCGTTCGTATGCGATGGCCTCGAGAGCTGCGTCTCGAAACCTTTCTTCACCGCTCACGGCTGCTAACGACAGCAGCGCATAAGCTATTCCGGCTGTACCGTGCGAGAATCCGGCCAGCGGTTTTGTTCCTGTCATTGGTGTTCGCCAGCCGATTCCCTGTTCCATTTTTTGAGCACGCTCGAGTAGATGATCCCCACACTGGATCGCCGTCGCCAGCGTACGCTCAGAAGGAATACTGCTTTGCAAACCAATTAATGCGACGAGGCAGCCCGCCGCCCCGCTGATGATGTCAAGCTGCTCATCCCGTTCTATTAGTGGCGGCAACAGTTCGACGAACGATTCGGCTTCGGCGAGCAGTTCGGGTTGGTTCCACAGCGTACCCAGATGTGTGAGGACATAGATCCAACCACCCAGTCCATCAAATCCTCCAACTGATCTCGTGATTGTTCTCTGGTGTTCGACGCTGTCACGGATCGTTGTCACAGTGGCTTGCGCCAGTTTGGTGTAACGTTCTTCGCCGGTGGTCGCGCCAAGGTATGCCAAAAACATCGCCACGCCTGGTAGGCCGTTGTACAAATCACCACCCATCGGCAAGAGCGACCAATGTTTTTCATTCACTAGCGCCACACCGATCCACGAGACTTCTGAGTCATTGATCAGTGCGAGCGATTCCAGGCGGTCGCCGACAGCGCAAGCCGCCGCGACTAATTGCTCACGAGTTGCCTGCGCTTCTGGCTCAACCACATCGTATGTTCCCCAGCGCGCCCCATCTGTATCTATTGATAGTGTTACGAGTGAAGCGTTGATAAACCACAACTGTCGCTCAAGATCGGCCGTGTTTAGCTGTTGTATGCGACGCTGCACCAGTGCGAGGCCGGACATGTCAAGAAAGTTCGGGATGCGCTGATTTGAGCTGGTCCAGATGTCACGCGAATCGGGACGCGTTGTGAATATCGGGATGTCGCCGATCTGCAAAGCTTCAAGTTCGGCGGAAATGATTTTCGAAAGGTATGGATGTTGCTCGCCACCGACCCAGAGATGATCGAAAAGACGGTCGCGATCTAGCGCATTACGCAACACGTCCGGGTGAAAGCTCTCATGCAGCAGTAAAGCGTAGGTTCTGGTGGGACGAACGATATAGCGCACTTCATCCGTAGCAAAGCGCGACAGCGGACCATCGTCCGCTAAAAGCTCTTCGCGGTGTCGCATCAACAGGCAGTAAATGTTGGTAAAACCCTTTTTGATGTCTTCACAATAATTCAAAGGATTGACTTCCGCGCCGTTGAGGGATGGACGATTCTTGCCGCCCGGCATCGCTATACGCTTCCGAATCAGGTGCACCTGATCTGTTCCCAGGTCCTCCCATTGGGGAATGCCTTGCGGCGTAAGTTGGCCCGCCGCGCCGCCGATACCACTTAAGTCAACCCCCTGCTCCCGGTCGTTAAACTTGATATGCTGCGGCATTAGTCCGACTCGTAAAACAGAATGGCCCATTGAGCGGTGGGCCAGTTGGCCGGCGTCGATTGCGTCGAGGTCCTCAGTACGTGCGTGAAAGAGCGATTCGAGATCGATCAGAGTCGGATGCTCACCTGCTGCTATCAAATTCTCGCAATGGAAATCCGTTGCCTCCAGCGCGTAGAGCAACGCGAGATAGCCCCCCTGCCGCTCATAAAAACGCTTCAGCTCATCTGCCGACTTACAATCCTGTGCGGCAACGAATTCGGTCCAGCCATATGCACTTCGGTCGATGACCTTGAAGGTGCGAAATGAAGCATGCTCGCCGCGGTCGTTTAACCATCGCAGCAGTTCCTGCAAGTGCACGTCGATGGCCAGAGATTTGGGCTTGTAGACCACCTGAAAACCTGAGCTGAACGTAGCGATGAAAACAGAGTGCCCGCCCCGATGCGAGTCACTCACGCTGCCATCCGCCTCTACCAGGAGGCCCGGATCGCGCCCAGGACTGAGAGTTGCGCGGATGTCATCCCAATCAGCACAAAGCCGCTGAAGGAATTCAAGTGTCACATCTAGCCAGTTATTGATACGGATGACGAGCTGGCGGGCTAGAACTGGATACTCTCGCATGATGGCAAGCGCTATTTCGGGTTGCTGTAAACGTGCGATGAAACTTTCAAAGCGGCCCTCGGGTGTTTCCCCCTCAAGCAAACCCTGCAGCCGAGCTACATTCACTTCGAGCGCCATAGTTCGGCTCAACAACATGAGTAAAGCCTTCGGCAGATTGGACAGAAATATTGCCTCAACCTTTTCCGGATCGAATGGCAGAGTTCGGTACGTCTCAACTAATGCCTGCACGCCTTCATGTAAGCCCTCGTGAGCCCGACGGATGAGTGGCTCGATCAAGCCTAGAAATCCGAGCACGCCTTGACCCCCAAGCGAGGTCGGGATCGTTAAGGATCCGTCGGACACGACCGAACGCGAATAAGCTTGAGAGATCTCGGTCAACCATTTTGGAGGATCGGCCAAACGGTTTTGGATTGCTTCGACCGATTCTCCTAGCAGCCGGAGGAACTCCTCGTTGGTCATCTCATCGGCGGCGAGGCGCTTGGTAAACGAACTCTCTGCCGCAAAAGGAGTTTGTGACCGCCACCTCCGCAAGCGCTGGTCAGCCAGGTCGTTATTGAATTGAAAATCGTCGCTTCTGGAATGCTCCGAGCGAAGCAATTCCAAACGCTCAGTTAGAGTGATGGCGTGACACCATGCCGGGTCTTGGGTGGCTACTTGCAGCACTGATTTTGTCCTTGGAGTTGTGAACTATGGCTGAACTTCTTAGGGGCACTCGACGGTTTTACGAAGCCGCCCGACTAACACTGCATGTCAGAAGATATCGGGCAGCAACCGTAGGTACCGAGATACCATGAGAATCCGCATTCGTTTATGACACTGCTGCAACAGCCAAACGTTAGTCCCGATCCAGTGCGCTGCAGTTCAGTCATAACGTCGGTTCCGCCGGCGACGGAGCCGAGATCGGAATCCGTGAGTTCAATCCTACCTGCCGGGTTCTCAGGCAACATGGCCCGCTCGGCATCGGTTAGGCTCTGCCGATATGCCTCATCCTTCCAGGCGCGAATGATGTCTATGTTTGACATAGTTGTTCTCCTAAACTCGGGTTTGGTTTACAAAGAGCCGAAGGCGTTTCAAGACAACCAGCGGTTGGGAAAGTTACCCGCTGGCTTCAAAGCACGGGCTAAGAAAGCAATCCAGTGCCAGATAGGCGTAGCCGTTGAGAGCCCATGGATCTCGCAATTACATCAAAGCCGCCTTAATACGATGCGCAGCAGCCGTAGGTACCCAGCTTCCATGAGAATCCACATTCGAATATGACACTCGTGCAACAGCCAAGCGTCCATCCCGATGCAGTACCATCCACTGGAGCAACCGCCTCTAAAGTCCCGCCCGCCACGCTACCGAGATCGGCATCAGATAATTCGATCCTACCCGCCGGGTTCTCCGGCAACGTGGCCCGCTCGGCGTCAGTCAGGCTCCTTAGGTACTCCTCGTCCTTCCATGCGCGAATGATGTCTATATCTGACATTGTTTTCTCCTTATTGATTAGGGGTTAGGTCTATTAGAAGTCCTACCAGAGATGTTGGACTTCTCAACATTTTGTGGGTGCAGGCACTAACCACTACTCTCGATGAAGCGTCCCTCAAGATATTTCTCTGCCTGCTTTCAAATTACTTCTTTGCCGCGCGCGGACTTACGTCCATTTAATGGCCGCGCAGCAAACTGTTCAGCCTGAACCTGATGACCTCTATACATGCCACGGTTGATAAAGTTCTCCGTTGGCCTTCAAGCGCTGGTCCAAAGAGCAACTCCGGTGCCAGATAGATCAGTTGTCGAGTGCTTATTAACTTGGGGATTCTTGCTTTGGACCAACCATGAAAAAAGGTGGTGGGATATTATTATCCTAACTGAGCAGAGGTAATGATGCGATCTATTAAGAGAACCGCGTTGCCTGACAGGGTGATAATTTTGTCCTAGGTTTGAGTTGGGGGTTACCCAACGTCGATGGCTTAAACAGTGCAGATGAGCATTCATTGGGTATTGAATCGGAAGTGGTTCTTCTGAATGTCTTCAGCAAGCTCGGAACGGTGACCCACGAGCCAAAACTGGGTACGCAACCGGCCTAACTTTTTTGTAATTGATCGGCGAAGAGTCGTTTAAGATCCAACCGACCGAGGCCGTATACTTGCTAACCAGCGCATGAGTGCCGTTGGGGACTTCTTGGGGACTTTTGCAGGAATTGAGGGAACACCGGGAATAAAGAGAACAACTTCGTCCACTCCTAAGCGCTTGAAAAGAAAGCAAGTTGTGTTGTAGGTTAAACTTACTTAAAAATAGTGCCCGCTGGGCTCAGTAAGTGGGCAATTACCCCTAGATTGCATCGATAAAGAGCTTACACACACTCGAAATTTGGGTTGGCCTCTTATTGGCCCACCCCGCTTCCTGAAACCTAATTCTGATCTTTCGCTCTGCCGTACGCACAAGAATCGTCCACCCCTCACTTGCTATGCCCTGCGTAAATCCCGCCAAAACCACTAACCGAAAAAGGGGCGGACAGCGAAACCTGCGATCATAAAAACAGATCCCACAGGAGCAGAACAAATGAGATTTTTACTTGGCCTACTCGTTGGCTACAGCATGCGAGGCAAAAAAAAACTACTAATGACAGTCCTTGCGACCGTAGCGTTCATTGTCTATATGATCTTGCCGGCAATCGCACTCTTGGCGCCCATTTGGACGTACAACATGAGCGCCAGTCGAGGCCAACTCAAACCAGGGTCCATCTTGGATCAACTAGAACAACAACGCCCGGAAACAGATCGTTTTAATGACGGATCCTCACCCACTGTACTTCGTTATCATTCAGGCAGAGAGCCCACAACCCAGGAATTCGATCTTCTCGATAATCAAGAGCGACTCACAGCCCCCATCGGAGCCAGCGTGGAGGGCGTGCCGCATGTTCTTGAAATATGAAAGCAGTGCAGCCAGAAAATAGGAGCGGAAAGCGCTACCGGCGATCAAAGAACCATAAGAACAGGAGCATACATGAGATTTTCACTGGGACTGCTCGTTGGCTATTGCATGCGAGGAAAAAAACAACTACTGATCACAACTCTTGCGATCACGACTTTCATCGTCTTCGTAATCTTACCGGCTATTGCACTCACCGGGCTAGCCATTTCCGTCCAACACCGTCGTAACTCAAGGCTAGCACAAACTCGCGTGCCCTCCATCAAAGGACTCAAATACGAGACCGCCGACGCCACACTCCGTTCTTCAAATTTGAAAATTCAGGTCCTGGCAACCAGGTCCGATCTGCATCTCGAACCGGGAGTAATCGTCAATCAAGTCCCGCAACCGGGCCAACAGGTAGACTTGGGACATGTTGTCGGCGTTACCGTCAGCGCAACCGATCTACAGGGACCAAGCCCGCCGACCTTTGCTGACACCCATTGACCCGCTACGACTCATGATTGCTGTTGGGGGACTTCTTCGGCGCCTCTGCGGAAATGACGAGCAAGGAACAGGGGGAGCGAGTCCGAACCTATCTGGACTGGCGTCTTTTACTAACAAACGATATCAGATGACCTTACATTAGATTGGCACCCCTACTCGGTAGTTGGGCCAGCCCATGCGAACTACTTCTCCGCAAGACTCACCGCACCGCTGGAAATGCGCCGGGACCTGTGAGCGACTCTCGTTTCCGACTCCTTGCCGTTGGCATCCATTGCCGAACGCACGAGGCCTGTGTTGAAGTCGTAAGTCGCACTGGTCGTCAGTTGCGCCAGAGGATCGGTCTCGGAGCCGCGCGTCTGCGAGAGTGGATACGCATATTGCGTGTCCACCGTGTAATTGATGCTGGTCTGTTCGCAGCATGAACTGCTCGCTGTCACAAGGTTTCCGGTTATGTCGTAGCGCCGAGTTTCCACAATAGGTGACGTGGCCGGCTCCGTGGCGGCATTGGCGTAGGTGGTGACTTGGGTGACGTTGCCGCGGGCGTCTGTCGCGGGTCATAAGGGCAAACAAAGATCTGCTGGCAAATGCCGTCGCAGCCCATCAAATCAGGCCCGCACGGACTGCTACAGTCAGGATCGCTCCAGTCTGGTTCCAAGGCGCAGTGCCCTTCCGCATCAGCATGAGGATTGTAGGCCTGGTAATGTTGGACCACGTCTGGTCTGGCCGTTAACGTCTGGCCGTCGTATTGATAATCTGTTCTGGAAACCCTGAGCCCGTCGCCGGCAAATACTTCCACAGTGAGCGGCAAGCTAAAAATATGCCGAGAGGTGTACGTTGTGCTGTTCTGATATTGCGTAGTGGTCCGGCGTAGAAGCGGCCCGGAGTTGTAATCGAAATTCCTTACTTCTAATACTTGGTTGTAAACATTTCCCATAGGTGAACTCGCTGGCTGTTGTTTTACCACGCTCGTTAGTGGCCTCAACGCGCATCGGTCGTGGTGATTCATATGCTCCTTTCTCCCAAGTGGCAAACTACCCTGAAGAAAGACGCCAGCCGCATCGCGCGTCTCATCCTGATAAACGACTCCATCAATCGCCTTGCGGGGGTCGGCTTTCCTGTCAGAAAGGAGATCTTGGTGCCGGGTACTGATGATGAACTGCAAGTATTGGAGTTCCCGAGCATGTACGACGTGACATTCTCGGTCATAGCTCAGCGAGCATAACCGGCGACTACACTCATGCTTCACCCGAGGAAATGGAACGAGCGATGGAAGCAGTGGCTTGTTACAACCAGCTATCGTCGAAATCCTCGGCAAAATGGGAGGCAGCAGCGCTTCCTGCAATCTGCCGCTGTTGTGTAAGTGATTGAAAAGGCAGGAGAAGATTGGTAGCGGGGGGCGGGATCGAACCGCCGACCTTGGGGTTATGAATCCCACGCTCTAACCATCTGAGCTACCCCGCCAC
>DASQKG010000414.1:0-5959 GCA_035630655.1 Pyrinomonadaceae bacterium
ACGCTGGGGCGAACCTGGTTGTGACGCTATTGTCGCTCTCCGCGTAGCCGTGCTCAATGCTCGCTTAGACCTGTTGCTCCCGAAACCTAAGTTCCGCTTACCGCGGGCTGCTTGAGTTACCTACTTTTTCTTGGCGCACTGGACTCTCCTGGTGTAGGAGACTTCGGACCGATTAATTGATAACATTGTAAAACGCTAAGAATGATCCGGGCTCCAAAACGATTGATCTTTTGGCAATAGTCGTGTAGGTTTCACATCTCAAAGCTAGGAAATTCAAAGCGTGATGAACTCCACCCCCTTCGTCACGACGATATTTTTGCCGCTTTCACTTTAGAAAGGTGTTCCATTATGAAGAACCTTCCCGTCTCCACACTGCCAAGAGCCCGCCAAGAAAAACTGATCGTCAAAGAGTTGCCCGACGAGGTATTGATCTACGATCTGGAACGTGACAAGGCGCATTGCCTGAACCAGACCGCGGCGCTGGTGTGGAAGAATTGCGACGGCAAGAAATCGGTCACTGAAATGCAGACCTCACTCGCCGAGGAATTGGGTGCGCCAGTTGACGAGCGAGTAGTCTGGCTGGCTTTGGATCAACTTGAAAAGTTTGACTTGCTCGAGAATGCTCCGGTGACGCCGACCGTGTTCCTTGGGGTGAATCGCCGCCAGTTGATTCGTTCTCTCGGCATGGCTGCTGCAACCTTGCCGTTAATCATGTCGATAGCCGCTCCGACGCGCGCAGGCTTGGCGAGTGGCTTACCTTCGGGTTCTTGTTGCCAGAACGATAACGAGTGTGCCTCGGGCTCGTGCGTCCAGGGTGGCCCCTGTAACACGACTCCCAGCTCCAAGTCTTGTACCTAACTTTGGCGCGTGGGCTTAAACTGCATAAGCGCGAGGCGGCTGTAATCCTCCTCCGAGAAGATCTGCCAGTAGTAACCGAAAGCAAGGTTTTTACAAGTCAACACTTCAGCCGCCAGTCATATCGGCGGCTGAAGTGTTTTAGAGCGTTCAGTGCCTTCCCTTTGCACAACTGGAACGACCCCCGACAAGAACGCCCTCAATCTGCTGTAGGCGGACGAGTAGATTCAGCGCTCTAGCAGTGATTTAAACAGAGTGCAATCTTTCAGGTCCTGGGTAAGCGCAGGAATAGTCGGTATGAGTTGATCGGCACTGGCAGATGGGTATTCCGCTAACGCTCTCTGATTGATCGCCTCCCCGCTCAGACCACGAAGCAAGCACTCAAGCACGAAAACATAGGAGTCGTTAAACTCGGACATCCCCAAGGCGTTTTCGTTCGACCCTAACACCCTAGTCAGCCCCAGTTCTTCCACCCAGTCAAGAACGGTATCTACTGGATCCTGATCCGGATTGCGCTGTTTCACTAACTCTAAAACTTTATCGCGGCTTGAGATATTCAGGAGCAGAGCCAGGAAGAAGCGATGTTCGTCACTCGTAATGGTGCTGCGGCGTAGAATGATGCTCGTCTGTCGCTCCTGTTCTTCCAAAACAGGCAGAACCAAATCAGTCAGCTCGCCATGGACTTCTTTACATCGTTGAAGAACCGTCTTAAAGCGATCCTTACTGGTTGAGAGACCGAACAGCGAGTCCATTTCATTGCTCTGAAGGTAATTGAAACTCTGCGTTAGCACGTAGTAAGCGGTATGAAAATCTGAAGCACATACCAAATCGCCAATCAGTGTGTCGGCTTGCGGGTGTTTCATACCGAGCAGCAAGGCGACAGTTTGCAGCTTCTTCGTTAATACAGCATTTTTGAAGAAAGGATTCAAAGCGAAATGAGGCTTGCGATAGTCGTACTGCACGGCGGCAGAAGGCGTGTGTGACGTTCTGATGGTGATGGTTGCTGATGGCCGCTCCAGATGAAACAGCGAATGAATAAAGTTTCGGCCAGGCCGGATCGTTCTTACGTCGTTCACCTCTAACAATTTCACTTCTTCCAACGAGATTTCACCCACCGAGAAATGCTCATTGATGATCTTGTCTTCGCGAAATGAGTAGCGGCTATGAATGCTTGAACCGAGCAAAACCTGAAAGGCTCCGGTGAACGCATGCTGGTGAATCGTGGTGGTGCCGTCAAGCCAGAAGTAAATGTCGATGTAAAATCTGGCGCCTGAAAAAAGAGTGATCGGCGGATTCCCGAAGCGACCTTCGACGTCCTGTTGCTCCGGAAGTGTCGTCGCAGAATGCACCCAACGGATGATGTCCCAGGGATCGACCTTGGCCGGTAAATCGGCCTCGGTCAATGCATGTTTAGCAATCTCTGGGAAGGCTGGCTCACTATAGTTCTCCGCTTTCCATTGGGCTTCGACCAGCGAACCGAGTTTGTGAAATACCTCCATTCGTCCTCTTTCCAATTGGTAATTGGCTTGCGAGGATATGAGTCAACTCGAGATTTCGCAAGAGCGCTTTGGCAGTTTAGGTCCGACTTCTGAAGACCCGTCAAATCCCGCTCTGAAAACGTCAACAGTCAGTGACAGGGTTTTTTTGTCGCGAGGCAGACCGAACCGCTAACAGATCTATCGGTCGATTCTTACGAGAAAGATGTCGGCGGGAGGCTGCGTTTTCTGCCGGCCAGTCGTCACAGTTTTTGTCGCTGTCGACACTGGAGAATCTTCAACTAAAAGCTGCGCGCGGAGTCGGATGTCAGCGGTGGTTGGCAGCTTAAGTTTGAACATCGTGGTCGGCTCGAAGCGTTGTTCAGCAATAAAGCCCAATCCTTCAGCCCATAATCTCACCTTAGTTGGCGAAAATTCCTTAAGGGAGCGTTGGTCGGTCACGACGTTGACAAAAACCGAACCAGCTTTAGACGTTGCTACTGGGCGTAATTGTAAGGCTGGCATTGGATCCACTTCGCTTAAGAATACTTCGTACTCCTCGTTTGCACCGGCCCACGGCCTCACAGTAACAATCCAGGTACCGGCTCGGTCAAGCGGAACAACACTGCCTGCCGGAGATCCGGAAGATAGGTAGCTAAACTGTGTCGTGTCCGGATCGCTCGCATAACGAAGTTCAAACCAACCAGTAAAACTTTTCCCAATGCCTTTTGCCCAAATATTGATCGAGCGTGGCGTGTCGATATCTATCTGGTAGCTGTCACTATCACTCATGGAGGCAGTATGGCCCACTATGTGACTCGGTATCGTCACCTGCCTCGCTGTATAAGGATCAGCAGGAACGTCTTCAACTTCGTTTAGAACAACATCGTCAACAATACCATCGCAGTCGTCGTCAAGTCCGTTGACTGTCTCAGTCATGCCTGGTCGAATTGATGCATCGAAGTCGTTACGATCGCCAAGTGCAGGGCTATAGCCATCATTGTCTGCATCCCCACAGAACCGGTTTTGGTTGGGAAAATCAGTTTTGATCTGCTTGGCCGCGTTTGCAGAAACAGGCCAGTTCCAAACGTTGAGTTCACATGTAACGTCTGCTCCGGCACCGGCGGCGAACGCCAGAACTAGAACATCGTTCTTTGCTTCGGCCGTCGCTGGTGGCGTTGGATGGGTTAATTTATGGTTACTGACGAAACGAAAGGCTTGCTTGGTTGCAAAAGCGCCATGCAGGCGCGCATAACGCAAGACAATTCCAGCCCACGTTTCATTCGCATATATTTCCTTATCCCAACAACCACCGCCGCTCTTGACGCAGTCGTTCCAAGTAACACTCGTACCCGCAGCGTCCCACGGATCCATGTCAACATCGATCGTTTGAGCCAGCAACGCATTAGGATTTACAACCTGGCCCTGTCGGGAGGCACCCGCCTGGGTATAGTATTGAGCGTAGGGAATCAGAAACGCAGTCCACGCATGATAATTGTTCCCCTCATGGCTGATGTAGGCGTTATAGATATCAAAGTTGTGGGACATCTCATGAATTACAGCGTTGGAAACATTCCCCGTGAGGAGATCCTTCTTGTTCACATAGGATGGGTAGAGCTCTACGCCCTTCTGGCCGACCCAACCTTTGGCGCCAAAGTCTCGACCCGGGTTGAGCAAGGCTATCGTCAACAGTCCATCGCCGCTTGGCTCACCGCCAACTATCTCGGCCATGTGCGCGTAGAGCACGTCGGTTAGATCTACTAGCTCGCGAATTTCCTCTCTCGACAAACCGTTATCTCCGATCATCGTGTCGGCCATTAGGTAGCTAACGTACTTTCCGCTAAACGCATGGAGATTGGAGGTCGTGCCGAAGGCGAACGACTTATATTGCACAATACTCTCGGCAGGAAAACTACCCGGAACGATGTCATTGGTAGACGTTTGGCTACTTTGCGCGATGATTGTCTTTTTGTTTGCGAAGCCTTCCCCCGGAAGGAGGAAATCTCTTTCGCCAGATTTAATTTCAGCCTCGTGATTACGGCCGACTGCAGGCATGTGCAACCCCTCATGGTTGTGGACATCCTGCGATGGACGGCTTTGCGCCTGGGCCACAGTTGCGAAGACACAAGTGGAGATGAACAGATTAAAGATAAGCGTACGCATAGGTGTTCCTTTTGAATTTGGTCGAGCGGTTAAGACGGGGCGGAAACTGTGGAAGGGCGACGGGTGTGTTTCAGAGCACACGTCACCAAAGATTAACTGCAGCAAGGATCCTAAGTTTTATAGGTGGGCGTGCTGTAGACGGGCGAGTGTTCTTCATCAGCCTCTCTGAATAATTACGGGGCGGTCCAGGAAGAGGTTGGTGACCAGTTCCCAATATCCAGAGGCAATCTCTTAAGTGGAGCTAAGACGGTATAACAATCGAGGCAGGAAAGGTCTGTGCGCTAACACACATATGCGACCTACGTGACGGATGCCGGATAGTATTAGAGAGACTGATTTCTGATCACTCTTCCGCTTCTAACGTGTGCAGCAACTATGCCGTCGCGTCCTAATGACACCGGGGTGCCTATAGAACGCTATCTGGACTGCTGGTCCATCGCATTAAAAGCCAGCGAAAAGCGGTGAATACGCACCGGACATTGGTGATAGTTAAACTCACGAAATCGGCTTGGGCTGACAAGCGCCTCGTAATCATTCGCAGGTGATACGCCACATCTCAGGGTAAAACTCCTAACCGTTTTGCCCTTCATGCTTACTGACGTGATTGGAAATAGGAGTTGGGATGAGGATTGAAGTGGGCAGCACCTAAAGCTGGTCGGTCGAGCAGCGGCGGCGCGATTGGAAGACCAATGCGAGAGCTTACCTCGGGGTTCGAACGGTAAGTAGATCACTACCCGCACAATCAAATATCGAACAACGTCTGTCTCTGGATTGAATCCGATTCACTGAGAACCGACATCATGCGCGTGCCGCGTTCGTCCAATCTGAAATTGGGTTCGCTGTTCAGATTGAAATGACGGCTTCACCTTCGAGGCCGGAGACTAGAATGTCGGTTGCACACCTTAACTCGATCTGTAAAAGATATTGTCATTGTTCCAGCAGTAATTCTTAGTAAGTCGAGACTAATACAGGAAGGCTTGATCTTGGGGAACGAGGGGGCTCCTTAGAAAGCGGCTCCTGTGAGAATCCAGTCGAGGAACGAAAGTCGCTCTGCTCTAAGTAACTCACCTGGCTTCGAGGCCGGGTTACCTAATAGAACTTCACCTGCCTTCGAGGCGGATATTCGATTCAACGAAATCGCGGCCGGGATTCGTTGATCAGGGTATCGACATCGCGCGCGCCTGGGTGCGTCGGCAAGTTAGTAACACCTTAGTGTTAAGTCACGAACTAAGCTGGGTAGGGTACTGATGCAGTTTCGCTGATCAATTGCAGAACCCCGCGCGGTAGCGCGGGATGCCATAGGCAGCGAGCATAATAAAGGCCTCACTATTTAAGTTAAGTAGCCTAAGGCATCCCGCGCTACCGAGAGTGTGTGAAAACTGAAGGTACGAGTGAATAACGCTGAAAGCGTTCGCTAGCTCCAGCCCAGGGTTGCGCTTTGGCAACCCTGGGAAAGAGGCATTCAT
>DASQKG010000415.1:0-4839 GCA_035630655.1 Pyrinomonadaceae bacterium
ACGCTGGGGCGAACCTGGTTGTGACGCTATTGTCGCTCTCCGCGTAGCCGTGCTCAATGCTCGCTTAGACCTGTTGCTCCCCAAACCTAAGTTCCGCTTACCGCGGGCTGCTTGAGTTACCTACTTTTTCTTGGCGCACTGTCGTCGAAGTCGGCTACCCCGGCCTCTCGAAATATCTCTCTGATCTTCTGTCCTGCTGGCCCTTGGAATGGCTTCCTTGTTTCATATTCAGTCATTCCAGGAGCCTGTCCGATTAACAGAATTGGTTTTGATCGAATGCCTGACACGATTGGGCGCGGTTCGACACAGGCAGTTGAAACGCTGGGATCGACTGAAATGGCAACAAGGATGGACTCGCATCTGCGACAGACGCGTAGTTCAGAATCGAAGGCGGTGTACTTATTCATAACATCATGTAGTGCCCACATGACTGATCAGATATCACAACTGCACCATAATACGCCGGTATGGAGTATCAGGCAGCAAATGCCAGAACGAAAATCCTCGACCAAGGTCAATGATGTGGCACGCCTGAGACACTTGAGTCTAAGGACTGAAGAAACCTGACCGCAGTTGGATTAGAACTTAGCACCGGTCTTTCTCCCTGATGAAGCGGGAATCAAGACAGTTTCGAGTTCCGAGTTTCGGGTTTCGAGTTCCGACTTGCGATTAAGATTTGATTTCCTAGGAATGCGGCAGGAGATTCATGAGGCCGACTTCTCTCACGGAATGTACAACCTCGCAGCACCCAGGCAGTTGTCGAGATCCAGGACGATACCGATCAGGGCATGCATGCAGCGTTCACGATACTCCGGCTCGACGATACGTTGCGGTGCGCTGACCGTGATGATCGGCAGGGATTCAGGTGTGTTGTCTTCCCGCAGTGTTTGCTCAAGAGAACTCTCGTCGTCGAGATTGCGATTTGCGGTTAAAAGGATCAGTCCTCGCTGCTGACAAAAATGCCACACTTCACTGTCGGGCGCATCGCTCGCAATTCCGGCTTCTTGCATAGTGATAAACTTGACGAGTCGATATTCATCCCAGCCGGTGCTGTGCAATGTCCCGTCGAAAAGATCCCCGTGCCCGGCAATGTCGTTGTCGAGCATGACGGAGATCATGCTGCCTTTCCTTGCCGCCTTAGCGCATTGAGCCGGGCCCAAGCCGCCGCCTGCTCAGGGGTGAATTTGCGGCGCGTTACCTTCAGACGCTTTCGCCGCTGCTCGCGCCAATACTTCTCGCGCTCGGTGGCTTCGCGCGCAACCCGCTCATATTCTCGGTCAAATTCGGAGCGGTTGGCGGCAAGATAGTCAAGCACTTCTGTCATCTCTTGGTCACTCAGACGGAGCGAGTGTCGTAGGAGATGCGGCGGCCAGCCTGCTCGCAGGTAATCCTCAATCAAGTACAGAGTGATTCTGTGGCCAGCGACACACAAGCCGCGATCCGAACGTCTGACCACTCCCGGAGCGACCATAGTTTCTGAAATTTGAGATGTACTCATTTCATCACCAAGCCAACGAAATTATGACGATAGAAACTCTGCCTGCCCATGTGGCTGCGGCATCAGGGTCCCGTTGACACGCATAGATGCGGCTCCGCTTTTCGCGAAAGATGTAGCGCACGTGAGCCAATTCGTCGGGGTGCTTCTCTTCGGCCAAGCGTCTAACTTCTTCCGGAGTGTCGGCAACAAACAGTTCACCACCGGCAGCCGCCACATAACGACCACGATGAAGCTTGAAGACTCCGAGCCGCTCGGCATTCTCGCTGAACCAGAACAGATTGCGTCGTCCTTGTTCAAACAGTCGCGCCATTTCCGGCGTCATCTCGTGTTCCTCGATGATTACTTGCTGGCTCATGGCGCGATGATAGGTTCCTTGAGCGACTTGGTCAACAATGAGAGTAAACTAGATATCACAACTTCACCGTAATACGCCGCTCGGTTATTACGCAGCAAATGCCAGGATATAAGCTCCTGGACCAAGTCAGTGATGTTGCACGCCTGAGGCACTCGAGTCTAAAGGACAGAAGAAACCTGGCCTCAGTTGGATTAGAACTTTGCACCGGTCTTTCTACCCGATTGTCCTGTGACGATTTTCGGCTAGGTCACTTGGAAGTTCCGCATCATCCCCATGTCTTCGTGTTCGAGGATATGGCAGTGGTAGAGGTAGAGCCCTGGATGAGTTGTGAATGTCACTTGCACGCGAACGGTCTCTCCGGGCAGTACCAGCACCGTGTCCCTCCCCCCGGCATCAACGATTCCTGCACGGAGCGCGTTTGTGACCTCTGCGCCTGTCCGCGCGACTACACGAAACTGGCGGCCATGCATATGAATGGGATGGGCGGCCTGCATTCCCATCGAGTTCGTCAGATTCGCGAACTCCCAGAGTTGGGTCGAGCCGGCCGCAACCGACTCTTCCGGCGCAACGTCGTCCATCCCAAAAGTGCGGCCACCGAGCAACCACTGCATTCGCTGAAACGACAACGGGACGCTTCGGATTTTTGCGTCGGAGCGCGGGGACCAGGTCGCGTCAAACGAGGACAGGCGTTCGGGCACGCGGAAGACCGGGCCTTTCCGAGCGCGTGTGCGAAGTGTCATCACGCGCAGCGGTGCTCCATTCGGCAGGCTCGAGCGGTCGCCCATTCCTCCGCCCATGCCACCGCCCCTCATGCCACCCATGCCGACCACGCCGGCGTCAGCTTCGGCAAATGCCTGGCTGTCGAGATGCACTTCCGTTCCGGCCGCAAGAGCGCTGAGATCCAGCAAAAGGTCCGCGCGTTGGCCAGGAGCCAGCGTGAGTACTTGCTGCTTCAGTGGGTGTTCCAGGAGGCCACCGTCGCCGCCAATCACGGTCATCTGTACATCATTGGTCCATGCCAGCTTATAGATGCGCGCGTTCGACCCGTTCAACAAGCGGACTCGGTGCCACGCGGCGTCCACCTCTGTCGTCGGCTGCGGCTGGCCGTTCACCAGCACGCGGTCGCCGAGAAAACCGTTCATCATCTCCATCATGTTGCCGCCGTGGAAGACCAGTTGGTTGCGTGCATCGAACCGGCGATCCTGCAGCACACATAAGAGTTCGGCATCGCCAGAGGGCAGCCCCAGCGCGTCCTCTTCGGCGTCTCGCACGATGAGCAGACCAGCCAGGCCCTGGTACACCTGCGCGCCCGTGCGCATATGCGGGTGCGGGTGGTACCAGTACGTTCCCGCGCGATTGGTAACCTCAAACTCAACCACGTACTCACGACCGTTGGCGATCGCCAGGCGTGGATGACCGTCGGCTCTCTCGGGAACGTCCAGGCCGTGCCAGTGGACGACCGAGCTTTCGGGGAGCTGGTTGGCGATACGGACGCGGACTCGCTGGCCGCGGCGCAGGCGAATGACCGGCCCAAGGTAAGAGCCGGGAATTGTCTGGAGCGTGTCGGGCGGGCCTTTGATCAGGCGGCCCGTGAAGCGCCACACGCGCGTGGACCTGCCGGGAAGCACCGGCACTTCGTCGGGCGCCGCGGTCAAGACCAGTTCGACGTCGGCCACGAATCCAGCGCTTGGTGTGGTCTGCGGCGACAACTCGGCCGGACGCGAGCTGGCGGATCGCCCTGAGCATCCGGTGGCTCCAGCGATGGTGGACAGGCCTAATAGAAAAAGGAAGTCGCGGCGATCCATGAATCTATCTTCTAAGATCCTTTTCGTTATGGGTGACGATAGTCCTGGCGGTCTGATCCATATCAGCTTCCCTCGCCATTTGGTTGGGTGGCTTTCCAGGTGCGATACGCTCCTGTCAGGTTGCGCACGCGGAAGCCGTTTTGGCTCAGGATGCGCGCTGCGTTGTAGGAACGCTGGCCGCTCAGGCAATAAGCGATGATTTCGCGCTCGCGCGGTAACTCAGTCAGGCGCTCGCGCAGCTCATCCAGCGGAATGTGGATCGAACCAGGAATAAATCCCTGCGCGCGTTCGTCGGCACGGCGCACATCCAACAGCAGCGTCGTGCCGGGATCGAGCGAAGCAACTTCGTTCCACTGAGCGAGCGCCACGTCACCCGCCAGCACGTTTTCCGCGGCCATGCCGGCAAGGTTGACTGGGTCTTTCGCCGATCCGTAAGGCGGCGCGTACGCCAATTCCAGTTCGGCCAAATCGTGAACGGTCATGCCGGCCTTGAGCGCAGTAGCCAGCACGTCGATGCGTTTGTCCACCCCTTCAAGGCCGATGGCCTGGGCCCCGAGCAGTTTACCCGAGTCGGGCGTGAATAGAATTTTCAGTGCGATGGGTTCGGCTCCAGGGTAGTAGCCCGCGTGAGAACCGGGGTGAAGATGAATCGCCTGAAATCGAATATCCGCACGTCGAAGGGATTTCTCATTTGCGCCGGTGCAACCGGCGGCGAGATTGAACAACCGCAGGATGGCCGTCCCCCAGGTGTGTTCGTATCGTGACGAACGGCCGAGGATATTGTCGGCGGCAATGCGACCCTGGCGATTCGCCGGACCGGCCAACGGAATCAGCGCCCACTGGTTCGTGACTCCATCGCGCACCTCAATGGCGTCGCCTACAGCCCAAATGTGGGGGTCGCTGGTCTGAAGGTGTTCGCTGACTCGGATGCCCCCGAGTTTACCGATTTCCAAACCGGCATCCTTTGCCAGACCGATTTCAGGTTTTACGCCCAACCCGAGCACGACAGAGTCGGCGGGCAATCGTTGACGGCTTTTCAGCACTACGATGGAAGCGCGGGCGGGTTCGTCATCTGATGGCGGTTCGAACGAGGCAACCGCATCGTTTAGATGGAGGGCGACTCCATTGGCACGCAACTCCGCGTGCAGCCAGGCAGCCATTTCCGGGTCGAGCGGCGCCAT
>DASQKG010000416.1:0-7741 GCA_035630655.1 Pyrinomonadaceae bacterium
ATCAGGATGCGTGCCCGGGTTAAACTCGCCCTCGACGAGGGCAGTATCTCTTGGACCGTGGATGCCTACGGCAACGTCCGCATCACAGCACGCGGCCCCAACGCAATGCCAGGTGATGTGCCGGTTAATCGTCCCGTACAGGTGGGGAGGGAGTGATGTCACAAGATTTTGAAGCGGAATTTCTGAAGGGGCTCGAGCTGGCGATGCGCGGCAAGCACGTGGAGGCCATCGAGGCATTCGAGCGCAGCAGCCGCCTCAACCGTTACGCGCTGGACCCGGCACTCAACCTGTTAGAGTCCTATATGAAGGTGGAGCGCACGGCGGAAGCTGATGCGCTGGCGGACGAGTTGTTGAAGCTCTGGCCGAATGAACAGGCAGCGCTGGTCTCGGTCGCCGAATTGCGTGAGGCGCAGGGTCGGCCCGACGAAGCGTTGAAGCTCATCCTTGACCGTCACGTTGACAGTACCATCAACTCCCTCGCCTACCCCGCCTATCTACGCCTCCTTCTGGAAAACGAACAATACGATGAGGCCATGAGTGAAGCGGAGGCGGCGCTCCAATCGCCAACGCTCTGGACGCCCTACGCCATGCTCGCCAGGATCATCGCCCTGCTTCATTTCAAAGAGTACGAAATGCTGCAGCGGCGACTCGCCGAGTTCGACGTGGAGGAGTTTGCCGACCTCGTTGACGACACCGCCGCGCGCATGAAGCAAGCGGGAGCGCTGGACCAGGCCAAACGCCTCTTCGCGGATGCCCGTAGGCACTTGCCTCATGATGAGACACTGAAGAAGCTGAGCGCGCGCTTCGACGTGTGAGCATCGAAGAGCATATACTTTTTTTCTAATCCGAATGGGCCTTATTCAGCGCAGATCGGTTTGATCCAGATAGCAAATGTCACAGATGCCTTGTTGGCGGCTGGATGTGAGGGCACGCTCCTAAGACGAAATAAAGGTGGCGCAAGATGCTGACGCGACGTAACCCAACCCTGAGCTCAACGAATTTCAGCCGGAGCGATCCTCGGAAATAGACGTTTGCCGTACTGCTAGCGCAAGCGGGCAATCATCGGATAATATGCCGGCATTTAGCGCCGGACTGACGATGAACCGCGCGCCCGATTGAATACTGGCTTGAGCCGTTTCGGGATCAATCCTCGGTACCTTCTGCACCAATCGCCAGACTGGTCGGGAAAGAGACTTCATCGAACAGCACCTCCAGAGATGGGCTGCGGTTGCCATAGTCCCGTCTACCTTTTATGAGCTTAGCAACTTGCGGCGCCAGGCTCGCAAAAGCCTGGTCCGACTGGAGGACATATCGCGAGTAGGCGGCATGTTGCCAATCGACATCCATATCGATCGTTCGATGCAAACGTTTATTTTCGAGCCAATACTCGAAGACGGCCTCTCGCCTGCATGTCCGGCCCGCCTAGAGAAGTCTCGTTAGGTGATTACTAAGGATTGCTTCACAAGCCAAAAATTTGGTGATAGGCTCTGCCCGCTTTCACAATCACGAGCCGTTTAGTCTCCTCCCAGTTTCAAGACCGCAAGTACTCTATGAAACTGTCAACCTCAATAGCTCGCAGCAAAGCTCGCGACCGCAGCCTGACGATCTTATTGTGGGCAATCGCCCTGCTCTTTCATCCACACGCCATCGCTTTGTCACAAACGTCTTCGACGGGCGCCGTGTACGGAAGGGTTTTGGATCGCAACGGCGCCGTCATGATTGGCGCCGAAGTCGAGTTGCGTAACTCAGCGACCGGCCAGAGTCAGAAGCAGTTGACCAACAGCTCCGGGCAGTTCGTGTTCTCGCACGTGCTACCAGGTGAGTATGGACTCGTCGTCCGCAGATCTGGCTTCCGCCAGTCGGTCGTCTCGGGTTTGAAAGTGGAAGTGACAAAGGGTTATGGCTCCGCCATAGTGCTCGAGGTTGGTGACGTGACCGAGACTGTTAACGTTGTCGCCGGCGCGGGAGCGGAGCTTCAGAGGACCGACGCGACTATCGGGAGCGTGGCGTCGAGTAAGATTCTGCTCTACTTGCCTTCGCTTGAGAGAAACGCCGTTGAGTTTCTGACGTTACAGCCGGGCACGACCCCCGAAGCCGGAGACGGGGATAACGGAAGTCGCGGCGGGGCTGTGACGGGAGCGCGAACGGACCAGAGCACCTTCACCCTCGACGGGATTGATATCACTGAGAACTCAACGGGCGGCGGCGCCGGGTTTCGCACAATGATCCCCGTTCCCGTGGACAGCGTTGAAGAATTCCGCGCCGGCGTGACCAACCCTAACGCCTCTTTCGGGCGCTCGTCAGGCGGGCAAGTCTCGCTGGTCGGGCGTCGCGGCTCGAATGAGTTTCACGGCGCCTTCTACTGGTATCACCAAAACGATAATCTCAACGCCAACAGTTGGACCAACAACCGCAGCGGAGTGGCAGAAGCGGAGTTGAAAGACAATCGTTACGGATTTCGCGTCGGCGGCCCGCTCCGACGAAACAGGTCATTCTTCTTTGTGGGCTATGAGTCGCGCAACTTTTCCCGGCCGTTCGACGTGACGCGCATCGTGCCGACCGAGACATTGCGACGGGGCATCGTCCGCTTCCGAGATAACGCGGGCAACGTAGTCTCGTATGACCTTGCCACCTCGACGCTGTGCGGCTCCGGCAACAATGGACGGTGCGACCCACGCCGGCTCGGCATGAGTCCGAGTGTCTCGGCATTGTGGTCGCTGCTGCCGCCCGGGAACGATCCTGGCAGCGGCGACGGGCTTAATACCACCGGCTGGCGCTCCACCGCCGATGCCCCGTTGAATAACGACTACGTCGTCGGACGCTACGACCACGAACTGACAGATAACTGGTGGTTAAACGCATCCGCAACGTACTCCCGGCGTCTCTCAACGCTCGGTGGACCAGGCGGGCTACGCCAGCAACTCGACATCCGCGGTAATCACGCCATATTCACCGGCGACGCTCCGCTGCGAGGGCAGAATCTCACGCTCGGCTTAACAGGATCGTTTACGCCAACCGCCACTGGCAGTCTCAAGTTCGGATGGACCAGAGATCGCCAATCGAGTGCGCCCATCAATCCGTCCGCCGTCGCGAGTTTTCTGGGCATCCCCGGAACGAGCACCGGTGCCGGGCACGTCGCCCTGAACATCGGCGGCGGAAACCTCGACCAACTGGTCAGCGAGCCAGTGGACGTTGACAGTCAGCGCGCACGCACGCAAAGCAACGACAACCAGTCCTTCCAACTTGTTTACGACGGCACCTGGATCAGAGGCACACATTCAATCCAGTTCGGCTCGAACAGCCGTCACCTCATCACGCGTCACACACGCAACGACAAGGTTGTGGGGTCGCTGGCGTCTCTGGTCGCTGACGTCTCGCGCGGGAGTAATATTGCTATTCCTGCCTCTTCTCGTCCTCCCACGTGTTCCACGCCGAGCCAGATAAATTGTCTTCGCTCTACTGACGTCGGGCAGTGGGACGCGCTCTTCGCGGGCGTGACGGGCATGATTGATAGTGTCAGCATCATGAACGTCCGCGACGGCAAGCTGAACCCGCTGCCGTTCGGCACAGCTTTAACCGCTGATGCGACGCACAACGCTTACGAGTTTTACTTTCAGGACACTTGGCAGGTGAAGCCTTCTCTCGCGCTGACACTCGGTCTCTCCTATGGTTGGCAACGACCGCCGCAAGATCGGCTTGGCCGGCAGACGCAAATGATAAACACCGAGACTGGTGAGCTGCTGACGTATGAGAACTACATCGAGCCTCGGCGTCAGGCGGCGCTGCGAGGCGAGATTTACAATCCGCAAATAGGATTTCAGGCGGTGACTTCACCGGGTAGTTCATCGCGCGGCGAACTTTTCAAAACCGACTGGAACAATCTTGCGCCGCGCCTGGCCGCGGCTTGGAGTCCGTCGTTCAAGAACCGCTTTTTCGACAAACTGTTTGGTGATCGAATGACGGTGTTGCGCGGCGGCTTCGGCATCCTGTACGACCGCATCAACACCTCGGAGTCGGTCATTCTCCCGGCACTCGGCGCGGGGTTCAGTCAAACGCTGAACCTCAGAGCCCCTCCCTGTAACTCAAACGGAGCTGGGGGCCCAGGCTGTAGCCCAACCGGCACTGCACCCGCCTCAGTGTTTCGCGTGGGCGTGGACGGCACGATACCCTTGCCCGTTCAACCCGCCGCGAGCTTTCCCTTCATTCCCGGCCAGCCGTTCGGAGAAACTCTCTCATTTCAAATCGACCCGAACTTCGATGTCGGCGAAAACTACAGTTTCGACTTTACCCTCCAGCGGCAATTGCCGCGCGGTTTTTCTTTGGAGGTTGGATGGGTCGGCCGACTCGGGCGACGGCTGCCCGCGAGCGTCAATTTCAACTCCTCTCCGTTTTTCCACCTCGACCGCTTATCGGGTCAGACCTTCGCGCAGGCTTTCGACGCGGTCGCCCAGTTGTTGCGCACCGGAGTGCCCGCAGCTAGCGTTTCGCCGCAACCGTGGTTTCAAAACAATATGCCCGGCGGGACGGCCCGCGTGATCACCGGGAACGAGGCGAATTTCATTAACGGCAACGTCTCAAACATTTTTCAGACAATCGATCTGGCTCGACTCAGCGGCAGCCTGACGCCATTTAATAACCTGCAAACCCAGACCGCGTTCGTGCGGACCAGCCTCGGACGATCCAACTACCACGCCCTCGTGATGATCCTTCGCAAGCGACCGGCGGCAGGCCTGACTGTCGACTTCAATTACACGTTCTCGAAGTCCCTTGACCAATCCAGCGCACTCCAGAACTCGACCAACACGTTGCAGAATGCTTTCTTCCCAGACTTCGATTACGGTCCATCCGACTTCGATCGCACACACATCATTAACAGTTATTTCCTCTATGAAATTCCGACGGGCCGTGGTCACCTGCTGCATAGCGGGGAGAAACTCGACAAAGTGCTCGGTGGCTGGTTCATTTCGGGCATTTTTCGCGCAGCTTCCGGGCTTCCCCTTGTCGTATCGCAGGGGGCCTCGGCGCTGGGAGGAGGCTCGACCCTCGTCACTACCAGTGGCGCAATCCGAACGACGAACATCAGCAACATCAGGACCGGAGTGAATACCGGCGTGCCGGGTTCTAACAACGTCGGCACCAACGGCAACCCTGCGGCAGGCGGTTCGGGCATCAACCTATTTGCCGACCCGGAAGCGGCCTTCAGCAATTTCAGGAGAGTCTTGCTCAGCCGCGATGGGCGCTCAGGCAGGGCCAATCCCCTGCGCGGCTTTCCCTTCTGGAACTTAGACCTCTCGCTCGGCAAGACGACGCGCATCAACGAGAATATTGAAGCACGCTTCTCGCTGGACTTCTTCAATGCCTTCAATCACGTGGTCTTCTCAAATCCGACGCTTGACTTGACGAACTCACGGGCCTTCGGAGTAGTCACTCAGCAAAACGCGCCCACGCGGCGTGAGGCTTCAAGCCGCTGGGTTCAAATTGGATTGCGTTTGGAGTTCTAATATCGGAGTAAGACCGCTATGCAATAACGAGCTGGAACTCCAAGGAGGGGCCCGGAGTTCCAGCACAGCCACGCCGACACTAAGGAGCTGCTTCAGTCGAGCCCGAGTTGCCAGAAAAAGAACGCCCAGATATCGGCATAACGAGCGATTGTTCTGCTCACTACGGGGCTGCCTCGATGTCCGGCTTGCTCTTCCCCGCGCAAGAGGATCGGGCTTTTGGATACGTTTGCGGCCAGCCATGCGCCGTGCATTTTGTAGCTGTGCCACGGAGCGACGCGGTCGTCATTGTCGGGGACCACGGTGAGTATCGCTGGGGCCTCGATCCTTTGTGGGAGCGTGTGGTAGGGGCTGTACTGCATCAGGAAGTCGAGGTCATCTGAATCTTCGGGTGAACCGTAATCGGCTACCCAAAGCCGGCCGCCGTGGGCCATATGAAAGCGGGCCATGTCAGTGACCGGCGCGCCGGCGACCACTGCCTTCCATAGATCCGGACGCTGGACCGCAACGGCGTTGACCATCAAACCACCGTTACTCCAACCAAAACAACCCAGCCTTGACGCTTGCGTGTACCCTTCGGCAATCAGCCACTCGCCGGCGGCGATGAAGTCATCGAAGACGTTCTGCTTATGCTCACGCATGCCAGCCCGATGCCACTCCGCACCAAACTCTCCCCCACCTCTCGCGTTGACGACAGCATAGATTCCGCCACGTTCAAGAAACGGAATTACGTGTGGCTTAAACGCCGGCAAGAGACTGACACCAAAGCCACCGTAGCCATGGACCACCACAGCATTCGTGCCGTCGCGCCTGGTCCCTTTCTTATGAAGCAGGAACATCGGTACCCGTGTCTGGTCGAGCGATTCAAACCAGACCTGTTCGACCTCAAATCCCTCGGGCTCAAATGGTATTTCTTGTTGATGGTAGAGTGCGTACTCAAGGGTTTGAAGATTCATACGATACAGGGCCTTGGGTTTCAAGAACGACGAAAACGAGATTAACAGTTCTTCCGACTCCGGCTCCGCGCTCAGTGCGTTGATACTGCCGATGCCGGGCAGTTCGATTTGCTTGACGAACCTTCCCGCCAGGTCATACACGCGCAGCCGTGACGAGACGTCTTCGATGATCTCGACAAACAGGTAGTTTCCGACCGTAGCCCAGGCTCCGAGAGGAGACGACCCTTCAGGGATCACGGTTGTGGCGGCGAATTCGCCGGCGGCAATATCCGACAGCTTGATCGCAGTGAGTTTGCCCAACGGCGCTTCGTGATTTGTCTGGATGTAGAGCCTGTCTCGATGGAAGGCGGCGGTGATAAACGCCTCGATTCCCTGAACGAAGGGAACGACGGGATGGAAACCACTTTGCGGATCCTCGCGATCCAGAAGATACAGTTCCGAACGTGGCGCAGCGCCCGATACGTCCTGCACCACGACAACCAGATGGCGGCCATCGGCCGATAGCTGTGGATAAGGTGTTTGCTCTCTCTTAAGAGATTCGCCAAACACCAGCCTGTCGTCGCGCCAATCATCACCAAGGTGATGGAAGTAGAGTTTATGATGGAACCGCGCCTCTGCGTTGGGCGTGGCGTATAGGCAGCGCGTGTAATAAAAGCCGCTGTTATCAGGTACCCACGCAACTCGGTTCCTGGTGTGCCATGCGTGCGCGACCGGATTTACGTCGCCGGGTATGATGTCTGGCAGCACTTCTTTGCTGTCGGCGTTCATTACGTAGAGCGACATGTGGGAGCTTCCGGACAAGGACAGACGGTATGCGACGAGCGACCCGTCGCAAGATGGGTGCGTGTCCGCGAGCGTGATCGTGCCGTCGGAACTCAACTCACTCGGATCAAGCAACAGCCGCGGGGTGCTGTGCGGCGCATCCTGGCAATAAAGCGCCGAGAGTTCCTGGTCCTGGAAACGCTGGCGAAAGAAGTATCGCCCTCCAGCTTTGGTGATGGTCCCCATGGCGGGCGTGCGCATCAACTCTTCCAGACGCCGGCGGATACCTTCGCGAGCCGGCAGGGACGAGAGTTGGGCCATCGTGTACTCGTGCTGGTCCATCACCCACGCTCGCAAGGCCGGCGTGTCCTCTTCCATCCAGCGATAAGGATCGCTGACCGAGCGTCCGGCCAGTTGGTCGTCGCAGTCGCTGCTTTCACCAACTAAGTTAACCCGCAGCCTTTTCATATTTTCTGCAATACACAACCGCTTCCTCGGCGTCGCCCTTCTTACACAGCGTCGCGA
>DASQKG010000417.1:0-10275 GCA_035630655.1 Pyrinomonadaceae bacterium
TCTTTCGGTACAAGCTCAGTCCTGCTTACGTCGGCAATTAGTTCCTTGCGGACGTCGACATTCTGCTCGACCTTTTGCGGCTTAGCTTCCTGCGGCTTCTCAGGCGTTGCTTGTTGAGGTACGGGAACCGGAGCGACTAAAGTCGTCAGTTCAAGATCTTGAGCATCCAGACTAGCGTCCATATACAGGATGCTACCCACTAATAGGATCGCTCCCAGTAATCCGTAGATACCGAGCGTGACCAAAAGGAAGGAGCCCTTTCGACCCAGATCTTCCTTGTGCGAACCAGACTCTACAAGGTTATCGAACATTTCTAATCCTCCCTATTCCGGTGCCAAATGGATCAGGGTGCAAAAACGTTGAAAAAACGAATTATTGCGTCTCTTCACGACCCAAGCGTCGACTCGCATGAGCTCGCTAAACATTTATGAAAGGGGAACCAGCAGCCAGCGATCTGAAATCGTGAATCAATTGAAAAGCTGCTGCGCGAGAAAAATTCGCCGGCCCTTCTCAACAGACTGCCGCGCGCCCAACCTTAGCTTTCACAACGCGGGTCGACTCTTGAGTATTTAATTGGCCAGCAACGGCTGCAGTCTATGCCGCATCGCGCGGCAAAGTCAAGGGCAAACTTAAAGTTTTGAAATGCAGAAAAGCGGTTTATCAGGCCGTCTTATTATGACGGATTCACTAGCTGCGGCTCGCTCCTCGCGATCGTTTTGCCGCGCCGGTTTGCAAAGGTGCGCGAGGATTTCTGCCGGCGCCGCGACTTCCTTCGCCGGCTGCCAGGTTGACCGCAGTAGCCGAAGTTTTTTCGGCCGCAGCAAGGCGCTGCTCCCACCACACCATGATTGGACTCGCAATAGCGACAGACGAGTAGGTACCGAAGATCACACCAATCAGCAACGCCAGCGAGAAACCGCGCAGCACCTCACCGCCGAACAACACCATGGCTAAAACAGAGAGAAAGACCAGACCATTAGTAATCGCTGTTCGCGAAAGCGTCTGGTTAATCGCGTCGTTTGTGATCTTATAAAGTGACTCACGACGATGCAGGCGACGATTCTCTCGTATGCGATCGAAAACGACGATCGTGTCATTAACTGAAAAGCCCACTAAGGTAAGGAGAGCGGCTATTACCGTCAAACTTATCTCGATCTGAAATATGGAGAAGAATCCGAGCGTAACCAGCACGTCGTGGAACACGGCAATTACGGCCGCGGCGCCGTAGGTCCACTCAAACCGATAGGCCATATAGACGAGAATCCCAACCAGCGCTGCCAGTGTTACGGCAATCGCCTTGTTCCGAAGTTGGGCTCCGGCAACTGCACCGACCGCGTCAGTACCGATGATCTCGTACGCATCTCCTTCAGCGCCAAACTGATTCAAACCCGACTTCACCTGGGCACGGCCATAGTCCAGTTGGGCTTGCGATTCCTCGCTTGCCCCCGCGAGCGGTAGCTTAATGAGGGCGATGTCGGATTTGTCGATCACATGCTGGATTACTGCATCCTTGACGCCGGCGGCGTTCAAAGCGTCGCGGATAGCCTCAGCCGATGGCCGCTGCTTGAATCTCACCGTGGCGACGGTACCACCTTTGAAATCAACGCCCTGGTTAAATGCTTCTGTTCCTCCCGGACTCCATTGACGGACAACAGCTGAGCCGAGGCCGGCCAACATGAGCAGCACGGAAATCGCGATGAATAAACGGCGATTTGCCAACCAGTCGACCTTAACGTTCTTAAAAACTTCAACCATATTTTGAACCAATCACCAAAGTCGCTACACAAGTGACCCGCAGGGGCCTAGATGCTCAACGTCTCCATCTTTCGTTTGCGACTCAACTCCCAAATGAAAATCGTACGCGAAACATAAATCGCCGAGAAAAGGTTTATCAGCAAACCCAGAACCAGCGTCACAGCAAAACCGCGCAATGGACCCGTGCCGAATACAAACAGGAACAACGACGAAATAATCGTGGTGACGTGGGTATCAATGATGGTGACAAACGCGCGCGCGAAGCCCTGTTCGATAGCCGATGGAATCGTCTTGCCGCTCTTCAATTCCTCACGAATCCGCTCGAATATCAACACGTTCGAGTCGACCGCCATGCCTATGGTCAGGATGATGCCCGCTATGCCAGGCAAGGTTAATGTGGCCCCAAAAACGATCAGGGCCGCCAGCATCAGAATCATGTTCAGGATTAACGCCACCACTGCGTTAATACCTGCTCCGCGGTAGTAAAACAGCATGAAGCCCACTACCAATATCAATCCAACCAACGAAGCCCTTACTCCCGAACGAATTGAATCGGCGCCAAGACTTGGCCCGACGGTTCGTTCTTCCATGTATTCAATAGGCGCAGGCAAAGCCCCGGATCTCAGGGTAAGCGCGAGGTCTTCCGCTGATTCTCGGGTAAATCTTCCATCAATCTGGCCCTGGTCGTGGATTTGCGATTTGATGTAGGCAATCGACTTCACTTCATCATTAAGCACCACGCCCATGTACTGATTGATATTTGCGCCGGTCCAGGCTCCAAACTTTTCTGCGCCACCGGGTTTAAGCGCGAAAGAAATTTGATAGTCACTTCCCCCACCCTGCATTTGCGTTGCCGCGGCGCTTCGCAACTCGCTTCCGTCAACCACCGCCGGAGAGCCCACGATTACCCACTTTTTCTGTCCTTCAGCCGGAGGCTGCGTTGATCCTGCTGCGGCTGGCTCGGCTCGCTCCAAATAAGGCAACACTCTTCGATTCGTAGGAACAGTGCCGCCCAGCGACTCCTTCGCCTCTTGCTCGGTGTTGAAAGTCTGACTGGGTGCCGGATTCGCTGGACCAATTACGTGTACCAGTTCCAACCTCGACTGAGCGTTCAGCAATTTCTTTACTCGTTCCGGATCCTGTATGCCCGGCATTTGCACGAGAATCTGATACGAAGTCTGCGATCCGTGACGCTGAACAACGGGTTCAGCAACACCGACCGCGTCCAAACGGCTTTCGATAATTCGTTTCGCCTGCTCCGTCGCCTGCTCGGCAAGGCTTCGCTGTGCTGTAGGACCTAAGGTCCAGGTGATGGTCGCCCCGCTTTGCGACTCGCTCCATTCCGAAACGTCTACCTTCTTCTTGACTGCTTCGGCGATCTCATTGAGGCGAGCAGCGTCAGTTGTTTCAAGTACGAACCGATAGTTTCCTGTCCCTGTCTCCGGTCTAACATCTTTCACCGGCAAGCCCGCTTCTTGCGCAGCAAACTGAATCGCGCTCGCGTTCGTCATCGTGAGAGTTTTAAGAAACTCTTCAACTTTGACGCGCATTACCAGTTGGGATCCGCCTTTGAGGTCGAGACCCAACTTGATGTTTGAAGCTAGAGTGGCTTTGATCCCTGACCAGGTGAAATCGCGTAGCGTCGGACGGCGGCGTGGACCAATAACGATGTAAATACTTGCCAGCGTAATCAGTCCAATAATAACGATACGCTGCAGGAGGTTCTTCTTTTTCATTGCAAATTAATAATGGCGCTTCCCGTCAGCCTTTTTTCTCTTCTCCGTCGATACCTGCAATGGCAGATCGGGCAATCTCAAGCATCGATTTATCGGCGCTCCGGATAATGAAGCTGGTATCTTTGACGGTGGTTATGGTTCCTATGATTCCGCCGGTAGTAACCACGCGATCGCCGGCTTTAAGCTCAGCTATAGTTCTCTGTAATTCCTTCTGCCGTTTCTGTTGAGGCCGGATAAGTAACAAATAGAAGACGCCGATAATGAGCAAAATCGGCAGGAACTGGCCGATTGCGCCATAGCCGCCTTGAAACATCAATAAGATTGTCATCTGCGTAATCTTTCGGAGTTAAAAACCAGGCTTTGGTCCAGCTTGACACAGTTCCGACAGCTAAGGACGGCTGAAAGAGTTTTCTGGCACGGCTTCTCTCAGCCCCTCGGTAAACTCTCGTCGAAATTTCTTGAAATCGCCAGACCGGATAGATTGCCTCACACGTCGCATAGTGTCAAGGAAGAAGGCCAAGTTGTGATGGGTCAACAAGACACTGGCCAGTAGCTCACCTGACATGTAAAGGTGACGAAGGTAAGAACGCGAATGTCGTTTACAGACTGCACACCCGCAACGCTCGTCCAGGGGTTTCGTGTCTACTGCCCACTGCGCGTTTTTAATGTTTACTTTCCCACGTGAAGTGAAAGCCTGGCCCGTTCTTCCGTTTCGGGTTGGAAGCACACAGTCAAACATGTCTATCCCAAGCGAAACGGCTTGAATCAGGTCCTCCGGCGTGCCGACACCCATCAGGTATCGGGGTTGACTGGCTGGCATTTCCGGCGCGACTTCACCAACAACATTCCACATAACGGCCTTCTCTTCCCCGACACTCAAGCCGCCAATTGCGTAACCGTCAAACCCGATATCAACCGTTCGTTGCAGACTCTCGCGCCGAAGATCGAGATGCGCACCGCCCTGGACGATTCCAAACACTGCCTGCTTACCGTTGACGGCCTCATTACTGTTTGTTCGCCCAGTATCGAAATCCGGCAATTGCACGTCGTCAAACATAACGCGCGAGCGTTTGGCCCATCGTGCAGTCAACTCCATACTCTGCCTGGCAATGTCGTATGGAGCTTCGCCCGCCGCACACTCGTCAAACGCCATAACAATCTCAGAACCCAGCGCGGACTGAACTTCCATCGACACTTCAGGTGACAAAAATCTGAGACTGCCGTCCACGTGTGACCGGAATTCCGTACCCTCCTCCGTAACCTTTCGTAAGGCGCCCAGACTCCAGACCTGAAAGCCGCCAGAGTCGGTTAATAGCGGCCGCTCCCAACTCGTGAATCCATGCAGTCCTCCACAAGCCCGCAAGACTTCGACGCCGGGTCGCAGCCAGAGATGGTATGTATTCCCCAGAATTATTTGCGCGTCGAGTTCGTCTTCCAGCGCCTCAAAGCGGACGCCTTTGACAGTGCCCGCGGTGCCAATAGGCATAAAGGCCGGCGTTTCAATCACGCCGCGCCGGGTCGTGAGTATGCCCGCACGCGCTTCGCCTTCAAGGGCCGTGACTTCGAAAGTTATTGCCGGCTTGTCAGACATGGGAATAGGGTACGTTGCTATTGGGACCGCGGGCGTCTCGCCCGCCGTGAGCGCGAAGCGCGAACGACGCCAGTTCGATCTGAAGTTCTAAGCTAAATTCTAGCTGCGAAGCGGGCGGGACGCCCGCGGTCCCAATAAAGAGCGCCTTGAAGTCTCGTCCGCTTACCTTTTCTTCCTCTTCTTGTGCCTCTGAACAATCCGTAGCGGGGTCGCGTAGAAATCAAACTCTTCGCGCAGCCGATTGTGCAAGTAGCGCTCATAAGAAAAATGCAGGCCTGCTTTGCCGCCGGCAGTGAATACAACAAAGGTCGGAGGTCGCACACCAACCTGCGTCATGTATTGCACGTGAAGTCTGGAAACTCCGCCTTTTACCGGCGCAGGAGCCGAGCCGCCTCGAGGTTGGGATACAGCGTCTTCGAAAAACGCGTTCAGCTGCGATGTTGGAATGCGTCTATTCCTTGCCTCATTCGCATGAAGCACCAGCGGCAGAATTTTGTCGACACGCTGACCGGTCAAAGCTGAGATGGTAACCACCGGTGCGAAGTCGAGAAACTTCATCTTGTCACGCACCTTTCGCTCAAACTCCGCGGTCGTGCCCGTTTCCTTGTCCTTTACTGCGTCCCATTTATTGCAGGCAAGAATGATTGAGCAGCCCGCATCGTACGCGTAACCCGCGATGTGGGCATCGAGCGCGGTCACTCCTTCCTCGGCATCAATAACCACAATCGCGACGTCAGCTCTCTGCAGGCTTTTCATAGCCATCACAACCGATAGCTTTTCCGCCATCTCGCCGGTCTTTCCTTTGCGACGAATGCCGGCAGTGTCGATGAGACGAAACTTCTGCTCCGATGTTTCGAGTAGAGTGTCGATCGAGTCACGAGTTGTCCCGGCAACTGGTGAAACAATCACACGCTCTTCTCCGATTAGCTGGTTCAGCAGAGAAGACTTCCCAACATTAGGCCGGCCGACGATAGCAAGTCGTATCTCCCGTTCGCGCTCTTCAACGACGGAGGCTTCCGTGTGCGCCGAAATGCCGGTGAACCCCTCAACCAACGCGTCGAGCATGTCACCCAATCCGATTCCCTGCTCTGCTGATACAGGAAACACTTCCTCAAAACCGAAACGGTAGAACTCTGACGACTCCGCTTCCACGCGCGCACGTTCCGACTTGTTCGCCGCAATCAAGACGCGCTTACCAGTCGCCCGCAGTAATTTCGCCAACTCCTGGTCCAGCGGAGTGATACCTTGTCGCGCATCGACTACCCAAATCAGTGCTTCTGCATCGTCAATGGCAAACCCCGCCTGTTTCAGAATGTTCGCCGGAATCACCGCGTCGTCGTCCGGCACAATGCCGCCCGTGTCTACTATTGAAAAACGGCGGCCAGACCAGTCGACTTCTCCATAGATCCGGTCTCGTGTGATTCCCGGCTCGTCGCCGACGATTGAGCGTCGTTGCCCAATCAGGCGGTTGAACAGTGTGGATTTGCCGACATTCGGCTGGCCCACAACCGCAACAAGCGGCAGGGCCATCGTGGTCTCAACCTTGGACTCGTTTTGTACTTCCGGCGTCATTGTCTTTTTCCCCAACCTTCTTTGAACCAACAACGGTAGGGCAAGTAGCGAGATTTTACCAATCCGCGTTAAAGAACGGAGAACGGTAGAGCCGGATTAAGTGTGCGACCTGCGGAATGAAGTCAGTACCACCTCGCGATCAGAGGCGCCTCCTTGGAGTGCGCCGCCTTGTCGGCGCTTTGGTCCGTGGCGGCTTGGCGCCACGCGCAAGCGCGAAAAGCTTTTGGGTTGTTTATAGGTCTCTAACGCACGGCAGCTGCGACAGGTCGCAGCGGGCGAAAGCGCCGACAAGGCGGCGACTCCAAGGAGGCGCGACTACCTCGAGGTGGCGCTGACTTCCTGGCTCGTAATGCCGTGACGCTTAAAACTCTGGACACAACCGAGGACGAAGGGTAAATTTCCCCTTCCAGATTTCAACCAATCATATCGCCCTCAAGCCGAGTCATCGGGATCAGCTCCGAAGTGCAGCGGTGGCTGAGCGAGTCTTACGAAGTTGGCGCACAGACTTTTCTGTTGGAGAAGCGAGACACTGCTCCGTCACTGTTTAGGAAAAGGAGATCTGGCTGATGTCAGGTAATGAGTTTGGACTTTCCGCGATCAAACAAATTGCAATCAATGCACACGACATTGAACGGGCAACCGCGTTTTACCGTGACAAGCTGGGAATGAAACACCTCTTCAGTGTTCCTCCCAACCTGGCCTTCTTTGACTGTGATGGAGTTCGATTAATGCTTTCGCTTCCTGCCAAGCCGGAATTTGATCATCCCAGTTCAATTCTCTATTTCAAGGTTGACGACATACAAAAGGCGACTGAGACACTTATGGACCGCGGCGTTACGTTTGTAGAGCAGCCGGAATTCGTAGCGAACATGGGCTCGTACGATCTTTGGATTGGCGCGTTTCGCGACTCAGAAAATAATGTACTCGCGATATTGAGCGAAGTTCCGCATTGAGCTGGCTTACAGGACCGAGTTGCTGTGAAATCCCTTGTCCCAGCGCCAAAGGCGCGAAATGTAATAGCCTGGAGCAACGCCCCAGGTAATGGTCATATCAATATTGGAAGCGCTGAAGGCGCGAAATACGAAAGAATCTCCGTGAACATCATTTCTAACATCATTTCGCGCCTTCAGCGCTAATGGAATTCAACTGGTCTCTCCTGGACCGATGGCCCAGGCTATTACATTCCGCGCCTTTGGCGCTTCAATCATTTCGATATGACAAACAACCACGACCCGGATGAACAAGAGATTTATAGAATTGAACGGAACATTTTCACAGCCATCAGGACTCAGGACGATGAGGCCCTGGCCGTTATCGTTGCAGATGATTTTGTTTTCCGCTGTCCGGGACAACCGGAGATCGGTAAAGCCGAGTTTTTGAAAAGCGTAAAGTCGTTTCCGGTGGAGATCCTTGATATCTGGTCTGACGACATGAAGGTGAACTTCTTCGGTGATATCGCATTGCTTACCGGTGTGCAACGGGCGCGCACGCGCGGCGCAGGTGGCCAGGAGCAGTTGAGCGCCGGGGCCTTTAGCGATGTATTTGCAAAACGAAACGGGCGATGGTTTCTGGTCCTGGCTTATAACGTTGAATTGACTGAAACGAATTCGGAGGCGAGCAGCTCGACGCTTCCCGCTTAGACTTCCGTTCAGTTAGGGCACTTGTGCCCGGCGGGGCGGACAAGTCCGCACTCGAAACGGACAGGTTTACGGTTAACCCTTCTGCTAGCTTGACGGAGGATTGCGAATGAAACGACGAGACTTCATAAAGACCGGTGCAATTACGGGCGTCATTGCAATTACACAACCGGCAGCTGCCGCATCGGCGACGCGTTTTTCAGAATCACCTCTCCCGGCCTTCGAGCTCGAGGAAGTAACAATTTCAGAGTTGCAGCAAGGCATTTCTTCCGGAAAGTACACCGCGCGTTCGCTCGCGAAGAAGTATCTCGATCGCATAGACGACGTCGACAAAGATGGGCCGATGATCAACTCGGTAATCGAGATTAATCCCGATGCCTTGTCGATTGCCGAGCAACTTGATCGCGAACGTAAGGAAAGAGGTCTACGTGGACCACTTCACGGCATTCCCATCCTCATAAAGGACAATATCGATACCGCCGATCGAATGAAGACCACAGCCGGCTCATTGGCGCTTGTCAATTCCCGGCCGCAGCAGGATGCCTTTGTTGCCAGGAGACTTCGTGAAGCCGGCGCTGTGATTTTGGGAAAGACAAACCTGAGCGAGTGGGCCAACTTTCGTTCAACCAGTTCGACCAGCGGCTGGAGTGCGCGCGGCGGACAGACCAGGAACCCCTACGTGCTCTCACGCAATCCTTGCGGATCAAGTTCAGGTTCGGGCGCGGCGCCGGCGGCGAATCTATGTGCGGCTGCGATCGGCACTGAAACAGATGGATCGGTTGTGTGTCCGTCGTCCGCGAATTCATTGGTAGGAATCAAACCGACCGTGGGTCTAATCAGCCGGGCCGGGATAATTCCGATTGCGCATAGTCAGGACACTGCGGGTCCGATGGCGCGAACTGTACGCGACGCCGTTATTTTGCTTAATGTACTAACGGGCGTCGACGAGCGGGATGATGAAACCAGAAAGAGTGCCGGAAAGGTTCAGGCTGACTACACCAGATTTCTCGACAAGGATGGGCTGAGGGGAATGCGCCTCGGGGTTGCGAGGAAACATTTTGGCTTTAATGATGCTGTCGACAAATTGATGAGTGGCCATATCGCCGAGATGAAACGCCTTGGCGCCATTATTATCGATCCTGCCGATATTCCCACTTCCGGCAAGTTTGATGACTCCGAGCTTGAGGTTTTGTTGTACGAGTTTAAGGCTGACCTCAATTCTTACCTCTCAAAGGCCGGCGGCGACCTCCCCGCTCGTTCACTGAAGGAGCTGATCGCGTTTAACGAAAAACATCGTGAGCAGGAGATGCCTTATTTTGGGCAGGAGCTCTTCATTCGGGCCGAGGCCAAGGGGCCGCTGACAAGCAAAAAATATTTGGCGGCGCTGCAAAAGAACCACTTGTTAACACGAAGCCAGGGCATCGATTTCGTAATTAAGAAGAATCGTCTCGACGCGCTTATCGCCCCTACAGGTGGACCTGCCTGGCCGACTGACTGGATAAATGGCGACCACTTCAAAGGCGGTTATTCATCTGCATCCGCCGTGGCAGGCTATCCACACATTACCGTGCCGGCCGGATACGTCTTCGGGCTGCCGGTAGGCATTTCATTCTTCGGCGGCGCCTGGAGTGAGCCGACGTTGATTAGACTTGCGTATGCATTTGAGCAAGCAACAAAGGCGCGCCGGCCGCCGGATTTTCTGCCATCAGTTAATCCTAAGGGATAGCCAGAGAAGGCAATCTGCGGCGGCATAGCAATTTTGGAGAAGCGCCGGCTGGGCTTTTCTAGTAGGTTCACCTTCCGTTACAGAGGTGTCACTTAGAATCGGGGTATTACAGAACCGAGCGCGGTAGAGAGTGTGTGAAAACTCAGGTACGACCAATAACGCTGAAAGCGTTCGCGAATTCCAGCCCAGGGTTGGCTTTGAAACCCTGGGTTCAAGACGTTCCAAGAGATTCTTCGCAACTCTGAAGGAGTTGCGCTG
>DASQKG010000418.1:0-29129 GCA_035630655.1 Pyrinomonadaceae bacterium
TTCGGAATCGCCGGCCGTCAGGCGCAGAACGTATTCGCCGGCCACGCTGAACTGCGCCGTCGTCGCAGACTGGCTTGCATCATGAAAAGCGACGTTGCCCGGCCCACTGACTTTGGACCAACTCGCAGACACGCTACTCCCCAAAGGCAGATCATCGTCGGTGACCGTGCCCGCGAGATTCGCGCCGGCGGGTAAGGTAATCGTCTGATTGTTTCCGGCGTTCACTACCGGCGCCTGGTTTGGTGGCGTTACCGTGACAATGACGTCGTCGCTGGTTGCTAATTCAGTGTCGCTGGCCGACAGGCGAAGCACATATGTGCCGGGAGCACTGAAGTTCGCGGAAGTCACCGTAACTTCCGGGTTCGCAAACACTACGGAGCCTGGTCCACTTACGGCGCTCCACTTAACACTCAAACTACTTCCGAAAGGCCAACCATCATCTGCGGCTGAAGCGTTGAGTCCGGCGGCAGCGGGCAATGAGATTGTTTGATCCAATCCGGCATTAGCGGTGGGCGCGTGGTTCTCCGGATGTACCGTGATTGTGACTTCACTGCTTGCGATCATGTCACTTTCGGTTGCCGTCAGACGGAGTATGTAAACGCCTGGCGCTGAGAACGAGGCGACGGTTTCGCTCAGCAGAGGATCTTCAAAGGTTGTTGTTCCCGGCCCGCTGACCTGCGACCACAAACTTGTGAGCGTACTCCCTGCGGGTAGGCCGTCATCCGTCGCGGTTCCATTCAAAGTCGCCATGCGCGGAAGCGCGATAGTTTGATTCTGACCAGCGCTGACGGTGGGAGGCTGGTTCTGGGGTTGGACGGTGATGTTAATGTCGTCGCTGGTCGACAGTTCGCCGTCGCTGGCTGTCAGACGCAGCACATATGTCCCCGAGGCACCGAAGCTGGCAATTGTGTTTAAGGAATTAGCCGCGGTGAAAGAGACTGAGCCGGGATTGCTGACGATGGTCCAGGTAGTCGACAAGCTGCTGCCGGTTGGCGAGCCATCGTCAGACGCGGCGCCATGCAGTGATGCGGTCTGAGGCAGCACAAGAGTTTGATCCGGGCCCGCATCCACGGCGGGAGCGCTGTTCTCAGCTTCACGAGTAACGTTGATCGTAGCCGTAGTTTCATTTCCCGCCCCATCCAGAGCGCGCACTGTTATTTGATTCGCACCCATCAATAACATTAAGTCCGATATGGACCAGGTAGAGTCGCTCGAGTCAAATGCGGCTTCGACGTTGTTGACATAAACGTTGGCCACGCCTGACGCAGGCGTGCCTGTATCCGAGGCCGTGCCGGTAACATCGCTGGTCGCAGCCGTCGTGGTGGTGTTGTTTAAGGGTGTGGTGATCGACAGTGCGGGCGGCCTGGTGTCCGTTGGAGTCGTGACGCCCGCGATATCGATAATCAAGTAAGAGCCAGGATTGCTGTTGAGACGAACTTCCAGCGTGTTCGCGGCAGTCAATGTAACGGTACGGTCGATGGCGGCGACATTTTGGTCAAGATCGTTTTGAACGAGGATTTCCTTGCCGTTGAGTTTCACTGTAGCGCTGGAGACACGATTAGAACCGTTTGGATCACCGTTTTGAATGTGCAACGTGTAAGGCGATGTAACGCCGGGCGGTAATGAGAACTGCTCGAGATATTGATTAGGTGCTCCGTTGGTGCGTTCAAAACGCCGAGGCCCAAATGTCGTCAAAGTGCTGCCCGATTGCGCCGGCCATACAGCGCCAACCACTTTGCCACCATTTAGTGTGACGCTGTCAGCAATCACCTGCCCGCGCACTTGCGACGTGCCATTCAAGACAATCACGCCGTTATAGGCGCGGACCATCGCAGAAACCTGGCTGCTGCCGTTTACTTTGAGAGCAGAACCAAGAACGTTTAGTCGGACATCGCCGGGCGCGGTGTAAGTACCGAGGACCACGGACCCGCTGTTGACCGTCAGGTTTTCTCTGACGTTAATAGTGACCAGACCCGTGGCTTGCAAACTTGCGCTGCCATCCAGATTGAAAGTGTTGGCAAAGTTATATGTGCCTGCAGTGAAATTCAGGCGACTGTTCCCGTTGACTGTAAAAGTGCCGTAGTTACCCGGCGGCACGTTGATCGTGAGACCTGGTTTGGCAACGCTGAGATCGCGGACGGTATGCCAATTACCGATTGCGGCGACATCCGACTGCGAATTGACGTTGACGCTCCGTAAGCCCGGGGGCCCGGGAACGGATGAGGGGAAGTCAGACGGCAAGGGCACTGCATCACTGTGAATATGAATTTTGCCAGGCAGGACAATGCCACCGGATAAGTTGAGTAAGTAGTTGGGCAGAGTCGCGCCACCGTCGCTGACAACACCACCATGTTGTGCGCCACCGTTTAACTGAAGCGAAGGCGTGCCCGGTAAAAATATATCTCCCCAAATTTGGGGACTCCCGCCGATGGCGAACGATTCGCCACGAAGCACTCGCAAGGATCCTTCGATTCGTCCGCTCGAAATGTTTGGATGAGAGCGCGAGATGACCGCATCAGTCAGCGTGTCAGTTTGCGGATCGAGCGTGGACGGCGGTTCATGGTTCAAAAATGACGGAAGTACGCTGCGAGCGAGTCGTGTCAACCAACCTGCGTTTTCGTCAGTTGTGACGGCGATTTCAGCCGTCGACCGAGTCAGGGAATTGCCCTGCACCCAACCGGAGTTGCAGTCGATCGTCTGACAGACCAACGTCCATACAAGGAACAAACAAAGCGTCGACCGCATCCTTAACACGACTGCGCTACAAAGCGATGCGAGCCAATCATGTTTGTTTGCGAGCGATGATGTGTTTACTGGCGAGAGCGCAACGGGGGTATGCATTGGCGACTCCTGGCTACGATGGATGACGATCGTTTCCCGCTCGAGAGCACTGCGCGCGGTTCGACGATCGCCGACGTTATGCGGACGGTGCGGCCGATGGGCCAGGGTGAAAACTAGAGATACTTTCGCTAGTCGGTGACGTGACGCTTAGGGTGTGAGTCGCACGTCATTAAGAGGAATGGAGTTACGCGGCGGAATTTAGGTCAGGGTGCTCGAGCGTGTCAATAGAAAAGCTAAGAACGGTGTAAATCGGTTTTTGAAAAGATTTTTGCATGAGGAGTTTTAGATCGCGAGAATGGTATCCTGTCTCCCAAGCGTCAAACGCGGATGGCAACCAGGCTGCGCAACGCGAAGCGATCTCATTAGCACCGTGGCTTTAGCCCGGTGATTACGACGATGATTAAAGAGGATAACCGTTTTAGTCCGTAGGCGACGAGCGCGCCGCAGCAACCAGAGCTAAAAAAAAGGAGAGTTCGCAGGTTGGAAGTGCTGGAGAGTTGCATGGCGATTACCCCTGAATTCCTTAGATGGGCGGACCATCCCTGACGCATCATCTTTGCCGGCCGGACACAGCGTTCCAATTCCGAGCTCAGGTGTGAACACCGCCAAGATGGCCCAACCGCCAAGCATCACCGAACACACAACCACTTTGCTCGATCGTCCATGACTGAAGTCAAACCCCGCGAGGAACCACAGTCCGGAGATACTCTCTCGTTATTTGGATTTGGGTAGTGCATCCCTCGTGTTCTAGAAAATGGAATGTTCGAAGGCTATGAAGTTAGTACCACCTCGCGGGTAGCGGGTGGGTCTGTTTCCGAATAAGATCGCTGGTCAAGCAAATACTCCCGGCGTTTAAATGCAAGAAACCCACCCGCTAGCCGCGAGGTGGTACTGACTTCATAACCCCGCCGCAACTTGCAAAGTAATCCGCTCTATCGACTTCTCATCAGTCGAGCTTCGTTGTAAATTGAATCTCGTTTGTTCAGTACAGCTTTTCCAGGGAGTTTGCATGATCAAGGGGATAGACTACGAAATCCGGCGCACAGCCACAGGCCTCGGCTTCTTCGCACTAAAGCCAATTCCAAAAGGAAAACGGATTATCGAGTACACCGGGCCATACCTCCCGAATGAAGTAGTCGATCAGAGATCCGGGAAATACTTTTTCGGAGTGAATTCGAAATGGTCCATCGATGGTAGTCCGCGCAGTAATATCGCCCGCTACATCAACCACTCATGCAGGCCGAATGCAGAGGCCATCATTACCGGACGGCGTGTTTGGATCTGGTCGCGCAGAAATATCAAGCCTGGCGAAGAAGTAACTTACGACTACGGCAAGGAATACTTCGAAGACATCATTCAGCCGATGGGTTGTAAGTGTGTGAAGTGCCTTGAGAAGTAATGGACGAGTAATCAGCAGTCAGCAGTCAGCAAACAGCGGTGTTTAGTGTCGTTTCGAGTGTTTTCGTGGATCGTCCTATTGTTCGGCCTTTAAAACTGAACCACGAAATGACACGAAACCGACACTAAACACCGCAGTTTGCTGACCGCTGACTGCTTCTCTTCAGTAGTTCGTCAGAATCTCATTGGGCGCAAAACCCATCCGGCCCAGGCGGTCGCGGGTTTGCTCGATCATTTCCAAAGAACCACAGATAAGCGCGACCGGAGACTTCAGATCCGGTAGCACGTGGTCCAGGAGTGACTGCACATAACCCGTCGGACCAGACCAGTCGTGCCCATCGGGCCTGGAAATGACCTGGCGTAATTCAACGCCCGCGTCTTCCCATCTCTCGGTTTCATCGCGAAAGCAAAAATCATCCGGCGTGCGCGCTCCATAGAGCACCACAAACTGCCCGAAGTCTGCCTTTCTTTTCAGTACGTGACGTAGCGCCGATCGTAAAGGCGCCACTCCCGTGCCCATCGCTACAAACACGAGGTCCTTGCCTTTCTGATCATCGAGCGCAAACCCATGGCCGGCCACGTTCATCAATTCAATTCGTTCCCCCGGCTGCATGTCGAAAATCAGATTACTCGCGCCCATCTTTTGTTTCACCAACACCTCCAGTTCCCGGTCCTCCGGCGCGCTGGCAAAAGCAAAATAAGCAGGCGCCTCCCCCGGGACTGAAAGCACAGCCACCTGGCCCGGAATGAACGGCACGCCATGCGACTCGCGCGCGCCTTCCGGCATGAGGTCGAATGACCGCACGCCACGCGCCTGATCGCGAACCCTCGTGATAATGAGCGACGACAAAGGCAATCTCCGGTAGAAGTCTACAGGTCCGTCAGTTTACCCTGCGAAACAGCGACAGCATAAAGCCCGGAGCGTGAACAGGTGTTTAGAGTACAAGCTTTAGCTTGCGGGTTGCGAAAGAGATAACCTCAGATCAGCTTGCATGGTTCGGAAGAAGCAACCTGAAGGTTGGACTCTGAACACCTGTTGCGACCGGCGATCTACCTGTTCGCAGGTTTTCTGTTGGTTAGGCTCAGGCAGGTGATACAATGCCGGCCAACTCCTCGGCACTAACTTAGTTACCTGCGATCAAAACCATGATGAAACAATCCAGAACACTAAAAATCCTGGCATTGCTATTTGCCGCCGGTCTGATGCTCTCTTTCACTGTAATCGCCGTGGCGCAGTCCGGCAGGCGTGCCAACAAACCAACTCAACCGACTCCGCCGCCGGCGGTGACTGCGACAGCTCCGGCAATCGCGAAGCCTTCGCCGGAAAAGCTCGGGCCGAGGGTGACGCTGCTCGTCGGTATGGATCGATCTGATCCCTTTTCTCGGATACCCTTGAATGCATCGAGCGGCGTTCTGCATAGCTGTGTTGACCGGCTTAATGATTCCGCATCAGTGAAAGTCGTCATGGAAAGCCAGGACCTGCCGCGCAGCGATGCAGTCAAGAAAGCTAAGGCGTCGAAGGATGGGCAGCACGTGGTCTGGTTACAGGTTCACCTCGACAGGGGTGCGTCGCAGGGCGCAAATATCAATCTCAGCGACGTCGTCATCGAGTATATGGTCTTTGCTCCCACGACCGCGAAGTTAGTCGCCTCCGGCCGAACTTATCCGGAGACGTACCGGAACAAGTCTATAAACCCGACCAAGAGAACCGGTGGAATGTATGGAGACTTTTTGTATAACGAAGCAGCCAGAGAAGCGGCCGAACGAATTCTGCGCGCCTTCCACGTACCTACGCGGCCAGTACCGTCAACTTAAGACTCAAAAATCCAGCTGCGGCTTCAGCTTTGCCGCCGGATGTGCGGCGGTGGCTATGCCCGCCGTAAAGGTGCCTTTTAAGTCTGGGCTGTGCCCTGGACGCGGCCCTTGCCCAAACCGATGGGCTAAGCCCGGACCGTGGGCATAGCCCTTTAATAATTGAGCTTCTGTCGGCGGGGCAAAGCCGCCGCCGCACATCCGACGGCAAAGCCGAATCTCATTGGGCCTCTCAATTGTCACAGTCGAAATCAGTGGAGTCATATGGAACTAGGACGAATTAGTGCGCTCTTTCGTTACCCGGTTAAGTCAATGGCTGGTGAATTACTTGACGTTGCAAGGTTAACCTGGCGTGGCATTGAGGGTGATCGCAGGTTTGCTTTCCGAAGGCGCGGTGACAAAAGTGGGTTCCCATGGCTGACAGCTAGCAAACTTCCTCAGTTGCTCCTCTATAAACCATTTGGGCTCGACAACAACAGTGCCGAGCAACTCCCGACACACGTTTGTACGCCGGACGGAAAAGATTACCAACTCCTAAGCGACGAACTACGAGAGGATGTTTCCAGCCGGTATGGCAGTGATGTCGAATTGATGAATCTGAAGTCTGGCATCTTCGACGAAGCCTCGATGTCCATAATCAGTCTCGGCACAGTGCGCGGCGTCGAGCGCGAATCAGGCCGAGGCGAGGGCCGTTGCGACCTTCGCAGATTTCGACCAAATGTTGTGATCGAAACAGAAAGCGGTGAGCCGTTTGAGGAAGACAAATGGGTGGGCCGGACATTGATGTTTGGTGACGGAAACGGGGCAGTCCCGATCGCAGCCATCGGCATTACTGTGAGAGATGAGCGATGTGTAATGGTTAATTTTGACCCGGACACAGCCGAGGGGGATTCTGAAGTGATGAAGACTGTCGTTCGTCTGAACGAGAATTGCGCCGGCGTATACGGAACGGTGCTCAGTGCGGGCGAGCTTCGTGTCGGTCAAGTCGTAACTCTGGGAAGGTAAGAACGCGACGAACGAGAGTCTCCAGGCAGGAAGTCCAAACCAACTTTCACAGGTTCTTCCTGAAGTTGTATTTGGACTTCGGACTTCGTCAGGTTCCCGTTTTGAACCGCCCCCTAAGCAGTAGTGTGGAGTTCGGAGTCGTCGTAGAGCGCATCGATCACGTCGCGGTATTTTTCATCCACCACACGACGCTTCACTTTCATGGTTGGCGTTAGTTCCCCGCCATCGATCGTCATCTCATTTTCCAGCAGCGCCACTTTCTTCACGCTCTCATACTGCGCCAGCTCGGAAGTTAAGGACGCCACCTGACGTTGAAAGAGGTCGATAATCCGCGCGTCCTTGCACAACTCGGCGCGGCTGCCGGCTTTGATGCCCTTGAGCTGGACGTACGATTCAACGCGTTCCCAGTCAGGAACGATTAGAGCCGCGGCAAACTTACGTCCGTTTCCAATCAAGACCACCTGATTGACGAACTGCGAACCTTTTATCATCTGCTCGATCGGTTGCGGTGCAATGTATTTACCACCCGAAGTCTTGAACAACTCCTTCTTGCGATCGGTGATGCGTAGAAAGCCATCTTCGTCAAACGTGCCGATATCGCCCGTTTTGAACCAGCCATCCGGGCTCAGCACAGCCGCCGTCTCCACCGGCTTGTTGTAATAACCGCGCATCACGTGTGGCCCACGCGTTTCGATCTCTCCGTCGGCGGCAATTCGTACTTCGACGTTTCTAATCGGTTTGCCCACTGTGCCGATGCGATTGTCTTCCACTCTTCCCGCGGTGATCACAGGTGATGTTTCAGTCAATCCATAGCCCTGCACAATCGGCAAACCTGCGCCGATATAGATGTAACCAAGTTCCTCCGGGAGCGCAGCGCCACCCGAGACGAGCAGACGGATTCGCCCACCGAGGGCCGCGCGCATTTTCGAAAAAATCAACTTGTCTGCAATCTTGTGCTTGAAAGCGAGCAGGACCGGGATCTTCTGATGACTGACCGATAACTTTGCCACCTCTTTACCGGCCGCCACGGCCCAATTGAGAATGGCAACATTCATCTTTCCTTTTTCGGCAGTCTTCTCTTTCACGCGCGCAAAGATCTTCTCGAAGATACGCGGCACCCCGACGAAAATCGTCGGTTTAACTTCGCGCAAATTTGGCCCAATCATTTCCAGAGACTCGCCGAAGTAAACCGCCATGCCGTGGTAGAGATACATGTACATAGCAACGCGTTCCAGCACATGAGACAACGGCAACACTGACAAAACGCTGTCGTCTTTTTCAAATGAAAGATGTGCGGACGAGTCGATCAGGTTCGAGACCAGGTTTGAGTGCGTGAGCATCACACCTTTGGGTTCACCTGTCGTGCCGGAGGTGTAAATGATAGTGGCGAGATCGTCAGGAGAGATTTCCCGGCCCAGGGTATAAAGCAAATCAGGTTGTTGTTTCGCGAGTTCGGCGCCGCGTTGTTCAAGTTCCGCCAGTGAAACTCCCTTTACGTCCTGGCCGGATGCAGGCTCAATGAAGACGATGTGCTCCAACGCGGGACACTCGGAAAGCACCTGCCGAACTTCACGGAATTTTTCTTCATTAGCAACGATCAAGACGCGGGCGCCTGAGTCTTTAAGAATGTAACGGACCTGCGTGGGCGTCAGCGTCGGGTAGATCGGCACATCGATGGCGCCGGCAAATAAACAACCCGCATCGCTCAGCGTCCATTCAGGCCGGCTCTCCGAAAGCAGGGCCACGCGATCGCCCGCCCTGACACCTAACGAGTGCAGCCCTAAGGCGACGTTCCGTATGCGGCGAAGCAGTTCCTCGGATGAAATAGAAACCCAGCGGTCGCCGCGCTTGTAGTTAACTGCGTCAGGCCGGTTGTGCGTGCGCACTGCATACTCGAAAATTTCGACCAGGGTGATCGGTTCGCCGGGGTTCAAGGGAACGCGCTCAGCGTTTTTTACTTTCGAGTCTATTTGAGGTTGGATGATCGAACTCACTTCGCGGCTACTCCGTTGAGGAATATGTCCAACACTTGATCGGCCATCGGCGCCAGCTTGTACCGGCGTTTTGAAAGGATCCAGTTAGTCGCCATCTCGTCTAACGCGCCAAAGAGTACTTTCGCCACCACCTTGGCATTTAGTTCAGCACGAAAAACGCCCGCCCCCTGGCCTTCCTCGATAGTGGTGCGGATGAGATTGAGATACTCAGCGAAGCCGGCGGCTGAGAACTCCTCCATAAACTTGGTGGAGCCGCGCAACTCAACCTGAAAAACGACGGCCAGATCGCGGTCCGCACCCAGGCGCTCGAGATGTAGATGAGCAATGCTGCGTAGCTTCTCACGTGGGTCCGAAATTCGTTTCAACTCTTTTTTACCGGCGGCGATGGCTTCTTCCATGCTGCGGTCGAATATTGAATGGAGAATCTCCTCCTTGCTCTTGAAGTAGAGATAAACGGTGCCGTCGGCGACGCCAGCCTCACTTGCGATATCAGCGACTTTGGAGTTGAAGTAACCGTTATGAGCAAAGACGCTGATGGCCGCGCGCAGGATCGCTTCGCGCTTGTCGGCGATGACAGGTCGGTCCGGATTAAGTGAACGTGCGGCCCTCATGGTTTTTGGGTGAATGAACAGTCACTCAGTGGCCGCTAGCCTACCTAGTCCAATGTCCAAAGTCCAATGTCTAATGTCCAATATCCCAAGGGTCCAAGGCCCAGGGTCCCGGGTCCAGGGTCCAGGGTTAAAGGCCACATTTGACTGTGGACTTTGGACTTGGATTTTGGGCTACTTGCGTGGAGTCTCTCGTTCGTCGCGTTCTCTTGGGTGGCGCGACTCGGCTCTTCCCTCCGCCAACAGATCGCCGGCAAGTTTGTTGGCATCCTGTGTTTTCAACAGAAACTCCTGCGTCGGAAAAGGAATCTCAATGTCGCGCTCGCGGAAGAGTCTTTCGATCCGGTAGTTGATATCGCTTCGAATCTGCGGATGACGGCTGGGGTGTCTGGTCCAAACCAGCAGGCGGAAATCGAGCGAGTAACCGCCAAAACTGAGGAACTGCACTTTAGGCGGAGGATCAGTTAGCACTCGATCTACTCCCTCGGCCGCCAACAGCAGAGTTTCGGTGACCAACTCAATATCTGAACTGACTGCAACGCTGATCGGAATAGGGATTCGCGCGCGCGGGTCGCCATACGACCAGTTGACGACGCGCTGGCTGACAAGTTTGGAATTCGGCACGATGATCGCGATCCGATCGTTTGTGATGACTGTGGTCGTGCGCAGGTTGATGCTTTGCACGTCGCCTTCATCCTCGCCGATCGTTACACGATCACCGACGCGAACAGGACGTTCGAAAAGCAATATGAAACCGGAAGCGATATCGGCGGCGATGTATTGCAAACCAAAACCAATGCCAACTGAGAGAGCGGTGAAGAGCACAGCCAGGGTCGTGAGGTCGACCCTCAAGGCGATTTGCAGAAAGAGCATGATTCCTAGCGTGGTCACCACATACTTCGTCAGACGCCCGATTGTGTATGCGATTCCCGGATCGATGTTGGCGCGTCTGGCAATGCGACGTTCCAACAACGCGCTTAACCAGCGCGAGACAAGGATCGCGACGGTAAGGATAACGAGACCCTGCACAAGAGTGGCGAGTGAGACCTCAATCCTGCCAAAAGTGAAACTCTGATTGACATAACGCCAGATTCTTCTAAACGGTCCTTCTTCCTCCTGCCAGAGCAGAATTGCAGCGCAGAACTCAAGCTTGATGAACAGTTGCATGTACAACTTCAAAAGCGTTTTCGAAAGATTTATTGCGACGCGCAATAATATCATGTTGATTCGACTGACATCGCCGACAGTGGGATAATCGCGCCGATCGAGTGGTCTAAGACGTTTCCAAGTCGGCTCTCAACTGAACATCATTGCTATGGTCTTGAGCAGCCTCCCGTCTCTAGAGAGACGCTCGCGTGCCTCTGAGACAGCGGCCGCCACATGCTCACGTTCACTGTGTTTTGCTTGACTTCTCAGCCACCTTTTATTATTAACGGGTTGCTTTTTTGCAGCGTGCACAATCGGCACAAGCGTCTCGCACGAGCCGCCTCATAATACGTCTCATCGTCGCGTATTCTTGAGGATTCTATTTCTGGTTGCGCCCGATCAGCTCACATGCAACGACCGGACAAACATATCACCTCAGTCATTTGATCCCGCAGCCTCGGCGTAGTAGCCGACGCTGATACAGGCGCACCGAAAAAAGATTAGTAAAAGGATTACCGGAGTTTGGTCTCGCCATTGGCACCGGTCGCCGACCTTGAGAAAGTGCTGAAGTGAGTTTTGAATGCGCGACGAGGGAGCTGTTTTTCGACAGCACTCCGCGCAGTTTACGTTTCGAGTCTCATTCCAGGAGAAGTGACTATGAACTATTGGTTTTTCTTCAGTTACGCGCACGCCGATGATAATGAATATCTCCGCAAGTTCTATACGGACTTAGACGGCGAGGTAAGACAGTTGACGGGCGCGCCGAAAGAGCAAATCGGTTTCCTTGACCGCAAGGATATTGAGCACGGCGCAACTTGGGATGTTCGGTTGGAACAGGGCTTAAAGAACTGTCAGGTCTTCGTGCCCCTATATTCACCCTCGCTCTTTCGTTCTCCATACTGTGGTAAGGAATTCGCGGTCTTCCGCGACCGACTTCATAGCCATTTGAGCGCTGCCGGAGAGGCGACCAACGATTCCCTCGTTCTCCCCGTGTTGTGGAATTCGGAAAAGAATGTTCTCCCTGAAATTCCCGAGGTAATCAAAAAGATTCAGTACGCGCATGGAAGTTATCCGGCGGAGTATTGGGACCTGGGGGTCCTCCAAATTGTAAGGCATGCAAGCGTGAAGAACGCCGCGTACTTTACTCCGTATTGGGATTTCGTCAGCAAGTTTGCCAGCACCATCGTCGCTGCTGCCGCCACGCTTGCACTGCCGGCGCAAACATCCAACCTTGCCTCACTCGAGAATGCCGTTAGTCTCTTTTCGCCTGTGACCCCTGTGCCCCCCGTGCCATCTGGCACCGAGACCGGACCACGGTACGTGCAGTTCATATTTGTCGCAGGCAAGCAGCCCGAATTACAAGCCGCACGCCAGGATCTGCGGTTCTACGGGCAACTAGGTGGTTCAGACTGGCAACCTTATTTGGATACTTACAAGGGCAACGCCTCGGCGTTGGCTATCGAGGCCATTGAGGCGATCTCGAAAGACCTGCATTACGAAGAAGTCACACTCACCGCAGGGATCGACCAACAGGTCAAGTTGGCCGCGAGCGAGGAAAAAATCGTAGTCGTAATGGTTGATACCTGGACGCTCCGGCTTCAGAAATACAATCAGTTGATTGCCCCTCTCGACCAGTACTCGTCAGTGAACTGTATCACCTTGATTGTTTGGAACGACGAAGATCAGGAAGCAACTATTTTTAAGGGAGCGCTGGAGGCCGCTGTTAAGGGCGCTTTCAATACAAAAGCTGTTCAGAACCCGCCAAACTTTCTCAGCACTTCAATAAAGTCCTACGAGACGTTCAAGACGGAGCTGATCAAAGCACTGGGCCAGGCACAGGCTCAGATAATTGAAACTGCCAAGATTAAGAAGAATCTAGAATATGCTCTAGTCAAAACGCCGGACACCGAGTTTGTAACGAAGCCTTCCCTCTAGCCAATGAGGAGCGTGAACCCCCATGCCTGAAAAGAAGACCGACCAAATCATCACGTTCTACTCGTACAAAGGCGGCACCGGCCGTTCGATGACACTCGCTAATGTGGCCTGGATTCTGGCTTGCGCCGGAAAAAAAGTGTTGGCGATTGATTGGGACCTGGAAGCACCGGGACTGCATCGTTACTTCTATCCATTCCTGATTGACAAGGAGCTGACTGCTTCTGACGGGTTAATTGATTTCGTGATCAACTATGCGCTTGAAGCGGTCAGTCCCAGTCGCGAAAGCGATTCAGATCCACAATGGTACAAAGCGCATGCCAACATCCTGCGTTCCGCCTTATCGCTGAACTATGAATTCCCGAATCAAGGTCGGCTTGATTTTGTGCCGGCAGGACGCCAGGGTCTCTCTTACGACACGCGCGTGAATTCGTTTGATTGGCAGGGCTTTTACGAGCGTCTGGGCGGTGGCTTGTTTTTGGAAGAAGTAAAGCGACAGATGCGGGAGCAATACGATTACATACTCATTGATAGTCGCACGGGCGTTAGTGATACCTCAGGCATCTGCACGATCCAGATGCCGGACATTATAGTCCCCTGCTTCACACTCAATCATCAGGGAATGGACGGCGCGCTGCGGATTACGAAAGCCGTATTCGAAAAACGAAAAGAGTCGGGACTCAAGGTCTTTCCGGTTCCGATGCGCCTGGACAAAGCCGAGAACGATAAGTTAAGGCGGCGGACTCAGATGGCGAAGGACAAATTCTTCCCTTTCCCTAATCATCTTCCCAAAGGGGAGTGGGAAAAGTATTGGGACGACGTTCCGGTCTTTTATGTGCCTTACTATTCGTATGAAGAAGTGCTGGCCATTTTTGCGGAGGGGAGAACACCGGCTTCAATTTTCACTGCCGCCGAAAAGCTAACCAAGTATTTGGTCAACTCTAATGATGAACTAGTGGCCCGCGAGACGCTGCCCAGTTTAGAAGCAAGCGAAGAAGTGCTGGCTCAATATGCCGATGAAATCATCACCATTGATCGGGAAGCCGAATTGAACCAGGTAGCGGAGAATGCCATAGCCAGATTATCTCCTGAAGATCGGATCACCGCGCGCCGCGTAGTCCAACGCCTGGTAAAACTTGGGCCATCCGAACAGGCTGGCGGCACTGCGCGACAGAGTCTGCAACTCGAAGACTTTCCCTTAGGCGAAAGGCGAATTATCCAGGAACTGCGTAGTAGTCGCTTGTTGAGACTAGACACGGACAGCGTGACAAATAAGGAGACGGTGCGGCTTGCCGAGGATGAATACCTACACGCCTGGCAGCGGCTGCAGCAATGGCTGCAGGAAGACCGGAAGTTTCTGGTGTGGTTAGCCAACTTTAGTGCAGCACATCAAAACTGGCAGCGCGCCAGCTTCACCGCGCCGGCTACAGGAGGCTCCTCGCCTGATCCAACCGATCTTCTGCTCAAAGGTGAAGATCTAACGCAGGCTCTAGACTGGTTGAAGAAGCGCTATATCGACATCCATCCCCGGGAGCGCAACTTCATTGAGATGAGCCGTCAAAAGGCCGCACCCACAACCCCCGAGAGCGTTTCTCAGGAGCCCAAGCAACACTTCACGATTCCAGCCAGAAACAGTGACAACGTAAGTAGGGCACAGCATATATTGCGAGGTCGCCAGGCAGAACCCCGCGAGATGTTGGAACTGGCAAAGAAGCTCAAAGGAGAAACACGATTTAGTTATGCCCGTCGCTTGCTGGCGCGAGCGAGTGCGCACGAAAGCATCGCCCGGGACAAGAAGCTGCGCGAGACAATCTTTCAGCAATTGGCGCTTTGCACTTACAAAGATCAGGACTTGCCGGCCGATGAACGACTCGATCGCGCGCTCGGTCTTCTGAACCAAGTCGCCGACTTTGACACAACTACCGATCAGGAGACGCTGGGCCTGATTGGGTCAATCTTTAAACGAAAATGGGAGATAGACAACCAACGGCAGAATCTCGAGCGTTCGCTCTTCTATTACTTGCGCGGGTATGAGCAGGGAGTAGCAAAGGACCAGGGTTACACCGGGATCAACGCGGCTTTTGTACTTGATCGATTGGCTAGCCTTGAAGGAACTGAAGCCGAAAAAGCCAGCAAATCGTCGAGTGCTGCCGAACAACGCCGCGAGCGTGCCCGCGCAATTCGACAAGACATCGTGGATCAGGTCGGTAGTCTAATCGGTGACCCCAGTCATGAATGGGTAGCCGATCAATGGTGGTATTACGCGACTTTGGCCGAAGCCCATTTTGGCTTGCAAAACTATGATGAGGCAACCCAATGGATTAGAGATGGACAAAGCGCAGCGGGTCAGATATTTGAATGGGAACTGGAAACTTGCGCACGGCAACTAGCAACGCTGGCCAGATTGCAAAACGAGGATCAGTTGCAGGGCGAGGACTTCGCTTTCAGCCCGGCCTGGGCCGCGCTCGAGAAGGCATTCGGCACTGATGCGGTCCCGCGCACGGCTTTCATCGGCAAGATAGGGCTGGCGCTATCGGGCGGCGGCTTTCGCGCGGCGCTTTACCACCTGGGCGTATTAGCTCGGCTGGCCGAGTTGGATGTGCTGCGGAATGTCGAAGTACTGTCGTGCGTGTCTGGTGGTTCTATTCTGGGGGCGCATTACTACCTCAAAGTGCGTCACCTCCTGCACAACAAGACAGAGGAAGAGATCACACGCCAGGACTACCTACAAATCGTGCACGAGATGATTGATGAGTTTCTCATCGGCGTGCAGCGAAACATACGGACCCGTGTGGCCGTCAATCCGTTGAAAAACCTAAAAATGTTTTTGAGCAAAGGCTATTCCCGCACGACGCGCGCTGCCGAATTGTATGAGCAACACCTCTTCAGTCGCGTCAAAGACGGCGGTGAGGAGGACCACCGCTGGCTTAATGGATTGACCATTGCGCCATTAACAAAGACGGCCAATGGCGAGGTTCATAACGATGACAATTTTGCTCCGAAATATCAAAACTGGCGACGCGATGCGAAGGTCCCCATTCTGGTGCTTAATGCAGCCACGCTGAACACCGGCCACTCCTGGCAGTTTACCGCCTCGTGGATGGGCGAAGCGCCGGCCGGAATCGATGCCGAAATTGACGGCAACGAACGTTTGCGTCGTATGTATTACCAAGAAGCTCCTAAAGAATTTCAACAGATAAGACTTGGCGAAGCTGTGGGAGCCTCGGCGGCAGTTCCCGGACTCTTCGAGCCGCTTTCTTTTGACAATCTTTATCCCGATAGAATAATCCGCCTTGTAGATGGTGGAGTCTGTGACAACCAGGGGGTTGCCAGCTTGCTGGAGCAAGACTGCAGAGTATTACTTGTGAGCGACGCCAGCGGACAGATGGAGTCTCAAGCCGCTACAAGCAGAAGCATCTTCGGTGTGTTGCTGCGCACGAATTCTATCTTCCAGGCGCGCATTCGCGAGGCTGAATACCATGACCTGAAGGGTCGACGCAGGTCGGGCCTCTTGCGCGGCTTCATGTTTGTCCATTTGAAAGGGGATCTGGAAGTTGATCCGATTGATTGGATCGGCTGTCTTGATCCTTATGACGCTTCCGACGACGCGCGTCCGCCCTCCCGGCGCGGCCCATTGACTAGCTACGGCATTGCCAAGGATATACAAGAGCTACTCTCGGGCATTCGAACGGATCTGGACTCGTTCTCCGAAGCTGAGGCTTATGCACTGATGACCAGCGCTTACCGGATGACCGAATATCAGTTCAAATATCAGAAGTGTGTTGAAGGCTTTGCTGCGCCCGCACAGGATGAGACCTGGAAGTTTCTTGAAATTGAAAAGAGCATGAAAGGCTCAGGGGAATCGTATGAGTACTTGAAAAAGCTTCTGGAAGCCGGAAGTAGCCTGGCTTTCAAAGTCTGGCAAATTGATCCCCTGCTTAAGACCGCGCGGAGGATAGCGCTAGTGATACTGCTCGGTTTGCTCGCCGCGAGTGTTTACTGGTGGTGGGAGGCGCCATTGCCCGCCTTTATCTCGCAGCGTGGAAGTGGATTTTTGACTAATCTGGCAGACCTATTCTCCAGTCTCACGTTACGCAAAGTTTTCCTTACCGTCGCCGGTCTGTTCACCGGTTCCCTGCTGTTAATGATACTTAGTTTAGTGCTCGGTGATGTTCTGGCCCAGAACGTCGTTAGCGCGGTACGCTGGAAAGATACGGCACGTCGCGTGGCCTTAGCCGCCTTCATCAGCACCTTTGGTTTTGTAGCTGCCGTCCTTCACCTGTACATTTTTGACAAGCGATTCCTGAGTGTGAGTAGCATGCGTGTCTTGAAACAGAAGGGTAAGACTTAAGTAACGCTCCGAAGTGCGCTACGAGGTTGAGTATGTTGAATGGATTCTCCATCCAAGCTTTCCCAATCCGGTGCGAAAGATCAAGGACCGTTCGCAGAAGCTTAGATTGGAGACGGGTGGGTGGGTAAGGTTGAGGGGTTTCCTGCTGTCGTAACCTCCCGTACTTCCTTATATCCCACTGATCGATACTCTCATGATCGACTGAGGCAGTTTCAAACTTGAGCATTGCGAGGTGTAAACATGCGAGCTTTTATTATTCGTCCATTCGGCAAGAAGAAAGATCTTAAGGACAACGAGATTGACTTCGACGAGGTCTCGCGCGTGCTCATTGGGCCGGCGCTCGACGCTGTCGGCGCCGAGGGGCGCGAGACGCTCGACATCGTCGAGGCAGGCAACATACGCGCCGACATGTTCCGCCGCCTACTCACGGCCGACATCGTCGTCGCCGACCTCTCGATCCACAATGCGAACGTCTTCTACGAACTCGGCATCCGCCACGCGTTGCGCAACCACGGAACCGTCATGCTTCGCTGCGACGCGGATACGTTCCCCTTTGACCTGCAGACCGACCGCTACTTCGTTTACAACAGGGAGAACCCGGCCGCGATGCTCGACGGCCTCGTCAAGTCGCTGCGGCGCACTATTGATGCCGCGAAGAAAGACCGGAAGGCAAAGGACAGCCCCGTCTTCTCGCTCCTGCCCGCCCTCCGCGAGCAGGACTCGTCCATCTTCAACCTCGTGCCGCGCGACTTCGCGGAGGATGTTGCGCGCGCAACCGACGCGCGGCGCGCGGGCGACCTCGCGCTCCTCTCGTACGAGGTGAGGGGCATGGAGTGGGAGATAGGCGGCTGGCGCGCGGTTGGCAGCGCGCAGTTCAAACTCAAGGCGTGGGCGGGCGCGAAAGAGAGTTGGGAGCGTGTGCGCGCCATCGAGCCCGACGACCCGGAGGCCAACCTTCTGCTCGGAACTGTTTACGAGCGGCTCGGCGACCTGATGCTCTCGACCGTCGCGCTCGAACGCGTCCGCGACAACGCGGACGCAAAACCCGCAGACCGCGCCGAGGCGTACTCGCTACTCGCGCGCAACGAAAAGACGCGCTGGCGTAACGACTGGGAGGGCAGCCCGCCCGAGGAGCGTTCCGCGGCGGCGCTGCGCTCGCCGCACCTGCTCGAATCCTTCGAGGACTACGAGCGCGGCTTCTACGAAGACCTCAACCAGTTCTATCCGGGGCTGAACGCGCTCGCGATGGTCAAGGTCATGCTCGGGCTGGCCGAGGCGCTGCCCGAAGTGTGGGGCGGAAAGTTCAGGAAAGCCTCGCACGCCGAGGAGGCGCTCGAAGAGTACGAAGAGAAGGCGAAGAGTCTGGCCGGGGCCGTCCGGCTCGCGCTTGAGGCCGCAGAGCAGCGGCTTGAGCGCGAGGAGAAGAAGACGGACGTTTGGACAAAGATAAGCGTCGCCGACCACTGCTTCCTGACCACGCCAGAGGAGAGCCCCTTCGTCGCTTCGGCCTACCGCGACGCGCTCGCGGGCGCGCACGCCTTCGCGGCCGAGTCGGCGGGCAAGCAGCTCGGCATCTACCGCGACCTCGGCGTGATGAGACCCAACCTCGCCGAAGTCTTCAAGGTCGTCGGCGAACCGCCCCCGCTGAGCCCGCCCGGCGTGGCCCCCGCCCCCCCTGCGCAGCGCAAGCGCGTGCTGCTCTTCGCCGGCCACATGGTTGACGCGCCCGACCGCAAGCAGCCGCCGCGCTTCCCGCCCGACAAGGAGGGCGTGGCGCGGGAGAAGATTCGCGCGGTCGTCGTCAAAGCGATGGAGTCGGGCGCGGGCGTCGCTTCCGGCTACGCGGGCGGCGCGAACGGCGGCGACCTACTCTTTCAGGAGGTCTGCAAGGAGCTGGGCATCGAGACGCGCCTACAGCTCGCAGTCCCTCCGAAGGACTACGTGAGGAAGTCCGTGAAGAAGGGCGGCGAGAACTGGGTCGAGCGCTTCTGGACAATCTACAACGAACACCTCGCGCGCAAGCAGGTGCGACTGCTGAGCGAGGCGGCGGACGTGCCCGACGAGCAGGAGGAGCTATACCTGCCCGCGTGGCTGCGCGACAAACCCAACTACAGCATCTGGCCACGCAACAATCTCTGGATGCTCTTTAATGCGCTCGACGAAGCCTGCGATCCGAAATCCGACGATCCGAACATCACTCTGATCGCCCTCTGGGATGGTGGCGGCGGTGATGGACCGGGTGGAACCGAAGACCTGGTCAATAAAGTCGAAAACCTCGGCGCGCGTTGCGAGGTTATCAAAACGAAAGAACTCTTCGGCCTCTGACGCTTTCGGAAATGCCTGCCGCTTCCGCTGGAAAGCCTTTGCGTTAGGCGCGCTAAGAACGCGCCTACCCGCTGCGGGGACGTAAGTAATGTGTTCGGATGACTTGCAGTAGTCGCTAAAAAAGAAGCTGGCGGAGGGGACAGGAATCGAGCCTGCATATCCTTTCGGACGGCGGTTTTCAAGACCTCAAAGTGGCCCTGGACCTAGCCTGTCGGGTACTTATCAGTGGCTCATCGCGTAAATTATGACATTGATTCCAACCTTATACGCAGGCAAGCCATACTTGACTGGATAACTTGGGTCGTTGATCCATTCCCAAGCGTCTCCGAGATCGCAGTTACGCGCGAAGAACGCCACCATCCTGCCGTTCTTATCTTCAATACCCATATAGTGCGGAACGATCCCTCCTTTTTCTGAAGTATCGCCTCCGCGCCTGGCGTTATAGATATTCGGCACCTGGACCACTTCCTCGACGTCCAGATAGGAATGAAAGATGGGATGGTTGAGGGGAATATCTTTAATCTCATATTCAGGGAGAATTCTATGAAATTGCTCCTGGACATTCTGCCATTCGTATTCACCCCAAAAATCGTCAAAGAAGATAAAGCCGCCGCGTTGTATGTATTCGCGTAAACGAGCGGCCTGTTCGGTTGATAACTCCAGGGCACCCGGCTCTACAAAGTAGATGAAAGGGTAGTCAAACAGCTCGTCATCCATAATTCGGACCTGCTCGGGCCGCGACGCGATTTTCAAATTCGTTCCCGCCCACTCCTGCAGGCCGACGATGAAGTTGTTATCCGCCTCGGGAAAATCAGTGTTCCACCTGTAGCGGGGGCGGCGATAACCATCGCCGAAAGGCGAATCGTAAATTGTGCGCACGAAGGTGAACTCACCAAAAGATGGACCGGTCGCTTCGGGCCTTACCAGCGTAGGACGCCGGCGAAAACTTCTTTCATCGTCGAAGGGGTTCTGGGCCAGGGTCGGAATTAGAAGGGAGGAGAAAAGCAAAGCTGACAGGGTCACGATTAGCGCGAGTCGCCGTGGTGTTTTTTGTTGCGCGGATTGGTTCATTTTCCAATTATCATTAGTGATTCAACTTACAAGAGCAACAGTGCAATTGTTTTCGCTCCAGAGGAGCGAGATGTTTATAGCTACAGCCCACACACAAGGATCTCGCTCATTTGGGAGCGAAATCCGGCAGCGGAAGATTGCCCGAGTCAGGCAGCGCCGGTTTTGCTCCTTCGGAGCTCAGGTGTCAAAAAAAAGGACCGCCGGCTATAAACATCTCGCCCCACTACAGGGCGAAGCGCTGGTCACTGCTTCGGCTTATTCCCGCCACCTGATAATCGTCGATAGTATTCCTCGACCGCCTTGCGATAACGTTCGGGCGCCGCGCCCTCGTCGCGCAAACGCAAATTCGTGCGCCCAGTATATGATTGCATTTGACGGCTCAACTGCAATTCGAGCTGGCGCAGCGGCTCGATGACATCTGCTTTCAGGGCGGCAGCCGTCTGCGCATCGCCCCGCATTTGACCATCGGCCAGGCGCTTCAACTGGTCAATCACCTGATCGAGTTGTCCCACCGATCCACTGGTTGGGCCCCATTCACGTCGAAGATTTTGAGCATCACGGAGACACTCGCGAAGCTCTGAACCAAGCTGGCGATCGTCGCCCCAGTAACTTCCGTTCCCGCCCCGCCGATCAAACCCTCCAGCCCGGCGGTCGGCTCCACGGGGATCGCCGGATGATCCCCCTCCGTTTGCAGGACTTCCCTGCCGACCCTGTTGTCCTTGCTGACCCTGTTGTCCCTGCTCACCTTGTTGGGAGCCTTGCCGTTGTTGACCTTGTTGCTGTCCCGCCTGATTGCCATTGCGTCGCGCAGCGTTTTCATCCAAACGGCGGCGCAGCGAATCAACATTATCCGCCAGTTGCCGGGTGCGATCGAGGGCCTCTTCCGCTCCGTTGCCGGATCTGCCGGCACTCTGTTCCGCAGACTGCAAGCCTTCGGAAAGATTATTGAGACTTCGCTCAATTGCCCGCTCGTTTGCGCGTGACCCGTCGAGACTGTTGTTGCCGAGGGCCTGTTTGCCTTCGCGTATGCGATCAGCTACACGGTCGCGCGCCAGAGATTCGGCCAGGTCGCTCAATTTCCGCGCGGTGGGTTGCTGTCCCGAAGCCAATCCTCGAGCAGACTGTTCCATGTCCTGTTGCAAACCGTCGATCGCATCGGCAAGTGCGTCTTTCCGCTCGCCTAATAGTTCACGAGTCTTCTTTGAATTCGCATCCTGCCCACCGCGTCGTGCCAGGTTTTCGACGTCTTTGGCAATTTCGCGTTGACGCGAGGCCGCCTGCGCGGCACGTTGACGCAACTCGCTGATCTGCTGCTGTCGTCCGGCCGATCCCGATTGTCCTCCTGATTGACTGGTGGACTGCCCGTTCATTTGCTGGACACGCCTCTGCGCTTGGCGCAACCTATCCAGGGCGCGTTCGTTCTGCGCGATTGACTCGTTCGTATTGCCTCGCGAGGACGCCTGCGCCTTTTGCATTTCGTCCGCGGTTTGATTGAGCTGGCGACTCAACTCCTGCATCTGTGGATCGCGGCGCTCGCGGGAGAGACGCTCAAGCTCACGCGCGGCGCGCCGGGCCTCTTCGATCAGCTCCTGCTGTTGGCGCTGGTTTCCACCCCCGCTCGATCCACTTTGCGCCCCTTGACCATTGCGCGGACCCTGCTGGCGCCGCCGTTGCTCTTCGAGCGCTTGTTCCTGCCGCCGCGCCAGCTCTTCGAGTTTCCGCTCAGCTTCCGATTTCGCTTGCTGCGCCTGCTGACGTTGTTGCCGCTGTACTGTCTCGTACTGGTTCTTCATCTTATCCAGTTCCAGGTCGAACAGCCCGGCAAGCTCCTGCGACTGGCGCTGGCTACCACCGCCGCCGCTCGCGTTTTGATTTCCAAAGGCCACCTGGACCTGGCGAAAGATAGCATCCGCCGCGAGCAGCTTTTGCAGGGCGCGTTGTTCCGCGGGTAAGGCGTCCCGACCGGATTCTTTGCGCAAAGGAGCCGGCGCGCCTTCCATTTCATTCGCTGCCTGCTTCAGATTCACAGCCATCTCAGCCAGCTCTTTCTGTCCTTCCAGCTGATCGCCAAGACGCCGTCCAATTCGATCCAGAAATGCCAGAGTGTCCGTTCGTAGCTTTTCCTGGCCGGCGGCCACGGTTTCATAGCCGTCCTTACGTTCCTGCGGCGTGTACTTCTGACTCTCGCGAATCAGCCGGTGCGTCGCTGCAATCAAGTCCTTCTGCCGGCGCGACAGAGCGTTCTGTTCCTGATCACCTCCCTCGCCGCCGCCGCCGCCACCCTGCTGCTGCTGCTGCTGCGACTGGCGGTACTCCATCTCGAACGGCTTAACCTCGATGAAGTAAATGTCGCTGGTGGTTTCGCTGTTTGCGTCGCGCGCCCTGGCGTAGTAGGAGATGAAATCGCCAGGTTTCAAGTTGAACTCTTCGAGGAAGAAGGTATGAGTGGCGGAAAGCGTGCGCGCCGATTCGCGAGTCAATTGTTGAAGACTCAACTTCTTCTCGTCGCCGCCGTTCACGGAGAAGTGCAGATCCATTGCGACTACGCCGTAGTCATCGTCCGCGCGGGCCTGGGTAAAGACTTCTTCAAGATTCGTTGCCTTCTTGTCACGTCCCGGCCTTTCGAATGAAATCGTTGGCGGTTGATCCTGCAGCACTGATATGTCGTATTCATTCGATCCACGATAGGTTTCACCATCGACGCTCACGAGTTCGACGTAATAGCTGGTATCACCTGCAACGGTGACGTCCCCGACAAAGTCTGTGCCCACCACACGCATTTCGATCTTCTTGCCGTCGCGAAGGACTATGCGCGCCGCGCGCACCTTTCCTGACAGGCGCGCGGTGACGCTGGCGACGGTGCCCTTCAACGCCGCGATGTCGCCACCATCTTCAATCGTTTTGGTTGGCAGATGAGTAAACGCCGGAAAGTTGAGTGTCAGATCCAATTGCTTGACGTAGGGCAAATCCACGACAGTAAGTTTGAAGACCTCCGACCGAACGCCGTTAGACTCAATGAAATACTCGATCGAATCCTGGATATTGAAAATCGAAAAGCGGTAATCGCTCCTGGCTTTGGCAGGTTCCATCGTCTGCCCCTGCCAGTCGTTTTTTGAATCAAGTGGGCGCACAAAAACAGACACCATTTGCGAATCGAAGTTCACCAGGGTTGCCAGAATGTCCTGATCAGAACTTTTAGGAACGCGTGCCGTTCCCGGCTTGACCTCGATGCTCAACGCGTTGGTCGCTGCAGCGAACGTCCTGGGCACGATGAGTTGGTTGACGCCCTCGGAGATTTCGCGCGGTCCCCACTTGATCACCCCCGCGAGAATCAGCATGCTGGCAACCGTGGCCACACCATACATCAGCAAACGCGATCGCCGGATCACGGTGCGAAGGCTCAGCGACCCGGCGAGTTCGTCGGCATCTGATTGGAGGCGCCCGCGGATTGCGGTTGAGATGAGCGGCGTGCGCGCCACGTTTGAGTATTCGATGGCCGTGACCAGACGGTCAGCCGCGCCCGGTGTATGTTCTTCAATTAACCGAGCCAGGCGGGCATCTGAGATTCGTTTCCAGAAGGGACGCACGAGGGCGAGATATGCAGTGATTAAGAAGGTAAAGATCGCGCCCAGGCGCAACCACAGCAACGCGCTCTCATGATGGCGATACCGATGTGCTGCCCAGCCAGTCAGCAAGAGAATGGCCGCTCCTGTGCTGAGAACGACGGCGACTCCGCGTAATGTCATTAGCAAATAACGACGTGTCCGCGCACGCCGCAGGAGGTTGCGGAGACTGTTGTTTTGAGAGTCTATCAAAGCCATCAGAGCATACTCTTCAGCCAACCATTTTCGCGACTTTTATTCGTTGGGCCAACAGCGATTCGGCAAGCAGGAGCAGAAGTGCCACAAACAAAAGCGGCCACCAAACCTTCTGCCGGGCCTCGGTTTCCTCATTTGTAAACCTGCGATCTGTTTCACGGCTCTCTGCATTCCCGCTTCCAGAGCCGCCGCCGTTAACGCCCGTCATGAACGCCGCGAAATCCAACTTTGTAAAGTCGCCCTCTGCGCTGTCAAGGTCAACCGCGGCAAAGTCTGGTCGCGCACTATAACGGAGCCGATAGAAGCCGGGCTGACGACCAGTTACCAGCAGATCGCCATCTGGCGTCAAGCGGTTCTCGGTCAATCGGGTACCGTTCGGAGAATCAACCGCGGGTGGCACACCATTGGACTCTTTCGCCACCCTGAAAGTTTGGCCCAAAGCGTACCAGGATCCTTCCTCACGGATCGCGGTATATCGGACCATCTGATGCACGAAGGGCAGGTAGAGTGGCGTTAACGACAGATCATTCCAGCTTGGTCCCAATGAGGAGGTAAACAGCAACACGCGGCCCTTCCCAGCGTTAGCTTCAATTAGCGCGGCGCTGCCATCTTCATAACGCGCGATTACGGCGGCGTTGGGGCTCGGCTCGGTACGGAAGTAACCAAACACACGGGCCGCTGCCAGCCGTCCGCTCTCACGGAACACTTCAAAGATCGGATGATCAAACTTTACATCCGTGAGGGCGACACTGTCACCGGGTTTGGTTTGGACTGCGTCACCCAGCGTCGCCGGCGCGATGCCGTGCAAAGATCCATTGAAACTGTTTGCGTCAGTGCGCGGCCCGGTCGAAATGATCAGCTGACCTCCGGCCTCTACAAACCTCCGGATACTGTCTCCAAGCGCGGAAGACAACCTTCCGGAGTCGTTAAGGATCACCAGAGCATATTCGGAGATCCCGGAAGGATCGACAGCGCCCGCGGACTTGATGGTGAAACTGAAGGGAAGCTCTTCATTCAAGCCGAGCGCGCTTTCCAGATAAAAACTGTCGCTGCGGCCACGTGCAGCGCTTTCGATAATCAATGCCCTGGCCGGCACTTCACGGCGAATGGTGAAGTAGAACTTGTTGTCAGGCGCAAAATCGCCGGCAGCGATCTCAATGGAGCATCGATTTGCTCCCTCGGACAAATTGAACCCGGTAAACTCGAGCACCTTCACGTCGCGCGCATTCAAGCTGATTTCTCGTTTATCGACCGTCTGATCGTTGATTTGAAACTCGAGCGCCAGACGATCACGCGGTGCGTCGGCGAAGTTGCTGACCTGGACCGCGAGGTTTTGAAGATACTTTTGGCTAAACACCACGCCGCGCGCATCGACATTAGTAACCGCGACATTCGGTGGTGGATGGTTACCGCCTACATCGATGGTCATGAGTTGAAGATCGTTACTCAGTTTGAATGTGGCGCGCTCCTGGTCCCAACCCGTCGCCTGAAAATCGGAGATGAGCACAATCCGTTTCGGGCCGACAACTTTCAATTCACTGAGAAGTGAATCAGCGCCGCGGAGCGCCTGTTCGTAATCCGTTCCCTCCCAGCCCGTAGTCAGGCTCTTGAGCAGCGATCGTAGCCTGGTCTTGTCGGTAGTGAATCGACTGATAACTTCGTGTCTATTGCCAAAAGTCAGCAGCGCCAAACGTTCGTCATGGCGTTCGTCGAGTATTGATTCGGCTCTTTGCAATGCGGTGGCAAAGAGTTGTTCTCGACGCATGCTCAACGAAGAATCAAGCAAGATGACCGTCGCTCCAGCTGAATTGCTCTCCTTCGCGGCGCTGCGACTGGTGAAGAACGGTCTGGTGAAAGCGAGAACGATCAACAGGATTGCCAAACAACGAAGAAGCAGCAGGATTAGGTTGCGCAATGTGCGGCGACGGATTGTGCGTTGCGGCACCTGTCTAACGAACATCAGCGCCGGAAATTCAATCTTCCGCGCTCGCGTGCGCCGTACCAGATGCACGAGTATCGGCGCCGTCACCGCGGTAATGCCAAGCCAGAAGAGGGGATTCAGGAACCACATAGTTCAGAAACTTCGTAAGCCGTTCATCCTCCGAACCAGTCTGCCGGGAGCGCAGCTTTTAGTCGCGACCAAACGGATTTCGTGAAAGAAAGCATTCGACCAGCCTGCGAAGCTGGCGGACAGAGTGATAGCCCCAGGCGATGGCGCAGCCAAGCCTGGGGATTGCGAGCAAGACATTGCCGAGCCCACGAAGTGGGCGACAGATGGACGGAAGATGAATGAGCTTTGACCATCATAACTTTACGAATCTTCGTAACTAACCATCTGTCGCCAGCTTCGCAGGCTCAGTCAGGTTTACGGCGTACCCCAGGCTCGGCTGCGCCATCGCCTGGGGCTATCACTCTGTCCGCCAGCTTCGCAGGCTCGTTGGATGCTTTCATCCAAATTGCTTCTAACCACACCCGGCCAGAAGTTTGTCAGACAAACAACTTACGAACTTGCTACACAGAGATCTTCGAGCCCAATTCTATTGTCAACACGTCAAATCATTTTCCTGCCCGCCTCGACAGAAACGAAGACAGTGCGAAGTCCAACGGTTGATCCGTTGTAATCATTTCATAATCAACGCGGTTTGCGGCCGCCGAGCGCCGCATCTCGTCCATGTGGCTGCGCATGCGAGCGCGATATCCACCCATGACTACATCCGGCAGCACCGGCATCTGTTCCGCTGTCTCCGAATCTTCGAGCACCAGAATAGGATCGTCAAAGTCGAAGTCGATCTCGTTCTTGTCGAGTATGTGAAAGGCCACCAGATCGTGCCCTCTGAAGCGCAAATGCTGAAATGCCGATTGCAGTCGCTCTGACTCATCGTAGAAATCCGAGATCAACACCACGATACTGCGACGGGTCAGGGTTTCCGCCAACTGATGTAGCGACTCGGCCAGGCGGGTTTCACCTCCGGCTTCAAGCAAAGAGAGTTGACCAAAGATCGTGCGCATATGGCCCGTGCGGCTCAGCGCGGGAACGCGAGTGTGTACGCGCTGGTCAAAAGCGACGAGCCCGACAGCGTCCTGCTGACGATTCACAAGGTATGCAAGCGATGCGGCCAGGAACTTGGCATACTGAAGTTTTGATATTCGACCTGGCTGCGAGTAGCGCATCGACGCGCTGGTATCGATCAGCAGGTGACACTGCGTGTTGGTGTCGGCACGATATTTCTTGATGAAGTAACGATCTGTGCGTCCCAGCAGACGCCAATCCAGGTAACGCAAATCATCGCCGGCATTGTATTGACGATATTCCGTGAATTCGGTAGAGAAGCCCGTGAACGGAGAGCGATGTAATCCCGATATAAACCCTTCCACTACGGCGCGGGCCAATAATTCAAGCGAACCAATCCGCGCGAGCACCTCCGGATCGAGAAACCTCGCCGGTCCGGGAGAGGAGGCAGCGGGGGAAGTTCCCGCTGCATTTCCGATTGCCGAGCTTTTCTTTTTACTCCACAACATAGCTTGAAATGGATGGGGTCTCACTCCGTTAGGAGTGAAATGTCTATAGCTCTGAAGTCCCAGCGTATATTTCCCGCTCCGTTAGTAGCGGAATGTTTATAAGGATTGGTCCGAATACGTTTCGCTCCTAACGGAGCGAAGGCTCTCTTGTTGCCTCGTTCTATAGACATCTCACCCCTAACGGGGTGACCGCTTGACACCCTCTTCCCGGTCACATCCTGAAAACCTCATAATCCACTCTTCGGCTCGGGCACTACTTCGATCAACTGTTTGATGACCTGATCAGAATCAATCTTTTCGGCCTCTGCCTGAAAATTCAGCAGCACCCGGTGGCGTAAGACCGCCGGCGCAACTGCGCGTACGTCTTCGCACGAGACGTTGTAGCGGCCGCGCAGGATTGCCCGGGCCTTGCCGCCCAGTATTAAAAACTGCGAAGCACGCAGAGACGCGCCCCAGGTCACCCATTTATTTATGAAGTCTGGCGCCGATGGCGTCGCGGGCCGGCTGGCGCTCACTAACCGTACCGCATAACGAGCGACGGTGTCAGATGCCGGGACCTGCTTTACCAACCGCTGGAACGCAATGATCTGGCCCGCGGACATGACTGGTTCGCACTTGTAGTCCTGAGGGGAAGTGGTTTGCTTTACAACTGACACTTCATCCTCTTCCGGCAGATAACCTATACGCACGTTGAACATGAATCGATCGAGCTGCGCTTCAGGCAACGGGTAAGTCCCTTCCATTTCGATCGGATTCTGTGTGGCGAGCACGTGGAACGGACGAGGGAGATCGTAACTAACACCCTGCACGGTCACGCAGCCCTCCTGCATGGCTTCGAGTAAGGCGGCCTGAGTTTTTGGCGGCGTACGGTTGATCTCGTCCGCCAGCACGATATTGGCGAATAACGGCCCACGAATGAACTGCAGAGCACGATGACCGGTAGCGCGATCCTCTTCGATGATCTCAGTCCCGGTAATATCTGCAGGCATCAGGTCCGGGGTGAACTGAATGCGTTTGAAAGAGAGGTCGAGCACGCTGGCGACTGTGCGAACCAAAAGAGTTTTGGCCAGGCCCGGCACGCCCGTGATGATTGAGTGCCCTCCGACAAATAGCGACAGCAACACCTGCTCGACCACGTCGTCCTGGCCGATAATCGCCTTTCTGATTTCGCGCAGCAGTGATTCGCGGACCGAACTCAGGTTGTCCAACAGTTGCTCGTCACTGACTACGGATTCTTCAATCGCCATTTGGTGCCCTCGATAAAAGTTCGCGGCTATGCCGCCCGATGTGCGGAAGGGCTGTGCCCTTC
>DASQKG010000419.1:0-3857 GCA_035630655.1 Pyrinomonadaceae bacterium
ATCAACTTAATTCCGCAAAGAGCAGCGGCGCTTCCATTCTGCATTCGGACAATCCCCATGCACGCCGCGCCAGGAACCTGGCAGTACAGGCTAAATGGGACCGCGTTGTCGATGAGGTACTCGAACGTGATCGGCGTGACAACCGTGAACGTCAGCGCGCTGTCTTTACGACCGTGTCGCTCTTTCTATCCACTTTCTTCGTTGCTCTGATGAGACCGCCTCTATGGCAAGTCTTCGACTACGCCGGACGCGCCATCATGCTTACTTTATTTGTGATCGGTGTCTGGCATTTGGCCACCCGATTACGTGAGTACATCCAACACTACACTTATATTCCGGAGCCGATTCAAACAAGCATCATGCGTGAAGATGAAAAGCCCGAGCAGCCGTTTACTCGCTTTTCTGCGTACACGTTTCTGCTGGTTGGATATGCGCTGAGTATCGGGGTGGGACTTTTTATCGGTTGGCACACCCAGGATTTCTTCAACGATTTAACGTTGCTGTTTCAACATCGAGTCGAAGTAGTGCAATCCAATTTCTTAACGTATACGTCAGCGGCGTTGATTACTGATCTCGTGATCTACCCACCGATTGCGGTACTTATTGTTGATACGATGCAGGCTCTGGCTGCACGAATTGACTGACGGTTTCCGGTGGCAGGCGGCAGCTGATATCTTGCTGCCTGCTCCTGCCGTGTGTATAGTTCCCCATCCAGAAATAGTTAAGTCGCAGCAAATGGTGTTCGAGTATTCGCCCCAGGTCTGAATACGCCGACGGCCTTCGTTGATGCCTGAGCCGTCGATTCGCCGGCAAAAGGAGGACGAGATGGCCAAGCGATTAACGAAACGGCAACTTCTGGGAGTGAAACTAGCTTCGCTTGATGACGCAGAGGTGCAGCAGGTACTCGACTACCTGACCGTGATTGAGGCTTTGCGTCGACCGAGGATTGCAGCCTCCGTCCGTTCAGACGACATCGTCGAGTTGCTTGCAGAGGCCCAGGAAAACAGGCGAGCTCGTCAGGCGTTCGAATGGGAAGTAACGCGACGGCGCGCCGAGCGTCGCGGGTCGGCAATGCCGGGCCACCTAACATGAAGACTGAGAGCGGATTGGGTACCTTATTCATACGCATACTAACTATCGGATTACCTTAGCTCTGGTCGCACTGCTGTTTTGCCTTCCAGTTTCGGAGGTTGCCGGAACTGTAAGTCGGAACCAGACCGATCTTGCCAAGAGGTCTCTTACCCCGTTACAGCTTGAGATTGAGAAGCAACGGCAACGGTTAAGTTCTTCGGAAATCGAAGAACGCCGCGATGCTCTCTTGCGATTAGGGGCGCTGCACCATCCTGATGCTTCGCGTGTTGCTGTTTCCGCGCTCGCTGATGCGGCGCCAATTGTCCGAGCTACGGCGTCAGGCGCCGTGCGGTGGTTGCCGCCGGAAGAAAGCGTAACCGCATTGCTTCCCTTGTTGGGCGACAAAGACGAGTTTGTCCGTCAAGAAGCCGCTTACGCACTGGGGCGGACCAAGAGTAGAAACGCGGTGACGGCTCTCGTCGAGCTGCTGCAGAAGGACAAGAAGGATGGAGTACGCGGGGCAGCGGCCGTTGCCCTGGGTCAGCTTGGGGACGAGTCGGCCGTCGTTTCACTTGCTCAAGTACTTTCGCTGCAAACATTGTCAGGTGGAAAGGCTCGGAAAGAGAAGAACCCCTTCGTGCAGCGGGCAGCAGCCGTGTCACTAGGACAGATTGGCAGCCGAGCAGGATTACCGGCACTGTTGGCCGCTCTCGAAGATGACAGAACTGCAGATGATATAAGAAGAGAAGCCGCTCGCGCTCTGGGTCTTATTGGCGATTCCGCAGCAGAGCCGGCGTTGCGAAAAGTGTTGATGGCGCGGGACGCTTATCTTTCTTCCGCGGCTCAGGAAGCCTTAAGCAGGATATCCCGCCGTCAACCGGTTCGTCCCGGATAGTGGACTCAGCTAATAAATCAAAAGCGCCGCCTACTACTAAGTGGGCGGCGCTTTTATTTCGACTATTAGCGAGGACTAGTTTTCAGTCTTGTCTCCCCGACTCTGACTCTTCCGGGCAGCCTTGGTTGCTTGAGGAATCGGCAGCCCGACACCTCCGGAAAGTGTCTCCTCTTCGGTCGGTTCCTCAGGTTTCGCCAAGTCCTGAATGAGGGCGCCGCCCGAGCTCTTCGAGAAGACCAGTTTATGAGTATGCCGGTCGACGTCCACGTGCACTAGGTCGCCGAGGCCGATTTGACCCGTAGCCACGAGGTTAGATAGAGGATAGACAAGGAACCGCTCCACGGATCGTTTCAAATGTCGGGCGCCATATTTGAAGTCCAGGCCTTCCTTCAACAGCATGTTTTTTGCGGTCTCGGAGCATTGGAAGACGAACTTCGTTCCCGCCGACAGCATGATTCGATCCTGCACAGCTTGCAACTCGAGATCGAGAATCTGACGCAGATGATGTTCTTTCAGCGAACGGAAGACCACCACTTTATCAATTCGATTCATGAACTCCGGGGAAAACTTCCTGCGCGCAGCTTCGACTGCCGTGCGGTAGATCTTTTGATCTACCTCAGTGTCGTTTGGATTCTTCGCACCTTTGGCCGGCGCAAAACCAATCCCGCCGGAGATGAGTTCAGACATCTCGCGTGCCCCCAGGTTGGAGGTCATCACGATCATGGATCGTGAAAAGTCTACGCGGCGGTTATCGCCAAGGGTCAGGGTCGCTTTATCGAGAATGCCAAGCAGCAACTGCCACAGGCTGTCCGAGGCTTTTTCAATTTCATCAAAAAGGATGAGCGAGAGTTTCAGATCATCGGTATGCATCCGATCCAGATTCTCCTGCGTCAACATCGGCGAAGTCTCGCGGTGACCGAGGTAGCCTGGAGGGGAACCGATGAGCTTCGCAATTTCATGCGAGTGCTGGAATTCGGCACAGTCGATTTTCACAATTGCGTTGGAGTCCCCAAAGAGAACTTCCGCAGCAGCTTCGATCACGCGAGTCTTTCCCGAGCCGGTGGGGCCCAGAAAGATCATGGTGCCGATAGGCCGATTCGGCGGGTTCATGCCCGCGAGAAAAATTTGGTAAAGCCCGCTCATGCGGCGCACTGCCCGTTCTTGTCCTACAATTCTGGAGGACAAGCGCTCCTCAAAGTCCTGGGCGCGAGGGCTCTTTTGATCAGGGTCTAAAAACACTGTATCCATGTTGTCGTTTAGGGTGTCCATATCCATTTCAGCAATCATCGTCGTATTCCTCGCTTGCTGAGCTGAGAGTCACCTGACTCTCTTTCTTTCGGCCCCTGTCGGCCTCCTGCCCATCATTTAAAGCAAGGAACGATCCGCTACCTAGATTGATGCGTTGCTTTGTGTCTACGTTCGCTCCGAAAGTTATAGCGAGTTGTCCGCTTCTGTTCAACACACTGCTATATATACGACACGAAGCGGAATGTCACCACAAATATTGTGGAAATTGCGCAATCAGTTTTTTTTCACCTCCATTTGGCCTCGCTGGCGGTGTGACATTTCCTGTCAGACGATAGATGACAATATATGTGTTTGTTAATCAGCGAAGGCCGATTTTCCTAGGTTGCCTGCACCTTTTAACGCGCCTCCAGACCAAAAGGTCTTGAACGGACCCCCGTCGTTCTTGCCTGGTAACATGCTATCGCTCTTGTACGGTTTTGTCCTACATCAGCTCGGGCAAGTTCAGTCGTAGTACTCAAGACCTAAGTGGGTAATCAGATCTTCGCCGCGAAGATGGCGAAGCGTATTCTTGAGTTTCATCAGTTGAATAAAGATGTCGTGCTCGGGATAGAGATGCGGGGCCGTCTGAGGTGACTTGAAGTAG
>DASQKG010000420.1:0-19239 GCA_035630655.1 Pyrinomonadaceae bacterium
GAAGTAGACGGCGGGTCCGGACGATCTATTTACTCTCGGCCCTTCGGGCCTGTTCTGATCGGTACATAGCAGACAATAAACGGCGAACAGGAAGCCGTCATCGGTCGGGAGTCAAAGCCCACCACGATGTACATTGGAGAACTAATAACTCGCTCCACGATCTGGGTTTCCATCGTTGGCTACGCGGTGGGAAGCATTACCTTTGCCCTTTCGACGCCGACCCGACGAAGAGTGCAATGGGACTTGGCAGCACGAATTGTATGGACCATTGCCTGTGTCAGCCTGGTTGCTCATTTCATCAGCGCATTTCAGTTTTATCACGCCTGGAGTCACACGGCCGCTTATAGCGACACTGCTCGGCAAACAGAAGAGTTGTTTGGTTTGAACTGGGGTGGCGGTCTCTTCATCAACTATGCCCTGCTAACTGCGTGGATTGTAGACATCGCCTGGTGGTGGCGCAGTGGTATTGATTCTTACCGTAAGCGACCGCGGCTGCTGGTAATGCTTTGGCACGGTTTCTTTGTCTTTATTATCTTCAACGCGACCGTTGTCTTTGCCGATGGCGTTGCGCGTTGGGTCGGGTTGGCCGTTGCCCTGCTCCTAATTATCACGTGGTGGCGCATCGTTAGACGGTGGAATTAACCTCTGGATTTAAGCGCCGCGGTGGCATGAAGTCAGTACCACCTCTCGGTAGCGGGTGGGCCGCGCCATGCATTCTCTTTGCCCCAACGGGGCTGCGTCTGCAAAGCCCAGGGTTGCCGCTTCGGCTACCCTGGGAAAGAGGAAACGATTAGTCCCCCAACCGCAACGCGGTTGCGTCTCCGAAAATTCTCCGAGGGTATACGACACAACCGCGTTGCGGTTGAAAATATACCCTTCTCCTATACCCAGGGTAGCCGAAGCGGCAACCCTGGGCTTTACAGACGTAGCCCCGTTGGGGCAAAGAGAAAGTGGCCTCATAGGTCTGATACTGTCCACGCCAAATCTGAAATCATGAACCCCCAGATACACCGTCCATTAGTTGGACCACTAGCCCTTCCGTTTTACTACGGATGGGTCAATGTCTTTATGGCGGCGCTCGCCATGGTCGGAACACTGCCGGGCCGCACCCAGGGTCTGGGACTCATCACTGAACCTCTGCTTGCCGAGCTGCAAATCAATCGCGTTGCATTCGCCCGCATCAATCTTTGGGCGACGTTGATTGGCGCCCTTTTTGCTCTTGGCGTGGGAAGATTGATCGATCGTTTTGGAAGCCGGAGCGTTTTGACCCTCGTCACTCTCGCACTCGCAACAGTAGTGCTATTCATGAGTGGAGCACGAAGCGTTTTCCATTTGGCAGTCCTGATCACACTAACGCGCGGGCTAGGACAGAGCGCCCTCTCGGTCGTAAGTATCACCATGGTTGGCAAGTGGTTTGTGCGCCGTCTTAACCTGGCGATGGCCGTTTACACAGTGGTCCTCAGTATTGGTTTTATGCTCGCCTTTCCACTAATAGGCTCAATGGTGATTGAGAGCGGTTGGCGTAACACCTGGTGGATAGTAGGCCTGGCGTTAATGTTTGGGTTGGCGCCTCTCTCTTTATTGCTCGTGCGAAATTCGCCCGAAGCATGTTCGCTTCCGCCCGACGTCGACGCCTCACTTGCGTCGGTCAACAATGAAGCGAATTTAAGTTTCACGCTCGGGCAGGCCCTACTCACACCAGGCTTCTGGGTGTTTGGAATCTCCAGCGCCATCTACGGACTGATAGCCTCGGGCATCGCTCTATTTAATGAGTCGATCCTGGCTGAAAGAGGTTTCGACGCGTCCACTTATCATCGCAGCCTTGTTATCGTGGCGCTCACGGCGCTGATTGGGAACTTTCTTGGAGGCTGGCTGATGTCGCGTGGACGAATGAACCGTCTGTTGGCGCTCGCGATGATCTTGCTCGCCGGCTCGCTGCTGGCGCTTCCACACGTCCGGACTCAGGTTCATGTCGCTGCTTACGCGTTCGTGATGGGGCTAGCCGGCGGCTTTGTGATCGTGATCTTCTTCGCGTACTGGAGTCGTGCTTATGGCCGTGCGCACCTGGGTAAGATTCAGGGCGCGGCGCAAGCCCTCACAGTTATTGCCTCGGCAGTTGGACCTCTTCTTATCGCAGAAGGTGCAGCGCGAACAGGCTCATACGCGGCGATGTTTTATGCCTTGACGTTAATCGTGTTGCTGCTCGCCTTGAGTGCGTGGTTCGTGAAGATGCCTAAGCAGATGAGCGACGTTGATTGATTGTCGAGGTGGCACTCCGTGGCCACCCCATTCTGTCGCTTGGACCCCATTCACGGAAATCCAGGGATACGCAACGCGGGACGGCCACGGAGTGTCGCCCCTACAATTCAGGGCTTAAAAATCTTCGCCGTAAACGGTCCTTTGATGGTGAGCACTTTGTTATCCGCCTTGACGTTGGCGTTAACTTCTCCCGTCACCGTGTCGTTGGTCACGGAAAGAATCTTCACTTCCGAGTCCTGGCGATTTGCCTGTCCGCTAAGTGACACTCGATAGGACTGTTCTTTCCCATCTTTGAAAATCGTCAGATTGATAAACTCAAACTGCATTGGACCACTCTTGGCGCCATTGAAAGTGGCGACCTTGATTGGCGTGTCCTTGTTGGTTCCTGCCTCGTCGTGAAACGACAGGAAAAGTTTCACCTGCTCGGGCGCAGTCAGTTTCCCCTCGTTGGCTTGAAGGGCGCCTTTAACTTCATGTTCATAATTTCGCAGGGTGATCCAGCGGAGCGAGTGTTTTTGTTCGCCGGGTACGCTTGAACCGTAGATTGCGTCCTGGGAGGTGATCCAGGCGGACTTTGTTACAAACGGAATTTGTTGACCATCGAGTTTTATATCTATCGTTGATTTACTTCCGCAGCCTGCGGCTATCAGAGCTACGCATAAGACAAATACGAGTCGCTTCATTTTTGGTTATTCTCCAGACTGTCGTGGGTTAAGCAGTCAGCTAATCTACTCCCGAATAGAAAACGAGTCCATATAGAGGGCGAAACTGAAGCAGCGTTTGCGACACCTTGTAGGGGTGGCACTCCGTGGCCACCCCTCCTCTCGTTTGGACCCTATTCAAAGCTAAATCAAGTGATCCGCAACTGACCGCGCACGCGGTGACATGAAGTCACTTCAAGTCACTGGGCGGACTTCATACCTGGACCATCGCCGATCCATCACATCCACATAACTGGAGAGCCATACCAAGAGCCGGATTTTCAGAAACGTTTGTAGGATTTGGCCGTATAGCTTGTTGTAATAGTCAGTTAATCAAAACAAGACGCAAATGGCTGGGCCGGAAACATCGCGTCAATGAAAAGTTTTCGATCGGAGTTAACAAAAGCCTCTCTCACTCGTCTTTATTACAGGAAGCGAAAAGAAAATGAAACCGAGCGAGCGTACTCGCGTTAACTGAGTCGGGGGAGATAAGGTTATGTTGAAAGTGCAGACCAGAAACTTCGGAAATGTTGCTGTCCTGAACCTACAAGGGCAAGTCGTCAACGGCCAAACCGACATTCTCCGCGATGCGGTACAAGCGTTGTCCTTGCCGGCAACGAGCACGCTCAAACTCGATTTGGCGCGCGTGACAACAGTCGATGCCGGTGGATTGGGAGTGATGTTGGAGTTGCGTGAGCAGTTTCAATCAAACGGCATCCGCTTCGAACTCATGAATGTTCCAAAACAGATACGGCGCGTGTTTGAGATTACGCGTCTGGATTCTGTTTTCCAGATTACATCTACGGTTGAATCCTTTCCGGCGGTTTCGCGTAACCGGCGAAGCTCGGTCGGGGTGCATCACGCGCCGCTGGCCTCGTGCGCTTAACCCTTAGAAACACGACAATTCTTGCAGGGGTGGCACTCCGTGGCCGCCCCTTCTGTCGTTTGGGGTTAGATCGAAAAATGGTAGGGATAGGCAACGAGAGGCGGCCACGGAGTGCCGCCCCTACAACGATGCGCAACGAGGGCCACCGAGTGCCGCCCCTACAGCTTCAAGCCACGACCTTGACTGTAAAGAAGACCGTAATGACGCGTCCGGCGCGTTGAAACTGAGTCCAGATGCGGTAGTTCCCAGCCTCAGGAAACATCGTCTTGAACTCTACCTCCGGGCCACCTCTCAAGGAAGCGGGCTTTTCACTGACGGGCAACATCTCAGTCGGATGTGAGTGGAGATATTCTGACTGGTCCGCGTTCAGCATCAGGGTGTGGCCCCAGGCCCCCAGGTATGGCTCAAGATCGCGCACCGGTTCGCCCGTGCGTTCATCAGTTAATTGATACTTGAGTGACACGAGCTCGCCGGCGACGGGAGCGCCGTTCAGTTCCAGACTAATCTTCACCCCTTCGACACTCTTCACAAACTTCTCATCAGGAATCAGCAACGGAGGACTCGATGCCTTGGGCCCACGGAAGCCGGCGGTCGAGAGTTCTCGGTGAAGCACCTGGGCCATGCCACCGGTCGGAAAGAAGTCGGCGTGAAGCTTGTAAAGACCGGGTTTGGGAAGCACAGTCTCAACTTCGAAACTGCCGTTGGGTTTGAGTTCGGGGTGGATGTGTTGGTAGACAGTCAGATCCTGGCTGACGATGAATAAGTGAAACAGCTTTTCATGATTCACAACGTACTTCTTGACGCGGGCGCCAGTCTTTGGATTGGAGATGATGAAGCTGAGCAGCGCCTTTTCACCCGCCTTCGGTTTCAATGGTTTCGTCGCCACAGCTAGTTTGTATTCCCCAAGGACTGACGGCGTGACTGATGTGAGCATCATCCCACACCTGGGACAAACGCCCTCCTGAGTCTGCCGCACCTGAGGGTGCATGGCACAGGTGTACTCATAGGTGGGAGCAAGCCGCTCTAACGCCCTTACGCGCTCGGCAGTTGAGAGGCCCGCAAACGACTGCGGAGGCCTGGACGGGATATCAGCATTCTCAACTCCCACGTCAGAACCAACAAGATAATCGTCGATGCGGGAACGCTCTTTGGAGATAGCCTTTGTTCCTCTTGACGTCGGACAGCGGAGACCCTTTTCTTTTGCTGAAGGGTAATACTCGACCAACATCACATCTCCCCGTTCGACATTCACCGTATAGTTAATTCCTTCCGCTTCATTAACGTAGTACGTGGTGGACTCAATGTGAGGATCCTTGCGCTTGATGAACTTACTTTCGACCAGTTTCAGATTAACCAGCTTAGGAAAAATCTTGCGATAAACTGTAAAGCTAACAACCGTATCAGGACGAACCCGCCATCCGTAATCACACGGCTGCTGCGCATAAGTAACTGATATTTTTTCCTCAGCCGTATTGTAAACGTTTCTGGAGCCTTGCTCAGGCGGGCCGAAAAGGCGCTCGACATCTGCGCGAGTCGAACGCAATGGAACAATCCCGCGCCACTCTCCAGCTTCAGAAATCCGCGGGAGAACCAGAATAATGAAAATGAGACTTAATGCTTTGATCATAGATTGAATGAGCTTTGTTTCAAAAGTCGCGGTCCCTCAGGTTCCGCTCAGCCGCCGGGTCGCTCGTCTATGCCCGCCTGTATACATCCGTGCTCACATACTTGAGGCCGGCATCACCCATTAGCGTGACCACCTTTGCATCCGGCCCAAGTCGTTCTGCTACCTGAATCGCTGCGACGACGTTTGCTCCGGAGCACGTTCCGGCAAAGAGCGCTTCCTCGCGCGCGAGACGACGCGCCATCTCTTTCGCGTCGACCGTGCTGACGGCCAGGATCTCGTCGACCAGAGATGGATCAAACAATGGAGGCGTGTAGCCAATTCCCACTCCTTCGATCTTATGTGGTCCAGCTTCTCCCAAGCAACACCGAAGATTCCGCGGGTTCGACGACGACTATCTTGATATCCGGATTGTAACGCTTCAGCACTGTGGCCACGCCACGCGAAGAAGCCCTGTACCAACGCGGTGAACGAAGGCGTCGATCTCGCCGTTCGTTTGATTCCAGATTTCTTCCCCCAATGAATAGATCAGAGAATTGAGCTACGCAACCAAATCGAAGCAGCCTGACACTAAGCAAATCGATAAAGAATACGAGCCACTAGAACGATCCACCCCCTTGGTTCAGTTCCTGTGGTTTGTACAACGCCTTCGGTTCGAATGAATCCGTAAAGATTAATAAAGAACTGTGTCGCTGCAAGACCGGGCGGTACAAATCGTTCACAATAAGTCATGAAAAACCCATTCCGTTTACTCCTAATCCTCGCAGCCTTGGGGACGGTGTCGCCGCCAGCAACCGTCTGTGGACAAGTTCCTCCGGCTGAGGTGCACGTCAAGTTACTGCCGGCTGATAACAAGACGACATATCGTATCGGCGAGCCGATCAAGTTCATTTTGGAATTTACTGCCGATCGCGAGGGCTATACGGCAGACACCATCCCCGACGGCTGGCAACTAACGAGTGATGTGATTTCTCTATCGCCTCAGCGCGGAGCTACGCCCTGGTTGGACGAGTATTTTGGTGGCCACCGATACTCAAGCGATGTGTTCGCTCCTCGCGACCTTTCCCAAACGCCCACCCGCGTCAAATTATTCATTAACTCTTCGCTGCGTTTTGATAAACCGGGCAAGTATGCAGTTCAAGTCACTACTCACAGGGTAACCTCGCGCTCTTCATCAAATGAGATTCGACCGCCTGTCGTGCTCACAACAAATTCTGTCAATTTCAATATTGAACCGATGAGCGAGGCAGACGAAGCGAAACAGGTAAAGCGACTCTCGGATTTGCTTGACGCCACTCGTGCCTGGCAGGCGGAAGAAAAAATGGTGTTAATGAGATGGCTCCGCGTCACGTTGGATCGGAGATGATCCTCGTCCTCGTCTGTAGCAGTGCGTATCTGGCGTCGACTAAGCTAAACTGCGTGGCGCAACACCCGTCACAATCTCAAAACCTTTACGGAGGACATTCTCCAACGTGCGCCTGTTTCAACTGCTGGTAGTTATATCAACGCTGATGTTGAGTATAGCGTGTTGGGTGTTCGGGGTCGGGTCGGAAGTCGTCTCGGCGTCATCAACTGAAGCGGCATCACGCTTTCAATCGGCTCAATCGCAACCGGCATCTCCATCGCCGAGTCCGTCCCCGTCGCCCTCTCCGACACCGGTTCCCTTGCCCCCACCGACTATCAAGATTGACGACTACCGCGCGGCGGCTGCTCGGATAATCGGGGCGGCCCTAACAAGCGACAGGGCCTACTCCCGGCTTGCACATCTTACCGACCACATTGGCCACCGTCTCAGCGGCTCGCAAGCTCTGGAACGCGGCATCAAGTGGGCCGTAGCCGAAATGAAGAAGGACGGCCTGGACAACGTGCGCGCGGAGAAAGTGATGGTGCCTCATTGGGTTCGCGGTGAAGAAAGTCTCGAGATGCTGGCGCCCGTCCCGCGAAAACTGATGATGCTGGGACTGGGCAACAGCGTCGGAACGCCAACTCACGGCATAACCGCGGAGGCTGTCGTAGTCCGAAACTTCGACGAGCTTGAGGCTCTGGGTGAGCGAGTACGAGGAAAGGTCGTTGTCTACAACGTGCCTTTTACAAACTACGGCGCAACAGTTCGGTATCGCTCGTCCGGTGCTTCACGCGCCGCCCGCTATGGGGCTGTGGCTGTCATCGTTCGCTCGGTTACTCCCGTCAGCCTGCAAACGCCGCATACCGGCGGCCTGAGTTACGACGAGACGCAAACAAAGATTCCCGGCGCTGCCATCACCATTGAAGGCGCAGAGTTGTTGCAGCGAATGCACGATCGCGGCGAGCGCATAACGTTACGGCTCAAGATGCAAGCCGGATTTCTGCCGGATGCGGAGTCGGCAAACGTAATCGCGGAGATCAAGGGCTCAGAGTGGCCTGACGAAGTGGTACTCATCGGCGGCCACTTCGATTCCTGGGACGTGGGCCAGGGAGCACACGACGACGGTGGCGGTTGCATCATTGCCTGGGAAGCGGCACGACTGCTCAAATCACTCCGTCTCCGGCCGCGCCGCACCATCCGCGTTGTGCTCTTTACTAACGAAGAGAACGGCCTGCGGGGCGGAAACGCCTATCGAGACGCACACCGGACCGAGCTTCCGAAGCACATTCTGGCGATCGAGTCTGATTCAGGTGTTTTCCGGCCGGAGGGCCTCGGCCTCGACGCTACTGCTCCTCCGCAAGCACGTGCGAATCTCCAGGCGATCGTTAAACTCCTGGCAGGGATCGGCGCCGATCGTATCGCCGAAAGCGGCGGGGGCGCAGATATTGGCCCAATCATGCGCGAGGGAGTGGTGGGCGCAAGTCTCGACGTTGAAGGATCGCGCTACTTCGATATTCATCACACGGCGGCCGACACGCTCGACAAAATCGACCCGAAGGACCTGGCGCTGTGCGTGGCGACAATGGCAGTGGTGGCGTACACCGTAGCCGATGCGCCGCAAGGGCTGGTAAATAGTAAATAGTGAATGGTGCACAAGAGATCCCTAAGATTTGCGCGAGAGGGTAAGCGCTCACTAGAACTGCTAAGACATCAAACAGTTAGACCTTATCCACCGAAAGACGCTGACTAACACTAAGTCGCTTCGAAGGAGAAGAATTTCATGACTACGAAACTCAGTCACCTTTTCATATCTAATCGACCGCGTTACCCGTTTCACGTCGCCTTCGTGCATTTGATACTCGTAACTGCGCTGGCCTTGACAACCTTCGCCAAAGGCGAAAATCCCAAGGCAGAGTCGCGTTGGACAAAACTCGATAGTGCGAAGATCCATTACGTAAACTACGGCAAAGGCGATGAAGCGCTGGTGCTGGTTCACGGTTGGACGCAAAACATAGATGGCTGGCGCGACCAGGCGCCTGACTTCGCCAAACGCAGCCGCGTGATTGCAATCGATCTTCCCGGCCACGGCCAGAGCGATAAACCACAAACCACCTACAGCATGGATTATTTTGCGCGGGCCATCGATGCCGTAATGCGCGATGCGAAGGTGAAGCGCGCGGTGCTGGTGGGCCACAGCATGGGGACGCCGGTAGCGAGACAGTTCTATCGCAAGTATCCGGAGAAGACCCTCGCCATTGTGATCGTTGATGGCGCGCTGCGGCCGTTTGGCGACAAGGCTTTGATGGACCGAATGATCGCTGGCTTTCGCAGCCCCAACTTCCGAGAGGCCGCGCAGCCTATGTTCGTTGCAATGTCGGGACCGAATCTCCAGTCTGAAGCTAAGGACCGAATTACAGCTTCGTTTATGAACACTCCCCAGCACGTGGTGGTGAGCGCGATGGAAGGAATGGCTGACGCTTCGATTTGGGGAGAAGACAAGATCACCGTGCCGGTGCTGGCGGTCATGGCTAAAAATCAGTTTTATCCGCCAAACGTTGAAGAGTCGTTTCGTGGCATCGCGCCGACGATGGAGTTCTACATGTGGGACGGCGTGGGCCACTTCTTAATGATGGAGAAGGCAAAGGAATTTAATGCTGCGGTGGTGACGTTTCTGAATAAGAACAAGCTGCTGATGAAGTGAGAACACGCAACTTTCTCTTTGCCCCAACGGGGCTACGTCTGTAAAGCCCAGGGTTGCCGCGCTTTGGCGGCTACCCTGGGAAAGGGAAACGATTGGTTCCCCCAACCGCAACCCGGTTGTGTCGTCTGCCATCGGTCGGAGGAATCCCCGCGAGGCGCAACCGCGTTGCGGTTGAGGTGTCGCTCTATTACGTTCCCCAGGGTAGCCGCCAAAGCGCGGCAACCCTGGGCTTTACAGACGTAGCCCCGTTGGGGCAAAGAGAAAGAACGGCGCATCGATATCTGACAAAACGGAACGGCACGAGCGCGAGAACCAACAGTATGTAACCTGGGGTTTCGCTGCGCTTCCCCAGGCTCTACGCTGGCGGCCGCTTCGCGGGCTCAAGTTTTTGGACTCTACTTTCCACTATCCATGTGCCAACCGGGATTCACCCATTGCTCTTTCCGCCACACGAATATTTCCGTGACGCGGCCGGATTGGTTGATGCGCTGGCCGCCGGTTTCCAGCTCGTAGGCATAGGTTGAGTAGACCACGGCCGTAAAGCCATAGACCTGGATTTCCGTTTTGGGGAATTCGAGCTTGATGAGCTTGCCGCCGCTCTTCGCGAACTGGGCCGACCCGTCAAGAATCGTTTGCCGGTTTGACCAGTTGTTCTCGCCAGCCTCGATCGTGATTGTTTCCGCCGGAATCAACTTTTCGAGTGTCGCGCGATCGCCGGCAAAGTAAGCCCGCCAAACAGCTTCGCGTGCTTCCAGTAGACTCTTCTTCATTTCATCTGGCAAAGCCCGCGGCGACTGCAACCGCTCCTCCATCGATTCCTGATGAAGCGCTGTGTCGCTGCCGCTTTGGATCCACTTGCCATTGTCCTTCGTGTAGAAATCGCAGATGCGCAGAACGCGATGCGGAGCTGCACCGGGCCAATTGGACTCGACATCAGCGACGAAGCACACAAAGGCCGCATCTCCTTTAAAGATCATGTCAAACTCGCGCATCTTGTAGCTCTTCATGCCGTATGGACTCTTCGGATCGACCTGGTTCCACTCCATGTAGCCTTCGACGCCTTTAATCATCTGTCGCGACCCTTCCAGATAGCCGAGCCAATTCTCGGCATGAGTTGCGCGCAACGCCGCCGCATCTTTTTTTATAAAGGCCTGAAAGATGCTGTCGATGTGCGCTCGAATCGCCTCGCGATCAGCCGCCCGGTCGTCCTGAATGGTTGCGGTGACGCCGGTAACACTCGTGGTCGCAACGAAAAGAGCAACACCAAGTGCGAATGAGAAGAGGGAGAAACCGAAGATTCTGAGAGTCATGAAAGTAACCTCCGCATAAGTTGGAGTGAAGCCTGGCGAGGGGTTTAATATCACTTTAGGAAGATGATGGAAAGAGTCAGGGAGTCCGCGAAGCGGGTCTCAGCGCCAAAGGCGCTCTGGCCTAGAGTCCTTGACCCACGCTAACCGGGGACATACAATCCGGGCTCAGCCTCATCGCCCGCATTCGACTCTTGAAAAAGTCGCGTCTGCTCACCCGAATGATTGCCGAACAGCCGCACTAACCCAGTCAAGACCGAACTCAAACCTCTGGAGGACCCAATGTTAACAACCGGTACTAGTAAACAGATAACGCTCCTGATGACAGCCATCGTGACTATGATCTGCCTTGGCGCGCAGCAGCAGGGAGTAACCATCCGGGCTCAGTCCACGAATTCCACCGACGCGATGCCGGTTGATCCGCAGATCACGATCGGCAAATTCGAGAATGGGCTGCGCTACTACATCCGCACCAACAAGAAACCCGAGAAGCGCGCGGAGCTTCGGCTCGTGGTCAAGGCCGGGTCAGTTCTTGAAGACGACGACCAGCAAGGGTTGGCTCATTTTGTCGAGCACATGGCCTTCAACGGCACGCAACATTTTCCCAAGCATGAGCTAGTATCGTTCATCGAGTCGCTGGGCATGCGTTTCGGCGCGCACCTGAATGCCTACACCAGCTTTGACGAGACGGTCTATATGCTCCAGGTTCCGACCGACAAGCCTGAGACGATCGATCGGGCGCTGCTGATCCTCGAAGACTGGGCGCGCAATGTCTCCTTCGATCCGGTCGAAATCGACAAGGAGCGTGGTGTCGTGATGGAGGAATGGCGGCTCGGCCGCGGGGCCTTCGCGCGGATCAACGACAAACTTTTTCCGTTTCTGCTCAAGGGTTCGCGCTACGCCGATCGGCTGCCGATCGGCAAACCGCAAGTCATCCAGGGCGCGAAGCCTGAAAGGTTGAAGAAGTTCTATACGGACTGGTACCGGCCCGATCTGATGGCGGTGGTTGCCGTCGGCGATTTCGACAAAGCCGCGATTGAGAAATTGATCACAGCCCACTTCGCCCCGATTCCAGCGGCCTCCACACCCCGTCCCCGGCCCACCTTTGACATTCCTGACCATCCCGGCACCGTATACGCGATCGCAACGGACAAGGAAATGACCTCGACGAGCGTGGGACTAACTAACATCCTGCCCTTACGAGAGCGGGGCTCGGTCGGAGTGTATCGACAGCAGACCGTTAACCGGCTGTTCTCGAGCATGCTCTCCGCTCGGTTCTCAGAGCTCACGCAGAAGGCGGATGCGCCCTTCATCTTTGCCGGCGCGGGCCGTGGGATTTTCCTGGGACGCACGAAGGAAGCTGCTTCCCTCAGCGCGCAAGTTAAGGAAGATGGCATAGAGCGAGGGCTGGACGCGTTGCTGGCCGAGGTCGAGCGGGTCTCGCGCTTTGGCTTCACTGCAACCGAGCTGGACCGGCAAAAACAAAACGTGCTGCGTAACTACGAGCGCATGGCCACGGAAACAAATAACGTCGAGTCCGCCAGCCGCGCCGCCGAATACATACGAAACTTCCTGGAGAATGAAACTCTTCCAAGCCTCGCCGACGAGTACGCGCTGCACCAGCGCTTCCTGCCGCAGATCACACTTGACGAGATCAACAAACTTGCTAAGGAATGGTTTCCCGAAGGAAACCGTAAGATCGTTGTCATTGGCCCGGAGAAGAGCGGCCTGGTGATTCCGGACGAGGCGAAGCTGGCTGCGGTCATCAAAGCCTCGTCGGCGAAAGAGTTGGAACCTTACGTGGATATGGTGGGTGGCGCGGCGCTGCTCGACTCATCACCTCCGCGGGGCACGATCGCGAAGTCTGCGGTCAAGAACGCCATCGGCATAACCGAGTGGAAACTGACCAACGGCGTCAAAGTCATCCTCAAGCCGACGACGTTCAAGGAAGATGAAATCCTGTTTGGCGCCACCAGTCCGGGCGGAACGTCACTGGCGAGTGATAAGGACTACATCCCGGCCAGCTCGGCTTCGTATGTCATCACCGCCGGCGGCGTGGGCAAGTTCAACGCAATCGATCTGCGGAAGATCCTGGCCGGAAAAGTTGCATCGGCCGGCGCTTATATCGGCGAGCTCGAAGAGGGGCTGAGCGGTAGCAGCTCTCGTAAGGATCTGGAGACGATGTTTCAACTCATCTATCTCAGATTTACGCAACCGAGAGCGGACGCGACTGCCTTCGGCGCGCAGGCGACGCAAATGAGGGCCATCCTGGCGAACCAAACGGCAGTACCCGAGTTTGCTTTTTTCGAAACACTCAACACGGTGCGCTTCCAGAATCACCTCAGGAGGCGTATGTGGACGCCGGCGACTGTGGACGAATGGAACCTGGAAAAGTCCATGGCGTTTTATAAGGAGCGTTTCGCCGATGCGAGCGACTTCACCTTCACCTTCGTCGGCAGTTTTGACCTGGCCACGATCAAACCGCTCGTCGAGCGGTATCTCGGCGCGTTGCCGTCCATCCGTCGTAAGGAAGCGTGGAAGGATGTCGGCGTGCGGACGCCGAAGGGCATCGTCGAGAAGAAAGTAGAGAAAGGCATCGAGCCCAAGAGCCGGGCTGCAATCGTATTCAGCGGACCGTTTGATTTCGACCGAAAGCAGAGGATCGCCATCCGAGCCATGGCGGAAGTGCTGCAGAATAGACTCCTGGAGAAGATTCGCGAGGACCTGGGCAGCACCTACAGTATCACTGCAAATGCGAGTTATCAGAGGATTCCCAAAACCGAGTACTCCGTCACCATTCAATTCGGCTCCGATCCGCAGCGCACGGAGGAACTGATCAAACGGGTCTTCCAGGAGATCGAGGATTTGAAGACGAATGGACCAACTGCGAAACAGCTTAACGACGTGAAGGAAGCGCTGGGGCGGGAGTTTGAGACGAGCAGTAAACAGAACAACTACCTGCTGAATCAGATCTCAATGCGGTATCAGCTTGGCGAAGATCCCGCGGCGATTTGGCAGCTCCCTGAGCTTTACAGGAAACTCGATGCCGCGACGATTAAACAAGCCGCGAAGACGTACCTCAATACGAACAATTTTGTGAGGGTCACGCTGTTTCCAGAGAAGAAGTAGTTCCAACGCGCACCCCTGGATTTGCGGCAATGCTCCTGTTCTACTGCCCCGACGGGGCTGCGACTTATAGCCCAGGGTTGCCGCGCTTCGCGGCTACCCTGGGAAAAGGCACCCGACGATTCCTCAACCACCACGCGGTTGCGCCTGCTTTTTGGATTCTCCGATGAAAACGCCGCAACCGCCTTGCGGTTGAAAAACATTGTCTTCGTGTCTCCAGGGTAGCCGCCAAAGCGCGGCAACCCTGGGCTGTAAGACGTAGCCCCGTTGGGGCATCAGCAGAGTCGCTGGCGAAATCAGTCTTTCATATTGTCGCAACTAACTCGGCAAGTTGTTTTTCCATTCGTTAAGCTTTGCAGTCGGATCCATTAGGTCCTTGCGCCGCATGAATGGAATTCCACTGGCCGTTTTGGCAGTCAGTTTGTTTTTGACCGTGAGCGGACCTTCCGCGCTCTTATCGTAAAGCTCCAGATGCAGCATTGAATTGGTAATGCCGATGAGGTTGCCAACCCTTGCGATTGGCTGCCCGGCAGTTACCTGATCGCCCTGCTTAACAAAGGTTACCTTTTGAATCTCGCCGTAACGCGCCAGGAATGTTCCGTGATCGATTTCCATAGCATACGTACCCTGGTAAAAAGGATACGGCCCCAGCGTCACTTTGCCTGACGTGATGGCGCGGATGATTGTGCCTTCGGGAAAATAGAGATCACAGCCCGCATGCGCACGCGCCCCTTTGTTGCGGCGAGCGCCGTAGCAACGAATGTTCTCTGTCCAGTTTGTCGCGGGCAGCTTGTCGAAGGGAAAGAAACATTGGCCATCGCCCAGCGGTGACGCCACGGGCAACCCGGCTTCAGCTCCCGGCTCCGCGGTGGGTTCTTCATCGTCGTCAGTGCCCTCAAGCGTAGTTATTAGTTCATTCCACGTCCGTTTACCGACGCCGATTACTCCGTCCGGGGCAGTCATGAAGCGCGCCTGGAATGCTTCGATAGCCTTGATCGTGCCGGACTTTGCTTCGTTGCGATTGATAGATCCATCAATATTGTTTGGATCCAACCGCGGCTCGCTCAGGATCATGGCGGCAGTCCGCAGCATGTTTTGCACTGTCTCGACGTCGTCCTTTCGGTTTACTGCGCCTTTGCTCCAGCGCCCGACAGACTCGCTGATCTCAAACTTAAGAGTTGTATCTTCATTTGTATTTTCTGGCATGGGTTTGCCTCCGTAAGGTTAAAGGTTGGTGAAAATTCGTCTTCAGGCCATACATTGCGGCCAGCAGTGGGCTCGCTGGCCAACCAGGTCGAAGCCTTTCTCATGATAGCGTGAGAACAAATCTAGAGCATGATTCTCTCAATGTTTATTGGTATCGAGCAACTTGAAATCGATGCTTGGGTCAATACCAGAGTATGAAATCGACCCTTTCAGTAATAATGTTTGAGACGGCATTTCATTTCATGAAAAGTAAACGCGCATTTACTTTTTGCGCGGAAACGATCGGGCAGGACGAATTCGAGTAATGTATTGTCCGCGGCAATTTCCCCAGTGCGGTCTCCAATTCCTACGATGCTGTTCCTGTCGCCGACTGAACTTCGTCCAGCCGTCGCTCAAGGAATCGACGTTCGCTCTCATTGGTAACCAACTGGAGCGCTCTCTCGTAGTTTTTCGCAGCTTCCCCGTTAGATCCGATTCGACGCAACAGGTCGGCACGCGCGGCATGAAGCAGGTGATAGTCTTCCAGCTCGCCATTAATCGCGAGCGTATCGATAAGCGCCAGCCCTGACCCTGGGCCGTTAACCATCGCAACCGCCACTGCCCGGTTAAGGGAAACGATCGAAGAAGGTTCAACACGTTCCAGGAGATCGTAGAGCTGTACGATTCTTTCCCAATTCGTATCTTCGGCCCGCGATGCTTTGCAGTGTTCAGCAGCGATTGCGGCCTGCAGCCCAAATGGACCAGGGACTTCAACTGAGCGCACTGGAAACCGCGCATTTGGAATCCGGCGCCCGCTACGCATTGCTTCCTCAACCAGCGGCAACGCTTCTGCAATCTGTTCGTGGTTCCAACCCTTTCGATCCTGTTCTTCAAGCACAACCAGATCGCCCGCGTCATCAACGCGAGCATCGCGTCGTGAGTCGTGCAAGAGCATGAGAGCAACAAGAGCAGTCGCTTCCGCGGGTGGGGGCTTCATCAACGTTCTCACTACGCGCGCCAGACGGATCGCCTCTGCGCAAAGATCGGTTCTCACCAGCGGTTGGCCTCGAGTGGACGCATAACCCTCGTTGAAGATGAGATAGATCACGGTCAAGACTGCGTCTAATCGCTCGGGCATGTCGTTCGTGTCAGGTATTTTGTAAGGAATGCCGGCGTCGCGTATCTTCCGCTTCGCGCGCACCAGTCGCTGCGCCATCGTTGTTGCATGGACCAGAAAGGCGCGGGCAATCTCTTCAGTGTCGAGACCTCCAAGTGTTCGGAGCGTCAGTGCAACTTGCGCTTCGGGGGCCAGCGCCGGGTGGCAGCAGGTGAAGATTAGCCGTAGACGATCGTCGGGAATCTCTTCAAAGTCGTAGTTAGGCTCCTCAATTGTCGGGATCAATTCCGCGTATGATTCAGCTTTTTCCTCAAACCTTTTTTGGCGTCTTATACGATCGATCGCTTTGTGTTTCGCCGTCTGAATGATCCACGCGCGGGGAAATTCCGGTACACCGTCAACACGCCATTGATCCACAGCCGCTGCAAACGCCTCCTGGGCCGACTCTTCCGCCACATCGAAATCGCCAAATTGCCGAATTAAAGTGGCAACAATGCGTCCCCAGTCGGAGTGATACACTGCGTCTACGGCTGTATTTGCATTAGTAAGCATGTTCGATGATAAAAACTTTACACCGAAGTGTCGATCCGGGCAGTCCTCGTTCGATTCATTGTTGGAGGCACACAAATGAAATATATGTTGCTGGTTTATCTGGATGAGCAATCGCTAAGCGATGCCGAGCGCGAGCACTGTTATGCTGAATCTGCGCAATTCGCACAGCAGCTGAACTCTGGCGGCCAATATCTCGATGCCAGTCCCTTACACCCCGTCGCCACTGCAACCAGCGTACGGGTTCGTGATGGCAGGCGGATGGTGACTGACGGGCCGTTCGCAGAGACGCGCGAACAACTAGGCGGCTACTATTTGATCGACGCCAAAGACCTCGATGAAGCGATTGGAATAGCCGAACGAATCCCGCCGGTGAAGTTTGGCACGGTCGAGATTAGACCGGTGATGGAGATCGGTGGACTCCCGGGATAGGAGAGTGACGATTTGGCCGCCGGTCACAATATTCAGTACAGAATGAAAACAAAGGAGCAAGCGATGCCGATAATCGACAATATGTTAAAGGAACTCGAGGAGGAAGCGCAGACAACACGACGCGTGCTTGAGCGTGTCCCCGGCGATCAACTGAATTGGCGGCCACACAAGACAGCACGGACTCTGGGCGAGTTGGCAATGCATGTTGCCATTGTGCCCGGCGCGCTGGCAGAACTGGTCGCCTCTCCCTCGCCGGCCCAGGTCCCGAACTTCGCCGACCCTGTACCCGAGAGTGCCTCTGAGCTGCTACCTGCTCTCGAACAGAGCATCGCAAAGGCGAAGAAAGCACTCGGTGGAATGGACGACGACACGCTGAAGGAAACATGGCGACTAATGAAAGGCGAACGTGAATTGTTTGCAGTTCCGCGTGTGGGGCTGCTGCGGTCTGTCATGCTGAACCATTGGTATCACCATCGCGGGCAGTTGACTGTTTACCTGCGTCAGCTCGAGGTGCCCATTCCGTCAATATATGGACCAAGCGCGGATGAGAACCCTTTCGCCTGAGTTGTCAGGAAAGTGTTTGGCGGATGTCGATCTAACTGGTTCTCGTTCGACTAATAGGCAGAAGCTGGAAAGCAACATGTCGATCCGGCACCAGCTAAAACTTATACGACCGTAAGGAGAAATCAGATGCGATTCATGGTTATGGTTAAAGCGAACAAAGACTCAGAAGCAGGTGTGATGCCGAGCGAGGAGCTGCTGACAGAGATGGGAAAGTTTAACGAAGAACTGGTCAAGGCCGGCGTGATGTTGGCGGGCGAGGGACTGCACCCAAGCTCGAAAGGCGCGCGCGTTAAGTTCTCGGGCGACAAGCGGACCGTGATCGATGGTCCCTTCGCCGAGACAAAGGAGTTGGTGGCCGGCTACTGGGTTTGGCAAGTGAAGTCAAAGGAAGAGGCGATCGAATGGGCCAATCGTTGCCCGAACCCCACAGGCGAAGAGGGCGAGCTCGAGATTCGCCAGGTGTTTGAGGCTGAAGACTTCGGTGAAGAGTTCACGCCCGAGTTGAGGGAACAGGAAGATCGCCTGCGCGCGGAGATGGAAGCGCGGAATAAGCAATAACCCGAACCCGAGGAGCGGGTGGCAGCATAAAGCCCGGGGTTGAGCGCGGCGGAACCCCAGGAAGTGCCAGGTAAAAGATCCGAGCGCGCGAAGCGTGCGGCAGCACTGAAGTAAGAGCCTGAAAAAATACTTCAGAAGGTTCTTTGAATAGTGAGACGTTGGGAAGGAGGGCATGCCCCCGCTGTTTCGTTGATTACCTCAGTTCATGAAAGTGATTGCGGACTTTAGCTACCTCTTAGTGACGACAGCAAGGGCAACAAAAACTATCAGTGAGAGATGCTGTCGCGCTTCACGGGCTCTACCTCTTGCGCGGTTTGATGCCCCCACCCGCTTCGCGGGCCTAGAAGATTATTCCGGAAACTAATCAGAGGAGTGTAATCATGCAACTTTGTCCATATCTTTTGTTCAATGGCGATTGCGAGGAGGCGTTCAAGTTTTATGAACAGCTTCTTGGAGGGAAGATTGAAGGAATGACTCGTCACACTGGTTCACCGGCTGAGCAACACGTACCGGCTGAATGGCGCGATAAGATCCTTCACGCGCGAATGATTGTAGGCGACTCAATATTGTTGGCTTCCGATGCTCCGCCCGGAAACTACGAACAACCCCAAGGCTTCTCCGTGTCCATCCTGCTAAAAGACCCTGCCGAGGCGGAACGAATGTTTAATGCACTATCGGAGAACGGGGTCGTGAAGATGGCGTTTTCAAAGACCTTCTGGTCTCCAGGCTTTGGCATGTGCGTCGATCGCTTCGGCATCCCGTGGATGGTTAACACCCTTGGCGAAGGATAAGCGTTGAGCGCCCCGATTGTTTGATACTAATAAATCTGAAGGAGATCATCATGCAAAAGATTACCCCATTCTTGTGGTTCGACAATCAGGCCGA
>DASQKG010000421.1:0-5701 GCA_035630655.1 Pyrinomonadaceae bacterium
GCACGCGAAACTCCATACGGTGCATTTAATTTTCTCGTGAACCTCAACAGCGCAGGCGTGGCCCCTGATTCGATCCTGGGCGGCTTCTCAGACGTTTCCGGTATCAGCAGCGACGTGACGATTGCTGAGTATCGAAATGGAAACGAAAAAGAAAACCACGTGCGCAAGGTTCCCGGCGTCCACAAAGTAGCGGACGTCACGCTCAAGCGCGGCGTCGTCAATTCCAAGGACCTCTGGGCGTGGATGTCGGAAGTGCGGGTGAAGGGCCCGCTGGCTAAACGCGAGGTCGTCATCACGCTCCGCGACGAGTCTGGCAATGACGTGGAGTCGTGGAAGCTGCGGGGCGTCGTGCCCATGAAGTACACCGGCCCAACCCTGGCGGCAAAAGGCGGCGGTGATGTCTCGATGGAAGAGCTTGTGCTCTCAGCCGAAGGGCTCGAGATCGAAATTGCTTAGCTGTCTATCTTAGGTAGGACAGACATCCCTGTCTGTCTCTGTCACCCAAGAGGACTATGAGGAGGCACCGACAGGCAGGAATGCCTGTCCTACTCTCCGCCTGGGACGAAATGAACCGCCTCGTCTTCGAACATGAATCTCCTGTTGTGGCCGCTGATCCGAATCGCGCGGACATCGCCTGTTTCGTTGGTTTCATTGCCAAACGAAAAACGCCGGCGCCGGCGCATGTGATGGGCTGGCTGCGTGAACAAGGTTGGACCTCGCCTGCTCTCAAGCGGCCAAACGTTGATGATCTGCTTGACGTGCCGGTTCCCATCGAAACCTGGGAAGTGTTCGATCAGCTCTTCCAATGGGACCAGAGGATTCTGAGTGACAGCGGCCAGGTGGGTGGCACCTACATGGGGGCGGCGGTCCGATCTTATTTCGCCCAGGGCGGGCGCAAGTGTTACGTGGTTCGAGTTGGCGATCCCTGGATTTTTACGCCACCGAGTCCGGAAGGCATAGATCACGACCCGGAGGAGGTTGCGCAAATCGCGCGCTGCTTACGGGTCATGAATGTGACCAGGATGATTCCCGGTTTTCAGTTGCCGGGACATTGCTTTTCAGTTCTCAGCAAAGTCACGACTGAAGTGAACGCCGGCCGAAGCCAAACCGAATTGTCGCCCGCCGATCGCTCTACTTGGCACGGAATTGGGCATCTCTTCGGCTTGCCGGAAGTCTCATTTCTTTGCTTGCCGGATCTGGTTGACGCCGTTCGCGTGGAAGACAAGCCGGTCGAACCTGTTTCGTTTCATTCAAGTGCGAAGGAAGTATTCGTCGAATGCTCGGAAAGAGCAGCGCCCGAACCGGGAGATCGGGGCGCGAGATTCTTTCGGGCCCCGCGTTGCGATCTACAAGGCTACCGCGATTGGGCCACTGCTTTGAATATCGCCGCCAGTCTCATCGCCCGATATCGCAGAGAAGTCCAACTCTTAGCCGCAATACCGATTCCCGAGGCCGGCTCAGACGTGGAACGAGATATCTATGAATTCCTGGCCGGCGCAAACAATGGGAGTCTTGCCGGGGACTTGGAATCGTCCCTGACCGGACTATCGAGCGCGTTTGTGCAGCTCGCTTATCCGTGGGTGCGCACACTTGGATCCTCCGATCTGCCCGAAGGTCTGGAAAGTCCCGACGCAGTACTTGCCGGAATTCTCGCGCGAAACGCGTTGACTCGCGGCGCCTTTCACAGCGCAGCCTCGCTGCATCTCGCTGATGTCTACGACGTGTCTCCGCCTCTGCGCCGCGCTTCAATGTGGAAATCACACCGGGCAAGTGGCGGGCGAAGCCAGCCAGGCAGGAGCCTGATCGAAAGGGTCTCTCTGTTCGGGCGAGATCCGGACGGATTGAGGCTGCTGTCCGACGTCACCACCAGCCTCAACGAGAGTTATCGACCGGCCGGCGTCAACCGTCTTGTTTCTTCGATCGTACGCGCGGCCCGAAGGCTCGGTGAAGAGTCAATCTTCGAGCCTTCCGGCGAAGAGCTTTGGGCCCGCTTGTGCGATCGATTGAACATACTGCTCTCAGGTTTGTATGTCGACGGTGCTCTGCGAGGCGAATCCGAAGCTGACGCGTTTCAGGTGCGATGCGATCGCAGCACCATGAGCCAAAACGACATCGACAACGGCCGAGTGGTCGCGGAGATTCGGTTTCAAGCTGCGGTGCCGATCGAAGTGATCACGATCGTGTTGGCCCTCGATGAAAGCGGCCAGGTATCACTCGTTTCAACTCGCGCGGTAGATGAAACAAAGGAGGAAGCGGCATGAGTAGCGACAATGAGCTTTACCCGTTGCATGTCTTCCGTTTCCTGATCGAATTCGAGGTTGATCCGCTAACGAACACTGGGGGAGGAAAGGCTGTCGACCTCTGCACCGGGGCGTTCTCCGAATGTACCGGGCTCGAGGCCACGATGGAGCCGAAAGTGATCAAGGAAGGCGGACAAAACTATGGCGCGGCCCAACGAGCCGGATCGGTCACGTTTGCGACGGTGATTCTCAGGCGCGGCATGACAACCACGCGACACCTTTGGCGGTGGTTCGAATTGGTAACCCGCAGTGGTGGATACGCCTACCGCCTAGCAGCGAAAATCACGATGCAGGATATGGAAGGAAGGCCGGTAGTTTGCTGGAGGCTCGCGAAGGCGATGCCGGTTAAGTTCAAGGCCGCCGACCTGAACGCAAAAGGAACTGAGATCGGGATTGAAGAACTTCACTTGGCCCATGAAGGGCTGAGCCTGGTCCCAATTTCATAACGGCTAGCCACGACTGCTTGAGTTTAAGGAGTATTGATGAGCGCTGAAATCAAATTCGAAAAAGCCATCTTCGTCATTCGCGAAGCGAATGCCGGCGCTCCAAAGCGGAATAGTTTCTCCAAGGCCGACTCAATCGAGGTGAAGTTTAATCCCACTTCCCTTCAATACGTTATTACCAACGAAATGAAAGATCCGAGCAAGGGAAACAAGAAGAAACAGTACGTCAGCAAGAGCACCGCCAAACTCACCATGGACCTTGTCTTTGACACTACCGATGAAGGAGCGGACGTACGTATCCATACACACAAGATCGCCAAGTTGATGCAGCCTGACACGAAGAAGAATAACGCTCCGCCGGTCGTTTTGTTTGCCTGGGGAAACTTCATGTTCCAGGGCATGGTTGACGGGTTCAAAGAAACGATCGATTTCTTCTCGGCCAACGGGATTCCCCTGCGCTCCAGTGTGAACGTCTCGATGTCCCAACAGGACGACGTGTTTCAGGATATCGATACAACAGAGAAGTTTCTCATGCCGGCAGCTCTTGACGCGGTCGACGTTCCCGCGAGCGCAAACCAGAGTCCCGCTAGTACCGCGGCCCAGGGTGGAAATTCGTACGCCGCGCGCGACATTGCAGCCTCGAATGGCCTGGAGAGCACGCGGTTTGGATCCGGGGCTCCGATGACCGTGGGGAAATCAGTTCAGTTGAAACCGCCGCTCGCATTTGCCAGCGGAGGTGCATCCGCGGGCGCCGGGCTCAGTCTGTCAGGAGGCGCGGGCCTTTCGCTGGGAGGCGGGGCCGGAGCGGGCTTTTCGCTGGGAGGCGGGGCCGGAGCCGGCCTTTCGCTGGGAGGCGGCGCCGGAGCCGGCCTTTCGCTGGGGGGCGGCGCCGGAGCCGGCCTTTCGCTGGGGGGCGCAGCGAAAATTGGCGGTGGGATTTCAATGAGTAGCAGCATTGGCGGCAGCGCTTCGGCTGGAGTTTCAGCCAGCGAAGGAGCGTTTGCAGGCTTGAGAGTCTCTGCCAACGCGAAGTCTTCGCCCTCGCTGGACCCAAGCAGATTGATCCGGAGAAGCGAGTCGTCGAGTCTTTCGACCGACGCCGGCGCGAGCTTCAGCGTGGGCGGCAAAGCGACTGTGGAAGGCTCGTCGAGTCTGAAGGCAGACGTTGGCGCAAAGGCAGATTTGCGAGCCCGTATTCAATTCGATGAGAAGTGAGTTATGCCTGTCGTGTTTGATGAAGTAGAGGCGGCGGTGGACCACGTGCCGGAGGAACGCTCGGAGCAAAACGAAGCCGAGAGTTCGACGGAGGCAATGTTGCCCACGCGCATTGTCGATGAGTTTCGGAAAATGCAACAGAGGGAAGCAAGGCTGCGTGCTGATTGACCTGCGTGCAAACGTCCTGCGTCATGAGGTCAGTACCACCTCGCGGGGGTAGCGGGTGGGTCTAACCATTGCCGATTGTCGATTTCCAATTGCCGATTGGTTTTCACGCAGCGGGAGCAATTGACCATCGGCAATCGGCAATGACAGGGCCCACCCGCCAGGTGGTACTGACATCATGACACGTCGTTCGTTGAAGCAACGTAGCGCTGAACTCACGGAGAGATGAATGCCCGAACAACCGGTTGCCAGTTCACCTGTTTACGCCGCCCATCCGACGGTTCGCGTCGATTCACAGGAGCAAGCGAGGGCGAGCGCGCTCCTGATTGGCATGGAGATGACGGAAAGCGAAGGTGGCATGTCCGCAATGGAACTTAAATTCAGCAACGTGGCTCCCGACAATGGCGGCACGCCGGATCTGGCTTTCGAGGACGAAAGTATCTTCAAGCTCGGCGCGAAGATCTCGGTCCATTGTGGCGACGTGACTTCTCCACAGGAGGTTTTTCAAGGAACTGTCACCGGAATCGAGGGCGATTTTTCCGAAGGTTCGGCGCCGGCGTTGGTGATACTCGCGGAGGACGTCTTTCAACAAGCGCGCATGACCCGACGCACGAAACTTCATGAAGACGCGACCATTGCTGACCTGGCCCAACAGGTTGCCAGCCGGCTGAACCTCACGCCGAGAGTCACCGGCTTAACTGAAAACATCGGCGTGCAGATGCAACTCAACGAAAGTGACCTCGCGTTTCTGCGCCGGATGTTGCGGCGGTATGACGGCGACATGCAGGTTGTCGGTTCTGAGCTGCACGTTTCGCCGCGCAGTGAAGTGCAAAGGGGCGCACTCGATCTCGAGCTCCACAGCCAGTTGCGACGCGCGCGCGTACTGGCGGATCTATCGCATCAGATCACGAAAGTCACAGTCTCCGGCTGGGATGCCCAACAGGGAGCGCGCGTGACGGGTAATAGCACGGGCGCAAACATCACGCCCGGAACAGGTAGGACTGGAGCCACCGTCTTGCAGGAGGCAGTCGGACCACGCGCGGAACATCTGGGCAACGTCGCGGTAGTTAACTCCGACGAAGCGCAGGCACTCGCCGATGCGGCTTTCGATTCGCGAGCGCGCCGTTTCGTTTGTGTTCAGGGAACCGCGGAAGGCAACCCGGCCATTCGGGTGGGGACGAACCTGACCCTCAGCGGCATTAGCAATCGATTCAACAACACTTACTACGTCGTTCGCGCCTGTCATCGTTACGACCTGAAGCGCGGCTACGAAACAGACTTCGACGCCGAAAGCGCCTTTCTGGGAAATGTATGACGTACGCAACCAGCCCTTTTGAAATTCCGGCGGAAGCCCTTTACTCGACCTGCCTGGCCGAAGTGGTTTCGGTGCAGGATCCGGACAGTCTGTCGCGTGTACAGGTGCGCTTATTCAGCTTCGACGGTATCGAAGATCAGGATGCGCCGATCTGGGCGCGTGTCGCCGTTCCAGTCGCCGGCAAGGATCGCGGCACTTTCATGTTGCCGGACGTGGGAGACGAAGTGCTGGTGAGTTTTATCAATCACGATCCTCGTTTGCCG
>DASQKG010000422.1:0-4843 GCA_035630655.1 Pyrinomonadaceae bacterium
CACGCGCGGCGGTTTTGATATGAGCGGCAACCAGGTCACCTCGCCGGCCTGGCCTTGAGAGCCCGGCCTTGCGAAGTAGCCCGCCTGAGATCAGATACTGACCAACGGCGTAACGAATGTTGTATGATGCCACGACGATACTTGGGCCATCAGCTCGGATCTCGCCTGTACGGAGGTCGCCAAACTCAATCTTTTCGCCTTCTGTAAGTGGGGGAATCGCAGTAGCCATCGCCCACTATCTTTACGCGAAACGAAGGGAATTTTCAAAAGCAATTCATGATTCGCACAGTCATCGCAGTTGTAGACGACATGTTTTTTGTTTCGAAGATTCGTGCCACCGGCAAGGCCCTCGGTATGATCGTGAAGTTTCCCCGTACGCTCGATGCATTCTGGGACACAGTAAACGATGAAACACCAAATCTGATATTGGTGGATCTTCATAACTCAAAGGTGGACGCAATCGCGCTGGCAAACGAGTTGAAGGCAAACGAAGACCTGAGTGCGGTTCCTCTGCTTGGTTTCTTTTCGCATGTGCAGGCTGATTTGCAACGCCGAGCGGCGGATGCAGGCTACGATGAAGTGTTACCTCGTTCGTTGTTTGCTCGAGACCTGGCCCACATCCTTGCCGGTCAGGCCAAAGGTCAAAAGGGGACCGGACGGGTTTCGGAGTAATTGTTGGGTCGTGATTTAGCAGGCGGCTGGACCAGGAACGATCCACGCTGAGCTTGGTTCAGCGCTTCTTCAAAAGCTGTTAGGTGACAGCGGCCGGCGCGATCACTTCATGGATGGCCCGCACCTCATTCACCAACTCGTCAAACTGTTCAAGAGTTAAGGCCTGCGCACCATCAGAGAGCGCCTGGTCCGGTTGATCATGGACCTCGACGATCAAACCGTCTGCGCCTACCGCAACACCTGCGCGGGCGAGAGGCGTCACCATGAAATTCTTTCCGGTGCCGTGTGAAGGATCGACGATTACCGGTAAATGCGAAATTCGGCGAACGGCGGGTATCGCGGCCAGGTCCAGCGTGTTGCGTGTATGCTGCGAGAAGGTACGTATGCCGCGTTCACAGAGGACCACCTGATAATTTCCTTCCGCCATGATGTATTCGGCTGCAAGTAGCCATTCATCAAGTGTTGCCGAAAGGCCTCGTTTCAATAGCACCGGCATGCGCGACTTACCCACACGTCGCAGCAAAGTAAAGTTTTGCATGCTGCGCGCGCCAATCTGGATTACGTCGGCATAACGTTCGACCAAATCAACTCCTGATTCGTCGAGCGCCTCGGTAACGATCTTCAGTCCGTATGTGTCACGGACTTCGGAAAGGATCTTCATGCCTTCCTCACCCAGACCCTGAAAAGCGTAGGGAGACGTGCGGGGCTTGAAAGCACCACCGCGAAAGAATCGTGCGCCACTCCTTCGCACAGCTTCGGCGATGGCGAACGCCTGTGTGCGACTTTCGATAGCGCATGGTCCGGCGATGATGGCCAGCTCTTCGCCCCCGATCACAGCATCGCCAACGCGAACGAGCGTTTTTTCTGCGCGAAGATCAAGCGTGACGAGTTTGTAGGGTTTGCTAACGCGAACTGCTTCCGAAACGCCCGGCATGTTTTCAAAGCGCGAAGGATCTACCGCGCCCTGGTTGCCGGTAATGCCGATGGCCGTGCGCGCGGCCCCGGGCATCGGATGCGCCCGGTAGCCGAGCTCTTCAATCACGCGTACGACGGCCTCAACCTGGCTGTCCGTCGCGTCGACTTTCATTACGATGAGCATAAGTAAGAGATTGATTCTACAGTAAGTCAGATACAGAACCGAGCGCGGTAGCGGCGAATGAAAGCCTTCTGGCTTTGCCCCAACGGGGCTACGTCTGTAAAGCCCAGGGTTGCCGCTTCGGCTACCCTGGGAACCGGCCGGAAACAGTTTTCAACCGCAACGCGGTTGCGTCGCTTTCAAGTACCACGCCGTTGGCGCAACCGCGTTGCGGTTGGTAACTCGAGACCTGAGTGTCCCAGGGTAGCCGAAGCGGTAACCCTGGGCTTTACAGACATAGCCCCGTTGGGGCAAAAGAAACCGTTATGAGTTTTTATTCTGACAAATCCCCAGGCCAGCCTTCCAATCTTGGACGGATAGCTATCAGTCTAGTGGCTACCCTGCTCGGCTTTGTCACTAAGTCCTCTCAGGCAGGCCGATGATGCCGCGCACTTCTCTTAGCGTTTCGGCAGCAATGGCTCGGGCCTTTTCCGACATCTCCTTCACCTGCTTGTTTACGGTTCCCACGTCTTTCTCAATCTCAGCACGTTTCGCTCGAAGGTTTGACGTCAGTTCAACCAGAGCATCCGCCACGACTTCTTTTAGTTTGCTGTACTTGAGGTTGCCGGCGTTGTAGTCCTGCAGCAACTCGTCGGCTGCGGCAGTTTTCCCGCATGCCTTTAGTATCTCAAATAAATTCAACACCCCGGGGCTCATGCCGGCTGCTACGTCTCCGCTGTCTGTCACAGCAGACTTAATTTTAGAGCGAACACCTTGTTCGTCTTCAAAAAGGCCGACGTAGTGACGATCGCCGGCGCTCTTGCTCATCTTTTTCGTGGGATCGACGAGCGACATCAGTTTCGGCGTTTCGGTAAAAAGAGGCATCGGCTCCGGAAAGAACTCCGCGCCAAACTGATTATTGAATCGACGAGCTAACTCACGCGAAAGCTCCAAATGTTGTTCCTGGTCCTTGCCCACAGGAACATGTTGTGCGCGATAAACCAGAATGTCGGCGGCCTGCAGCACGGGATACGAGAACAGAGCCGCGGATACAAACTGAGTTGAATCCTGACCTTCTATGATCTCCGACTTGTCTTTAAACTGGGTCATGCGTCGAAGATCGCCAAACGGTGTCAGACAACTGAGAATCCAGCAAAGCTCGGTGTGCTCAGGCACAAGTGATTGAATGAACAGAATGGCTTTGTCAGGATCGATGCCACAGGCAAGCAGGTCGATGACCATGCGTTCGGTGTTAGCGCGCAGTTTCGCGGGCTCGTAGGACATCGTGATGGCATGCAAGTCAACAATTGAGTAAATGCACTCGTGGGTATCCTGTAGGGCCACCCAGTTTTTGACGGCACCAAAGTAGTTACCGATATGCATCTCGGCTGTTGGTTGAATTCCCGAAAGTACCCTCGAGGGCATTAGATCACCTTCCTGGTTTCTTGTTTAGTTTCATCTGCACGCGCCACTATACCGATCCCTGGCTAACAGTTATGTTTTTGAACCACGCGAAGCGATCTCATTAACACCGTGGCTTTAGCCCGGTGATTGGATGCAGGCGAATGGTTCCCCAAAACCGTTTGTAACGGTTTCTCCTGATCGCTTACCAATAAACCGTTAGAAACGGTTGTCTTGTTGCGATCCGTCAAACTTCACCAGGCTGAAGCCACGCTGCTAATGAGATCGCTCCGCGTAATAGATGCGGCTCTTCGGCTAAGCCAGGACAAACTAACAGTTGCCTCACATGCGCTCGGGCACGTCGATGCCCAGTGTGGCCAGCGCCGCTGTCAGACGGCGACGTGTAATCTCGGCCACTGCGATCAGCACCGCCCGTTTAGTTTCATCCTCTTCTGAAATTATTCGGTGACGATGATAGAAGAGGTTGAACGCTCGCGCGAGAGCAAATGTATATTTTGCCACGTTGGCCGGTTCGGCTGAGGCCGCCGCTTGCGCAATTACCTGGTCCATCTGCTCTGCAAGCATCACCAGAGACCAGATTTCCGTTCCAGCCTCGCCTGACAAGACCTCAGAAATGTTTTCCCCCGCGCCTTCTGTGGTCGTCGCGTCTTGAATCGACAGTGTTGCTCCAGCCACCAGTTCCTTATCAAGCTTGCGGAAGATGGAATTCGCGCGCACCGCCGCATACTGGCAATACGGCCCGGTCTCGCCTTCGAATGAAAGTGCTTCTTTGAAGTCGAAAGCGATCACGGAGTTGCGTGTAAACTTCAAAAGAAAATAGCGCAGGGCCCCAACAGCAATCTGATGTGCAGTGTTTTTCTGCTCATCGATCGACAGTTCCGGATGTCGGGCTTCAACTTCCCGAAGCGCATCGGATTCCAGGCGGCTGATCAGATCGTCGGCTTTAACACCCAGTCCTTTTCGTCCGCTCATCTCGATATAGGGACGAGCCGCATCCTCTCCACTTAACTCTATGCCGAGCTCCGCGCACGCAGCGGGTGAGAGCGCAACCATTTCATAACCGAGATGCACGCTCGCTTCCGCACCGACTTCCGGCACCACCGCGGCAACTCCGCGCGCCACGATTTCCTGCGGATAAGACTGGCGCGAATCAATTACGTTATAGACCTTCACTCCGTCCCCGAAATTCGGACGCGGCACTTCGGGCAATATTTCCGCGTTAGGCTCCGTTGTCGTCACCCATGCCACGTGGCCATCCGCATATGAGCGGAAGGGCTTATAGTTGAAATCGAGACCCAAACGCCCCAGTTTCCAAAGCTGGTATGCGATGTCTTTACCTGTATACGTGACCGTGCCGTTAGAGCGGACGATGATCTTGTCAGACTCGTGTTCATCAGTGCCGGTGTGGGATTCGAATGGCATTACCCAACATCCGGCGTGTTTGCCGTCACTTTCAAATCGGATGACGCCAGCTTTCTTCATCAGGTCGAAGGCGCGGTCCCAAAAACGGAGATGGAGAATGTCAGACTCGCGGGCCAGCAGATCGTACCGAATTCCAAGCCGCTCCATCGTGTCGAGAATGCGTTCAACATTTCGTGTCGCCACGTAATCCGCCAGTTCCGCAGTCGGATTGTTTCCTGCTTCGATTGCGTGCAGGATTTCTGAGCGCAGCTT
>DASQKG010000423.1:0-15675 GCA_035630655.1 Pyrinomonadaceae bacterium
CTAAAGGGCTCATTCCACCGTTTCAGATTTAGGGCTTTGGACAGGTCGCGTAGATAATCAATTCGTTGAGAAGGCTCCCAGATCCCTTCGAATGGCTTGTCGTTCGCATTGATTCGATACCGCTTGTGCTGCATTTCCCATATGTAGAATTCTGTAACCACTAGAGATCTATCGTAGGCATTTCCAACTTCTGTTCTCTGTTCCGCTGGTACAACATCTCTAAGCTCGAACAGCAGAGAGCGTAGATTTCTATTGGCGTATTCGGGGAACACGACCGTCTTGTGTTCGCTTAGTGATGGGTTTTCCAATTCGACCAAGGTCCTTCTGAGCTGTTCGGGGTCTTGGTCATTTGTGCTCACAAGCATGCCATTATCGAAAATCTGAATACTGTTGATCCGGGCAAATATTATTAACCTATTTTCTATCTCTGAATCCAATCTCCTCGCAGTGACTTCATTTTCTCGCAAGTTTCGGGCTTCGCGCTCCCGTCTGTCTCGATCAATTGTTCGCTGTGCGTCCCACTTTGTATAAATAACGCCAACAACACCTAAGACGACGGACGACAATAACCACAGAACGAATGCACTATTGAGGATTGGCGATACTCTTTCCCATCGGCTCAGACTAGGGCGAGTTTTGCTAAGCTGATCCCTAACCTCAAGGCGATAGCCTTCTTCGAGTTGAATTCGTTCTTTATCCTCGTCGGTGAGCATATGTGAAACGGTAAGTCTTCATTATGCGCCTTAGACAGGCGATGGTGCGCCAACCTAGCCTCTTCCTCTTACGTCCTCCTTGGATACGCTGAGCTCGGTTCCGGCCGCGTTGTCAACACGTTGCTGTTCGTTCTTACCAGGTACACTTGGCGCAGGCTCTGGTTTCATTTAGCGTTCCGGCTATCTAAAGCGCACAACAACCATGCCCACAATCAGGGCAAAAGTACTTCCCGTTAAAAGTGTGCCGACCCTTTTCCGCATCGCTGGCAGCATACGCACGTATGGGCCCCTTGTCACCTCGCACAAAGCAAACTTTACTGTGGGCGTTATATATCAGGAGCCTTTGTGTTGTTTAGAGTGTCATTTTTTCGCAAATAAAAATTCAGTTAACGCCACTTATCAGTTAACTCCCTATCAGTTAACTCCCATATCAGTTAACTCCCTATTGACAAGACGGGAAAATGGTAATATTTTTAGGCGCTTTCCTCGTCCCACGAACTTTGGGTTTGACCGTTTAACCTTGCATCTTAGGAGCCTCAGCCATGTTTAAGGAGATTCTCACCCATGCCTCAAAAAATGTACCGCCTACTCCTAGGTACGGCCTGCCTTTCTCTACTAATAGTTTCTGTCTCCGCTAATAACTCTTTCAAGTCGGAAAATAAGCCCCTTAAGTCAGCTGGGCCTGCCTTGGGTATTGAGATTGCGCTCGAGAAGCCTTTCTACATACCGGCCGGAACGGCGATCAAAGGAATGGCAGCAGTAATCAAGATTCCGTTGTCGGCGAATTTGAAACCACAGAGCATATCGGCAGTTAAGTTAGTTCCCATGATGATTGATGGGAAGGTGAAGGTAACGGTATTCCTTTTAGAAGGGGATACGACAAACCTCAAATCTTGTAAAGAGTTGGACCAACTGAAATCTAAAAAAATCGCTACATTTGTCGTTGGACTAAATAAAGAAGTGGCTATCACCAAGCTTCGGAATTATGGCGTAAACTTTGACAAAGGTGATCTCAAATTCAGAGTGGTTCCCAAGAAAGTGTTCCCTGATTTTGGTGGCTTAGGCGGAGAAGGATGCGGTTGTGCTACGTGTGGTGGTCTACTGTGCTGTCCGAATCCAAATAGCTGTATCGGTTGTGGAAGCTGTGGTCTGGCGTGCTGCATGCAATAAGCTGTATCGTTGTGGAAGCTGTGGTCTGGCGTGCTGCATGCAAGAATAATTTCAACTTGGGTAAGTAAATGGCTTGTATTCCGGTTCCTTTACTTACTATAATTTGCGTTTAAGGATTTATGGAATCCTTTAGACTCCCAAGACATCCAACTGCCCTTTACCTCATTTGGACCTGATTGCGTTTCGGAGAAACAAAATGCTCACCAACGTCCGTACTCGACTAGCCACATTCTGCTTTGTCGCCTCACTTTTCTCAGAGGTCCAAGCGCAAGTTCCTTCTGCCCAGTATCTACCGGCTGGTAAGGTGGAGCGCGCTAGGACACTACCGGCCGAAGGGCTTAAAGCTGCTGACCTCTCAGAACAGCAACTCACGGATGTCATCTCAAGAGTCACCGCGCTGGCTGATGAAGCTAATGGGTTTAAGGACCAAACACTGCGGGTACGTGTTCAGGCACGTGCGGCAGACATATTGTGGGAAGCTGATAGCGACCGCGCGCGCAGTATGTTCCTTCGTGCCTGGGCGATAGCAGATACCTTCGACAGGGATGGCGAGCGAGCTTCTGAAGAGGCCCGCAATAAGATACTGACGTCTAGATCGGGTATTACCTTCATACCACCTGTTCCCAATCTACGCTCCGAGGTTTTGGGACTCGCTGCACGGCGAGATCGGACTCTCGGTGAACGCCTGCTTACCTCTATGGAGGAAGCGCAGGAAGAACGGGCTGATTCAAGTCGTACAGATCATGATCGGCCCCGCTTTTTTGACCCGACTGAGCCACCTCTATCTATTGCCAAACGACTCGAGCTCGCAACGGACCTACTACAACAAGGCGACGTAGAACGCGCTGAGATGTTCGCCGACCATGCGTTAAATCGCGCGACATCGCAAGGTATGATTTTCTTAGGAACGTTAAGGCAAAGGAATACCGATGCGGCGGACAAGCGGTACGCTCGGCTGCTCGCGTTAGCGCCGAACGATCCGTCTTCGGATGCTACGACTGTCTCGCTCCTAGCTTCCTACGTTTTCGCGCCGCAATATCTCGTTACGGCGACGCGGAACGGCAGATTATCCAACCGGTGGAGTGATGTTGCTCCCGCAACGGAACCGCCGGCGGAGCTACGGGCGCAGTTCATAAAAGTGGCGTCCCTTATTCTATTGAGGCCCTTACCACCACCGGATCAGGATCGCACGTCAGCTGGCAGGGCCGGGGTATATTTCACAATTGCGCGGCTGTTACCCTTATTCGAACAGTATGATGCCGATGAAATTCCGGCACTTCGTGCTCAACTTGCAGTTTTAGCTCCAGAGACGCCGGAGGTTTATAAGAATAACGATAACGGCTTGCTAACGATCGGGGTTGTGCCGGAGGACGCCGGCAGGGACGATCTGTCCAATATACTGTCGCAACTCGCTAGCTCGACTCGTTCCGATGAGCGCGATTTAATATACGTTAAGGCTATTCGGATAGCGGCGGTGAGAAGGGATGAGAAGATTCGCGAGTTGGCTGACCAGATCAAGGATACCGACCTGCGTAAGTGGGCGCGATCTTTTGTTGACTTCAGTGCTGTTAGTGGTGCTTTTGCCAAAAAGGATGCAGAGACGGCCATTCGAATTATTAGCGCCGGCAACCTTCCACCGATCCAGCGAATATGGGCCTACGCTGAAGCAGCGCGCCTTTTGCAAAGTTCCGACCCCTCGCGCTCCATACAACTACTCAACCAAGCTGCTAGCGAAGCCCGTAATATTAAGGAAGGAGAGGCTGATCGCGTTCGTGCATTGGCATGTGTTGCCTCGCAGTTCTTTACGCTGGATCCCGTTCGCATGTGGGAGGTGACAGAAGACATTGTGAGGTCTTCAAGCGCCGTCGCTGATTTTGCCGGCGAGGACGGTAATCTTACAGCCCAGTTGCGGGTCAGGAATGTTGTTGCAGTGGTCAACTTCGACGCTCCGGCGTTAAAACTTCCGGGCCTTTTCGAGCTGTTGGCAAAGGATGATTACCAACGCGCCTTCAATGCAGCGAGCAGATTTAAGAGTGATGCCGTGCGTGTGACTACAAGCCTTGCCATAGCCCGCTCTTTGCTAAAGAAGCAGAAAGAGTAGAAATAGAGCTACATCTACTGCGACTGTTCGGTGCAAGACATTTTGGGCGGCTGGATACCATTGGATTTCCAGCCGCCATCTTCATGCGCTTCGTGACTCGTGGACACTCATCACCGAAGGTTTCTATGTTCTACATCCAAATAGACAGGGGCCAATCTCGATAGGTAGACCACCTTTTGGGATATTAGTGGTGGATTGTGACCACAGCACCATCGAAGGGTTCTAGAGAGGATTTGACGAACTGCGAGAATCTTTAGGGAATCGGCTAACAACTGTGAGAATCGGATTCTATTAACTCTGATAGAATCCCTGCATGTCATTGAAAAACGGTACCAAGGATTTCAATAACTGTGAGAACCTAGAGAGGAGGATGATGATGAGTGCTTTTGATAACTGATGATGCAATCGCCGCTCAACTTTAAACGCCTCGCGCCGAATGCAGTGCTGCCCACACGCGGCACCGCTCAATCCGCCGGGTTGGATTTGTATTGCATCGATGATCTGCGGATTGAACCGAAAGCGCGCGTGCGTGCGCGGACGGGTCTGAGCACTGCAATCCCAGTAGGCTTCTACGGCCGCATTGCACCGCGTTCCGGTCTTGCTGCGGAGAAGGGAGTCGATGTGCTGGCGGGAGTGGTGGACGCAGACTATCGCGGCGAGATCATCTGTTTGCTCTACAACACCGGAGACGAGATCGTCGTGCTGCCCGCCGGAAGCAAGATCTGCCAACTCATCGTCGAACAAGTCATAACGCCCTCGGCTGCCTGGGCCGATGACCTCGAAGAAACTCACCGCGGCGCCGCTGGTTTTGGATCGACCGGATCTTGACTTGTGCTCTTCCGAATTCCCTCTCTTACGGGAGACAGACAGGAATGTCTGTCTTACTTCCACTAACCGAAACCCTACACCCGAACGTCTTAGTTGCGAACAGGTTCTAAATAATCCTCAGTGTTTTTGCCTAATTCGGCGGGAAAACCCGTGGCCCGCTGAATGCAATGCTTAAGTTGGGCTGATTCGTTCAGTCCAGCTCGGCTATCTGCTGGAGCTTCTTGCCTCTCTCCTTCACGTTCCCCCGAATCGCCCGACGAATTAGGCGGAACTGGTCTGATTCAGGCTCAACTTTGGAACCTTGGAGGATTTTAAGAAGATGCGAAGTAAAAACAGAATTTTGATGGTTTTCTTTCTGCTGCTGGTCGGATTAGGCAACGCAAGTGCGGCGTTGGCCCAATACCGGATCAGCCAGTCAGAGGTACAGAATCTGATCCGTCGAATTGAGACGCGGACAGATTCCCTTAGTCGGAATCTCGTAAACGCACTCGACCGCAGCGCTATTAACGGAACCGCGCGTGAAGATGAAATCAACCGGCTGGTGCGCGACTTTGAGTCTGCCACCGACCAGTTGAGGACGCGCGTTGAAAGTCGTCAGTCGTCGGCCACGGATGCGCGTGCCGTTTTGGACCGGGCGGCCTTAATTAATCGATTCCTTTTGAATAATAGACTCGACTACCGTGTAGAGCAGGATTGGCAAGTTCTTCGTGCCGACCTTGATCGGCTGGCCGTTGCGTTTAATCTCGGTTGGCGTTGGGACACGACAACTGGGCCAATTTCCGGCTCCGGTAGTTTATTAAACGACGTACAGACACGACAGCTGGCCCAGCGGATAGCCGTCGAAGCAACGCGGTTTCGTCGCAGCTTCGACCTGGCTGTTAACCGCGCCGCAATCAACAACAGCTCTACGGAATATCAATTACGAGGGCACGTGGGCGAATTTCAGTTAGCTGCAAACCGTCTTCGTGATCGCGTCAATCGCCGGCAGGCAACGACCGCTGAAGTTCAGCAACTGCTGGAGCATGCGAGGCAGATCGACACTTTCATGCGCACGTATGAGCTAACACCGCGCGCCGAAAACGAATGGAGCACACTCCGCACCGATCTGAGCGCGCTTGCAAACAGTGCAAACATCGCCTGGAACTGGGACACCAATATCCCAGGCGGTCCGGTTTATGGTAATGCTCAGTTAACCGGCACCTATCGAATTGACACTAATAGCGGTGACGATCCGCGGACGGTAGCAGAGAATGCGACCCGCAACTTGCCGACACAGCGGCGCGATCGCATTTATCAGAACCTACTGAACAGACTTAGTCCGCCAGAAGTACTGGCCATTGACCAGCGCGGCAGAAACATAACGATTGCGTCGTCGAAAGCACCGCAGGTAGCGTTGGTGGCTGACGGCCGTGAGCAAGTAGAGACTACTCCCCAAGGACGGACTGCAAGGGTGAGCGCCAGTCTTTCCGGTGACCAGTTAATTATCGCGAGGACAGGTGAGAGAGCGCAGGATTTCACGGTAACTTTCGATCCCGTCGACAGTAATCGACTCCTGGTGACTCGCCAATTGTATACCGAGCAAGTTGGCCAGCAGGTCACGGTCCGTACTTACTACACAAGGACATCGGACGTTGCTCAGTTGGATGTTTACAACTCGAGTCCTCAGTATCCCAGCACGGGAACGGCAAGCGGCGACTTTATTGTTCCGAACGGCACGCAGTTGGTAGCGACGCTCGATACTTCGCTCTCGACGAATAACGTGCGCGAAGGCGAGCGCTTCACTATGACGGTTCGAGACTCGGGTCAGTACCAGGGCGCAGTCATCGAAGGACGCGTGACTAACGTGAGTCGCAGCGGCCGGGTTACTGGCCGATCAGAGCTTGGGCTCGACTTCGACACGATCAGATTGCGTGACGGCCGGACCTACCGGTTCGCCGGTATTCTGGAAGGGGTCCGCGCGCAAAACGGAGACGTCGTTCGCGTGGATAACGAAGGCGCGGTTCGAGACAGTAACCAGACAACCCGCACCATACAGCGCGGTGCGATTGGCGCGGCGATCGGGGCCATCATCGGCGCAATCGCAGGCGGTGGACAGGGCGCAGCAATCGGTGCGGCAGTTGGCGCCGGTGCTGGTGCCGGATCAGTCTACATACAGGGACGTGATGACCTACAACTCGAGCCGGGCACGGAAGTGACGATTCGAGCAAGTGGGCCTAGATAGTTGTGGCAACACAAGCACGACAACAAAAAGGGCAGCGATTCGTCGCTGCCCTTTCTTTGATGTCGATCCTAAATTGGACGCATAGGCCTGTAGCTAAAGTTCTTGCATTTAGCGCCAAAGGCGCGGAATGCAAAAGCCTGGGGTAACGCCCCAGGGTAGGCATATCCTTACAAAGTTCTCTATTACATTTCGCGCCGTTGGCGCTGATGCCAATACCCTCAATTCAACTTGATCTCAGCTTTTTGCGGGAGCTTCTCTACGGTAAGTATTAAGCTGGAATTCGTTTCCACTGGCGTCTTATCGGGTGTTTGGAAAAACAGGAAACCCTGCGTGCTGCGGTTGCCATCGGATAGCGGCGTTTTTGTGTCGAGTCCGTAAGCGGCCATCTCTTTCTCGAAAGACTTGCGGGACTGGGGATTGTATAGAAACACCCCGTTGGCTTTCAGGATTTGTGCCGCTGCGGCTTTTGGTGACAGCAGTTTCCATTCGCGGCCTTCGCGACCCCGCAGACGGAAACGCGCGCGTTTGATTTCCACAGGCACGCCGCTTTCGAATACCAATTCGGTCCTTACCGGCAGCACGCCCGCAACCAGAAAGTTTGCCTCGAAAAGTTCCTGCGTTTCTTCATCGCTCAGCAGCGGTCGCGCGCGAACAGTGACGCCTCCCGCGCTCGCACTCGGCACATCGCCCGTCATCGCGGGCAGGGAGACCACCGGCTTCACTTTGAAGAGCGACCCCGCGCACGAGCTGGCTGACAGAACGATCGCGCCGAGTATCAGAAACAGGATTCGCCGGGTGAGCATGCCGGTCAATTTAACACAAGCGCAACTTATGGGCACAGGTGTACAGAGTACAAGCTTTAGCTTGCGTGGTGGCTAAACCACCTCCGGACCTTCCCCAGCTGCTGGCAAAGCGGCAACCTGAAGGTTGTACACTGTACGCCTGTTCGGTACGAACGTCGCAACAGGGCCACAGACTAAAGTTTCCGCCCTTGTGCTACTATGGCCGAAAATATGATCAGGCCATTTCGTGGGGTTTATCCGCAAATTTCTGAGAGCGCGTATGTCGATCCCAGCGCTCAGATAATTGGCGACGTACATCTTGGCGAACAGTCTTCCGTTTGGTGTAACGCGGTACTGCGCGGCGACATGTACTACATCCGCATCGGCGACCGAAGTAATGTTCAGGACAATTGTGTGCTTCACACTCGCACGGGAGAGAAGCCCACGATTCTAGAAGAGGAAGTGACTGTGGGCCATAGCGTCACCCTTCACGGATGTTACATCGAGAAGGGCGCGTTGCTTGGCATCGGTTCGATTGTGCTTGATGATGCACGGGTGGGCGAGAAGACGCTCGTGGCCGCGGGCTCGTTGATTTCACCGGGCACAATCATTCCGCCTCGATCGCTTGTAATGGGTGTCCCGGCCAGGGTAAAGCGCCCGCTGACCGATGAAGAAGTTGAAAGCCTCAACGGGTTCTGGATGAACTACGTGAAGTATTCGGCTATGTACAAGGAAGACAAGCAATAGCGGCAGTCCCGTGGGGACGCAAATGTCTATAGAAACGATCTCCTTTTGAATCATCAGCTCCAGAGGAGCGACATCTGACTCTATAAACAATAACAGCTGTGGGAACATTCTACTCCGCTGGAGCTTAAGTCATAAAATTCGTTCGTATCTATAAACATTTGGCTCCTTCGGAGCTGAGTAATTACTGAGGAGCAGGCTAACTATGAGTCTCTTACGTCATGTCTTTGTTACGGTTGTAGTCATCGGGTCATTTGTATTGTCAGCAGCAGGCCAATCGAATATTAATCCGTCTGATATCACTGACTCGACGATGGTCGCCGCTCCCGCGCCCGACGCGAATGATGGTCCGTTTACCTTGAAGAAAGGCGATAACGAGTTTGGGTTTTGGGCCGGCGGTTCGTTCAAAGCGACGACCGCGTTTGGTGGCTTAACAGACGCTGAAGCAAGCGATCGCAGGTTTTTCGTTGCAGCGTTTCGTTATGGCCGCACTCTCTACGCAAACGATAGCGTCGCCCTGCAATACACGCTCGATGCGATTCCTATTGCCGTAGCAACGGGCAATATTGTTTCCAGCACAACGGTTGGACCAATAACTACCTTTCGAAAGGAAACAGCTTACGGCGCAGGCTTCACGCCGCTCGGTCTGCAACTGGATTTTGCCAACGGCTCGCGAGTTCATCCTTTCATCCACGTAAACGGCGGTCTCTTGTTTTTCAATGATTCAGTGCCGCTGCCGGATGCCGGCAGTCTTGCTCTTGTCGGCGAAACAGGTGGAGGCATCCGAATTTTTACCTCAGAACGCCGCGCGGTTACGTTAGGTTTGCGCTTTCATCACATTTCCAACGGCGACCGCTCTGGCTCAAACCGTGGCTTGAATCAATTCGTTATCTACGGCGGGTTCTCAATCTTCAAGTAAATGGCCAAGGCCAACACCCAACCAGCGCGCGGCATGCGCGATTTCCTTCCTGCTGAGGTTAGGAGGCGCGAGTACGTTATCGGCATCGTAAAAGAGGTGTACGAGCGCTACGGCTTCGAACCACTCGAGACCCCCGCGGTGGAAAACATCGAAACGCTGTTGGGAAAATATGGTGACGAAGGGAACCAACTCATCTACAAAATCCTCAAACGCGGTGAACATGAAAAGACCGGTGAAGCCGATCTCGCGCTTCGATATGACCTGACCGTTCCGCTCGCGCGCGTCGTCGCCGAATATCGCGACAAGCTGCCGAAGTTTTTCAAACGTTATCAGATTCAACCAGTGTGGCGTGCGGATCGCCCAGCGCGTGGAAGGTTCCGAGAGTTTTACCAGTGTGACGTTGACGTTCTCGGCTCGCGGTCGATGATTGTCGAAGCTGAGATATGCAGTGCCGCGAGCGATGTACTTACCAGGCTGGGCTTCGAAGACTTCCGTGTCCGGCTGAATCATCGTCACGCACTGACCGGCCTTCTTCAGTCTGCAGGTATTGCGCCGGAAAAACATGACGCTGCACTAATTGCGCTCGACAAGTTGGACAAGATCGGCGGCGAAGGCGTTCAGAAAGAGTTTGCGTCGCGAGGAATCGAGCCTGAGGCTGGCGGCAGGCTGCTGCAGTTTTTCGTGGACCTACAGTCACTCGAACATGCTGCCGACATTGCCGGTCCCGACAGCGGTGCGCAAAAGAGGAACACCATGAACGCCGCGATTTTAGGCAGGCTGGTGGAGTTTATTCAAAACAACGAACTCGGCGCGCGCGGAATTGATCAACTGCGTTCGATCATGAAGTTTGCGAAGGCGAGCGGCATCGCGGATAAGATTGAAATCGATCCAACTTTGGCACGCGGGCTTTCTTACTACACCGGAGCCATCATGGAGATCAACGTGAAGGACCTTCCGGGAAGCCTGGGCGGCGGCGGCCGATACGATAATCTGGTAGGAATGTTTGCCGGGCAGGATATTCCGGCGTGCGGTTTTTCATTGGGCCTGGAACGAATCATCGTAGTGATGACTGAGCGTGAAATGTTTCCCGGATCGCTGGTTACCTCGCCGGCGGACGTAATGGTCAGCATTTGGGACGATGAGACTATCAATGAATCGCTGGGCCTTGCTCACGAATTGCGAGTGGCAGGCTTGCGCGTAGATCTTTATCCGGAAGCCGACAAGATTGGGAAACAATTCAAGTTTGCCTCAGAGCGCAAAATTCCTTTCGTCGCGATTGTTGGTGGCGACGAGCGCGCTCGAGGAGAAGTTTCTATCAAGGACATGCGATCGGGCACGCAGCGAAGCGTGAAGCGCGAATACTTGATTATGACGCTGCGAGAATCTTTGTAGACTAGTAACACTATGGAGAAGACACTCCGAGTCCTAAACCGGATGGTGAAGGCTGGCGTGATCGAGCAGTACGCCATCAGGATCATGCTCGAATTGCGCAGTTCATGGAGCACGAAGTGATCGATCACGACCGGCTAACTGATATTCTCGTCCGGCATGGGCTGGCTGCGAAATGGAAGAAACTCAACCGTGGGAAATAAGAAATACCCTGACGTTAGTGAGCTGCTAAGACAGAAGGCCCAGCGTCGTAAGCGTTTGGCTCGTCTGTCGTTTGAGGAGAAGATTGCAATCGTCAATAAGTGGCGAAAGTTGACCCGGCTCATACGCAAGAGCGAACTGGCTCAACGCAACTCACTCGCTCACGCAATAAGCAATCGGCGACGCGAGGTGTAACGTTGACTGACTCAATCGGAACCCATTATCTCGCGGACGCCATCTCCAGTCTGCGCGCTTATAAGAAGCTGGCGGACAAAGCAATCGCACAACTGAAGGACGGAGAGATCTTCAGGACGCTCGACGAAGAAGGAAACAGTGTCGCGGTGATCATGAAACACATGGCCGGCAACATGTTTTCACGATGGACTGATTTCCTGACGACCGACGGCGAGAAGCCAAACCGCAACCGGGATATGGAGTTTGTAATCGAACCGCAGACTACCGAGCGGGATGTCGTGGATTATTGGGAAAGCGGTTGGCAAATTGTGTTTGAAGCGATCGAGCCGCTGACGGCCGAAGACCTGCTAAAGAAGGTCTCAATTCGTGGCGAAGAGCACACGGTAATGCAGGCGATTAATCGCCAGTTGATGCATTATCCAAACCACATTGGACAGATCATTTTTCTGGCGAAGCACTTTCGTTCGTCGGAGTGGAACACGCTCAGTATCCCTCGGAATAAGTCGCTTGATTTCAATAGAACTTGGCAGGACCAGAAACCGGACCGATCTAGACAGACTTCTTGAAGTGGGCCGACTCCAAGGAGGGGCATCTATCCAGAGGATCTCGATTTAACCAGGAGTGAAATCATGTTTCTCGGTTTACGGACGGTGATCTATCACGTTGCTGACATTGAGGCGGCGAAGTCCTGGTACAGTGCCATCCTTGGCTTTGGACCTTATTTCGACGAACCATTCTATGTCGGCTTCAATGTTGGCGGTTACGAACTTGGGCTGCACCCGACTGAAACGGCTTCAACAGAAAGAGCCGAAGGGGTCGTAGCATATTGGGGCGTTGCAGATGCGGAAGGAACGCTAAAGCATCTATTGGAGCGAGGCGCCACTTTGCACGAAGGCGTTCAGGATGTTGGCGAGAGCATCAAGGTTGCGACGGTAAAGGATCCGTTTGGGAATCTCTTTGGCATAATTGAAAACCCCAACTTCAAGCTATAACCGATTTTCTCTGCGAACATCTTAAGAGACTCTATGGGTATCGGGATCATCGAAGTCAGTCATGTGAACGTTACAGTGCCCGCTGCGCTTGAGCAGGCAGCGAAGCACTTCTACGGCGAGGTCATAGGCCTGAAGCAGATTCCAAAACCCGAAGGCCCGAGACAGTTTGTTGGGGCCTGGTATGAGCTCGGGAATTCGCAACTTCACCTTTCCGTCGAAGAAGATCCCCAAAACGCTGGCAGCAGCCGGCATATTTGTTACGGCGTTGCGGACCTCGCTGTCGCTGAGCAGGTGCTTCGCGACGCAGGTATCGAGATTATCCCTGACCCGTTACGCCGGTTTTTCGTGCGCGATCCTGCTGGGAATCTAATTGAGATAACTGAGAGACGTGCCGGATAACTATTGGCTCGGGTTTTCGATTGAGCGTTCCAGAGTCCCCTAGGGACAGAATGTTTATAGAAAACAAGGCCATGAGCCCAGCAGCTCCGTAGGAGCGGAAGATTACGGTTCAACTAAAGAGAACATTACGCTCCTACGGAGCTTCAGCCGTAATGCTTTTGCGGGTCTATAAACATTTGGCTCCTCCGGAGCCAGGGAAACTCCCCGCGTAAATCCTTTGTTGGACCATTTACATGTCCCTCCGGGTCCCAGAAAAAGTACTCGCCCTATCGACCGCAATACGAGATGCCGGCGGCCGCGCGCTACTCGTTGGAGGCTGCGTCCGCGATTTATTGATGGGTCACCAGCCGAAGGATTGGGACGTTGAGGTTTACGGTGTTGAGCCGGCCTCGCTACGCGCTTTGCTGGATCGCTTTGGACCAGTAAACGTCGTGGGGGAAGCCTTCACAGTCTACAAGCTTGGTCCTGAAGTGGATGTTTCGCTGCCGCGTCGGGAACGAAAATCAGGTCGTGGACATCGCGCGTTTATTATTGAAGGCGATCCATCGATGTCCTTCGAAGATGCGACGCGCCGTCGTGACTTCACCATCAATGCCATCCTGCAAGACCCGCTTACCGAAGAGTTAATCGATCCCTTTCATGGGCAGGACGACATTAACAACGGCATTCTCCGTCTCGTTTCTGCCGACACCTTCCCTGAAGACAGCCTGCGTGTGTTGCGCGCCGCCCAACTCGCGGCTCGCTTTGGGTTGGCAGTAGATGCGAAAACCCTGGAGGTCTGCCGCACGATTGATTTGACTGACCTGCCGGCTGAACGCGTCTGGGGTGAAATGGAAAAGCTTCTGTTGCTCGCGCCTCAGCCTTCAAAAGGCCTCAACTGGCTGCTTCGGCTCGGCGCCATCGAGCAGCTTTTTCCGGAAATCGCTTCACTGAATAATGTGCCGCAGGAACCTGAATGGCATCCGGAAGGCGATGTATTGGTACACACCGGATTGGTGGTTGATCGCGCGCGCGAATTAATCGAAGACTTGCCATATGCAAAGCAGGTCACCGTGATGTTGGCCGCGCTCGCACACGATTTTGGTAAGCCACCAACTACTGAGTTTATCGAAGGGCGTTGGCGATCACGTGGACACGAAGAAGCTGGAGTTGGCCCAACCGAGAGGTTTCTGGACCGTCTTAATATTCACACACTCGATGGTTACGACGTGCGTGCGCAGGTAATTGCGCTTGTACGCCAGCATTTGAAACCGGGCGAGTTTTACAAGAAGCGCGAAGAAGTGGGGGACGGGGCGTTTCGTCGTCTGGCGCGAAGGTGTGAACTGGATCTTCTTTATCGTGTGGCAAAAGCAGATTCACTCGGCCGCAACGCTGACTGGGTGCCGCGTGAAAAATGGTACGACGCCAAAGCTCAGGACTGGTTCATTGAGCGGGCGAGGGAACTAGAGGTTGCGCAGCAGCCGCCTGCGCCAATTCTACTGGGCCGCCACTTACTAGAGTTGGGTCTTGAGCCTGGGCCAAGGGTCGGCGAGATTACGAAAGCCGTCTATGAACTTCAGCTCGATGGCAAAGTGTGCAACCTGGATGATGCAAGAAATGAAGCCAAGAAGATGCTAGATGCTAGCTAACCTCCAGCATCTAGCATCTGTCCGGGTGGGGTTGTTGTTGCGTGACGCAGTGGATCGTTCCCATTCCCCACACCAGGGGTTCGCAGTTAATACCAACGACACGACGGGTCTTAAACAGAGTCTGTAGTATCCCCAGGGCCCGAGTGTCATTAGCGTGTCCGAAGATTGGAACCAGGACTACCTCATTGGCGATGTAGAAGTTTGCGTAAGATGCAGGCAGGCGATCCAGGTTGCGATTGTCTGTGCTCTCACCGCCGACAATGCCTGGCATAGGCAACTGCACTATTTCAAATGGGCGGCCACCGGCGTCGGTCATTTTCTGCAGGCGCTTAAGGTTGTCTTGCAGTAGTTTGTAGTTCGCATCTTCCGGGTCGTCTTCGACAGCACAAACAATTACGTTAGGCGCGACGAACCGCGCGATGTCGTCGATGTGGCCGTCAGTGTCATCGCCGACGATCCCTTCGCCGAGCCACAAAACGTTTGGAGCGCCCAGATAATCTTTCAAGTATTGTTCGATTTCAGCCCGACTAAGTCGCGGGTTGCGATTCGGATTCAATAAACATTGTTCGGTGGTGAGGACGCAGCCGGCGCCGTTTACTTCAATCGAGCCTCCTTCCATTACGACTCCAGGTTCAAACCGCGGGAACCTGAGCACACACTCGAGTCGCTTCGGAATCGAGTCGTCCTGTTTTAGCTCTTCATACTTGTTGCCCCAGGCGTTGAAGATCCAATCATTGTAAGCGAGCGGTTGTCCGGCACACTTTAGTTTGCCGACCTCGGTGGGTAGCTTGTTCGCTGAGTCACCGACAAACTGAAGTGTGTCGGACACAATGTCGGACACAACGTCGGACACCAGAAAATTTGGTCCATAGTCACGGATCCACGAATCGACTGTTTCGATCTGATGGAAGCGTAGATTTTCAGCGCCCGGAAAACCGCAACGGCTCCGCACCATTTCTTCCGTGGCCGCGTCGTCAACCAGCAGGTTCACCGTTTCGTGGGGCAACAGCGCGGCCATCATCTTGAGAAATATTTCCTGAACCTGGGGCACACGCTCCGGCCATGTTTGCGGGTCTTTGGGCCAGGAAAGCCATGTCGCGGTATGACGGCGCCACTCGGCGGGCATGTAGTAACCGAGTTCAGCGGGAGTAGGCATAGTAGAGCTTTCACTAAAAGTCGGCGAAGCCGAATAAATCAGAACCGGAAGCGGTAGAGAGTGTGTGAAAACTCAGGTACGACCAATAACGCTGAGAGCGTTCGCGAATTCCAGCCCAGGGTTGGCTTTGAAACCCTGGGTTCAAGACGTTCCAAGAGATTCTTCGCAACTCTGAAGGAGTTGCGCTGCTTGCGTTTGGCGAATGGCGACGCAACTCCTTCAGAGTTGCGTCTTCTA
>DASQKG010000424.1:0-11777 GCA_035630655.1 Pyrinomonadaceae bacterium
CCGCGTTCGCTCCAAGGCGATCCAGGATCGACTTAAAGCTGCGGTCGAACGAAGCACCGGCACGATCAAGCTTATTGATAAAGCAGATACGCGGAACGCCGTACTTGTCAGCCTGACGCCAAACGGTCTCAGACTGCGGCTCGACACCTGCAACACCATCAAACACCGCAACGGCTCCGTCGAGCACACGAAGTGAACGCTCCACTTCCATCGTAAAGTCGACGTGACCAGGCGTGTCGATAATATTGATCCGATGATCGACTCCGTCTTTTTCCCAGAAACAGGTCGTCGCAGCGCTGGTAATCGTAATACCGCGCTCCTGTTCCTGCTCCATCCAGTCCATGGTCGCCGTCCCTTCGTGCACCTCGCCAATTTTGTGCGAGACACCCGTGTAATAAAGGATGCGTTCGGTGGTGGTGGTCTTACCGGCATCGATGTGCGCCATGATGCCGATATTCCTGAACTTGTTTAGATCGTGCTTAGCCATAACTCGTGAATGGTAAATGGCAAATGGTAAATAGAAGGCGCTCGGTTTTCAGTTTCTATTTACTATTCACCATTCACCATTTACCGCCTTTAGAACTTGTAATGCGCAAACGCCTTGTTCGCATCCGCCATACGGTGCGTATCTTCCTTCTTCTTGACCGAGTTGCCGCGGTTGTTAGCGGCATCGAGAATCTCACCGGCCAACCGGTCGGTCATCGTCTTTTCACCGCGACCGCGCGCATACGAAACGATCCATCGAATCGCCAGGGCGCCACGCCTTTCAGCATGAACTTCAATCGGCACCTGATAAGTGGAACCACCAACGCGCCGCGACTTAACTTCAACGGTCGGCTTCACGTTGTCGATCGCGCGCTTGAAAACCTTAAGTGGCTCTTCGCCGGTCTTGTCGCCAATCTGGTGCATGGCCGTGTAGAAGATGCCTTCAGCCAGCGACTTCTTGCCGCCCCACATGATGCCGCTAATAAACTTCGTCACCAGGGGGCTGTTGTAAACCGGATCGGGAAGTACTTCGCGTCGTTCTGCAACTCTTCTTCTAGGCATATCTTTTTGGGTACCGGGTTTCGGGTGTCAGGTGCCGGTTAAATCAGTGGAGCCTGGCACCCGACACCCGGTACCCGGCACCTTAGTTCTATTTGCCTGCCGCCTTTGGCCGCTTGGCGCCATACTTCGAACGTCCCTGCTTGCGATCGGATACACCGACGGAGTCCAGTGTTCCGCGAATCACGTGATAGCGCACCCCCGGCAGGTCCTTCACACGGCCGCCGCGAATCAAAACAATCGAGTGCTCCTGCAAATTGTGGCCAACGCCCGGAATGTAGGTCGTGACCTCGATACCGTTGGTCAGGCGCACGCGCGCGACCTTGCGCAAAGCAGAGTTTGGTTTCTTCGGGGTTTGTGTATACACGCGTGTGCAAACCCCGCGCTTTTGCGGTGAACTCTGGAGCGCCGGACTGGCGGTTTTGTACTTAACCGCCTGGCGACCTTTGCGAACAAGCTGGTTTATGGTCGGCACTGTATTCCCTCTTCAGCGATATTAAGCGGAAACGCGGGCTGTATTTCAGCGCGCAAAAGGGCGTTACCTGCCTCTTTCCGGAACCGGTGGTAACCACTTCGTCCGGCAGTCAGCGCAGGCGAGCTGCCCTGGTCAATAGTTGTCTAGTTAGGGATGTTCTGAGTCGCTACGGGGGCGTGTGTGGATTCTGGCTTCCCTGGAGCCAAACTTTTCTGTGGCGTCGCATGTCTGGGACGAGAATCCCGATTCATCGGGATTTCGAACGCGTGCCTGCGTTGGAGCTACCGGCAAATACCGGAGCGACGCAGACGGCTTACGCCACAATAATTGTCAAATCCGGCCGCACAATTGCCGCCGGGCAACGCCTCCACACCGACAGAACCTACCGGACGTTGCATTGTTGACTTCAGACTGTCAGTCCGAAACCGTGCATATTAGTTGCCAGCAGGAGGACTGTCAAGCGGAGGTGGGCGCCCCTACAGAACCGAGCGCAGTAGCGCCGGATGCCAGGGTAAATTCCGGGAAAGCAGGGTAAAGGAATCACCCTTTTTCAGAAGTCAAATCTAACATCCGGCGCTACAGTGCTCGGTTCTGTAACTATGCGGCCGACGTTACCAGACGCCAAAGTCCCCAACCAATCGCTCCCAGTACCAAGAGCAAGAGTACGATTGCTCCAAAAATCATGAGTTTGAATTTCCGGTAGCGGTTCTTATCTGGCGGCGCTAACGATCCCTGGGGGAAATACGGTGGTGGCGTGTACGTTGCCATTATTTCTCCTTCTGTTGAGTAGAAACTGAGCTCTGCTTCGAGCTGGTTGCCGAAAATGCGATCCACGAATCACACGAAGCAGCACGAAAAGAAATTCTGTTTTGTGTGAATTCGTGTTTTTTAGTGGATCGTTCTGCTCTCGAAATGGCCATTTCTGTTTTCAGCAACCTGCTATGGCTTTCGATTGCTATTCGACTTAGGCTTTGAGGAAGAGTTCGTCGAAGAGCTTGTGGGCGACTCGGTTGCCTCCGCGTTTTCGTTTCCGTTTTCCGGTTTCTTCTTCTTCAGCAGCTCTTCCTGATGCTTCTTGCCTGCACGGATCCGTTTCGCGCCTTCGCGGGCTTCCTCCAGAGCATCCTCGGCCCGATAGTTTTCGGGATCAATCTCCAGCGACTTCGAGAAAGCGCTCACTGCCTCGTCATACTGCGCCAACTTCGACAAAGCCAATCCCAGGTCGTAATAGATATCGGCGTCATCTTCCTTAAGACGTGTGGCTTGCCTGTATTCTCTGACAGCCTCGCTGTAGAGACGCAGGCCGGCATAAGTTTGGCCCAGGTTGTAATGCGCCTCGGCGTCTTTGCTGTTCCCATCCAAGTACTTCTTATATTTCTCTATGGCCTTCTTATACGCATCTTCGGCTTCCTGATCTTTAGCGAGGGCTTCAAACGTTAGACCTAAACGAAAGTAGCCCTCGGCCAGATTTGGGTCCAGTTTGATTGCCTCCTGAAATGCCTCTGCCGCTTTTTCATCTCGGTCCTCGCGGTAAAACTCTTTTCCCTGGTCGAGGTAAACGCGCGCCTGCGATACTTGATCCGGGTTTGCTGTGCCCGAAGCGTTAGCGTTGGGATTCGCATCGCCCGGCTTCTTCCTCGAACATGCCAGTTGACCGAACAGGAGCAAAGATATGACGATAACGAGGGCTGGCTTCATTCCGCTTTTACCAGGTTAAGATTCAGGGAGATGTTTTGGATGCCCACCTATCTACTTGAATTTGGTACGTGAGTCAAACCAGACCAGAGCTACGGTAATGATGCGGTTTCGTCAACTGGTTACCAACTACAGAACCCAGTTGGTCGCCCGGGATGCTGGAAGCTTGTCAAAACTAAGTAGTAAGAATTTGTAGCGCTCGATACATCTTCGCTCCCGCGCTACCGTGCTGGGTTCTGTAACTGGGTTGCGTGATAAAGTTGTGGAATTACGCCGCTATTCCCCCTATTTTTGAATCAAGTGCTACTTCTCTGAGAGTTTCGTCGCCCCACGGGTTATGGCGGACTCGCGAAATTGTAATGCCGGAAAAGGAGTCGAAATGTCGAGACACGAGCGTCGCCTTGGTTTATTCCTACCGATTGCCCTGGTAGCGATCTTTGTATTTGCTACTGCGGCCATTGCCCAGAAAAAGGTAAGAGTTGAGACTCGGACCTTCACACCGCCGAATCTGAGTCTGTCGGCAGATCCTCAGGTGATGACGGTTTGTGAAGGGGCAGGACCTGCGATAGTGCAATTAAATGCGCGGGCGACTTCTGACTATCCAATCCGTTATCGCTGGACCTCCAATGGCGGCCGCATAACCGGCGACGGCGCCACGGTTAGTTGGGACCTTTCCGGCGTTCAGCCCGGTTACTACAAAGCTTACGTCGACATCGATACCGGCAGCGGCGATGAAGCCTGTCAGGCATTCTCGTCCACCGCCGTATTGGTAAATCGATGTCCGCCACCGCCTCCAGTCTGTCCCAACGTCTCCATCATCTGCCCAGAACGCGGCGAAGTAGGACAGCCGCTCACCTTCTCTTCGAATGTTACCGGCGGTACGCCCGGTGTTGCGCCGATCTACAATTGGACAGTTTCCGCCGGCCGCATCATCGACGGGCAGGGAACGCCCAGCATCCGCGTCGACACCGTTGGACTTGCGGGTCAGACTGTTACAGCGACACTTTCCATGGGTGGCTACACACTGGATTGCAGCGCAACATGCTCAGTACAGTTTCCGGTGCCCGTTGAATGCCGAAAGTTTGATGAGTATCCAACGATCTCTTATAACGACGAGAAAGCTCGACTCGACAACTACGCAATTGAATTACAGAACGATCCGACTGCAACTGCTTTCGTGATTGTTTATCCGGGTCAACGTGGACGCGCTGGTGACGTACAAAAGCAGACGACTCGACTAGTCGACTACCTGGTCAACTCGCGGGGCATCAGCTCTCAGCGGATCGTTACTCTCGTTGGGCCATCCAAAGATGTCCTGCTCGTCGAGCTGTGGCTTTGTCCGCAAGGCGCCAAGCCGCCGAATCTCCTTCGTTAGAAACCGAGCAGCTTGAACTGACACGACCGGCGGGATGCCTCAAAGCTCCCGCCGGTCTTTTCCTGTTATACTCCTCCTCCCCCCAATAACCTGCGAAGGAATGACGTAGTTCAGAGTTCAACCCTTAAGTTGCGGCTTCGCCACGCAAGCTGAAGCTTGAACTCTGAACTTCCGCCAGCTTTGCTCAGCACAGAAGTCCCTGGAGAATCCCGAGATGGCAGAAGCCTGGTACGAAGTAGTAATTGTCGGTGGTGGTCCGGCCGGTCTGAGCGCGGCGTTGGTGCTCGGACGATGCAGAAGGCGCGTGCTCGTTTGCGATGCCGGCCAGCCACGCAATGCTGCCTCGCATGGTCTTCACGGGTTCTTAACTCGTGACGGAATCAAGCCGGCCGAGTTTATCGAGATCGCCCGCCAACAACTGGGGCATTACGACACCGTCGAGATCAGGCGAACCGAGGTCACTTCGGCGAGGTGTGTGTCCAATGGTTTTGAGCTGACGCTAACCAACGACAAAAACGTCTTCGCGCGAAAACTATTGGTCGCAACAGGTGTGGTGGACGAACTGCCGGCGGTTAATGGACTTCAGGACTTCTACGGCCGTAGCGTCTTCCATTGCCCTTACTGCGATGGTTGGGAAATGCGCGATCAGCCTCTGGCCATTTATGGAAACGGGGAAAATGGCTCGGGATTGGCACTCGAACTGAAACTATGGAGTCGCGACCTGGTTCTTTGCACCGACGGACCATCACAGTTAACGCCGGAACATACCGAGCGTCTGGCCAGGGACAACATTGAATTACGCGAGGAGAAAATCGATCGCCTCGAGGGAAAAGACGGTCTGCTCGAATACATTGTTTTCGCCAATGGAGAGCGGCTCGAAAGGCGAGCCATGTTTTTCAGCACCGGCCATCACCAGGGTTCGGATCTTGCAAAACAGCTCGGGTGTGCTTTTACGGAGGATGGATGCGTTGCGACTGGAGATTACGAAACCACGAGCGTGCCCGGCTTATATGCTGCGGGGGACGCGTCAAAGCTGGTTCAGTTTGTGATTGTTGCGGCTTCGGAAGGCGCACAAGCCGCAGTGGCGATTAACAAGGAATTAATAAAAGAAGATCTCACGTGATCAAGTTCCTCCCTGGAGTGCGCCGCCTTGTCGGCGCTTTGGCCAAACCGTGAGCAGCCTTAATCTTCCACGTTGCCTATCAGATCGACGCCAGGCCGTCGCGGGCCAAAGCGGCGCCCGGCCGCCGCACTGCTCTCCAAGGAGGCGCCTCTTCCGAGACGCCGCCGTCAAAGTCAGGACTCTCTTTCACGCACAACCTCAGACGCCTTCTTATCCGCACGCAGCCCCTGAAACGACGGATGCCGAACCGAACCGTCGGCAGTCCATTCGGTGAACTCAACTTCGCCTACCAGCTTTGGCTTGGCCCAATGCGCGTCTCGCAGTCCCGGGTCTTTTGGCTTTACCGCAAACGGCGTGGCCGGCTGCGCAATCTGATCCAGTTTTGCCTGCAATTCCAGACGTTGCTTGATGCTGAATCCAGTGCCGACGCGCCCCGCGTAGATAAGTTTTCCTTTGTCATACACACCGAGAATCAGCGAACCAAATCCCGGAAACCCCTTCTTCGAAGGCGTGTAGCCCGCGATCACAAACTCCTGCCGCCTATTGCATTTCACCTTGAGCCAGTTCTTATTTCGCGTGGACTCATAGGGTGAATCGGCAAGTTTGGAAATGATCCCTTCGATGCCGTATTCGCAGGCTTGATTGAAAAACTGTTCACCGTTTCCCACGACGTGATCGCTATACCGCAACTGTCCCTTTGATTTGTCCGCGGCCAGCAGGCTTTCAAGTACGGCCTTCCGTTCAACCAAAGGAGTTCTGGCGAGGCTGTACCCCTCGAGATAGATGACATCAAAAACCTGATAGACAAAGGTAACGGCGGCGCCACTCATTGATTGCTGCAGCCGCTGAAAACTACTGCGACCTTTCTGATCAACCACGACAACCTCTCCATCGAGGATCGCGGTTTTCAAAGGGAGCGCCTTTAGGACCTTAATCAGGTTCCCAAATTTCTCGGTCCAGTCTTTGCCGTTTCGGCTCCAGAGGCGCACTTCGCCAGCACGCAAATGAGCCAGCATCCTGTACCCGTCAAACTTAAGTTCGTGCAGCCACTGGTCGCCCTCCGGCGCTTCGCTCATCAGGGTTGCTAACTGAGGCTTAACAAAGGCCGGCATCGCAGTTTTGCGTGCGCCGGGAATCTTTTTAGGATCAATTCGCATTTCGTAGGATAGGCATTCCTGCCGGGTCTCGCTTCGACCTGGCCTGATTTGAATCAACCTGTCACCTTTTTTTGTTTAATCGTTTAGGAGGCGGACTTGTCCGCGCGTCGCCGGCACAAGTGCCCTATCTAAACGGCCGCCCCATATATGTGCTACCCCGACAAACCGGACAGTGATTTACATTGACTGCTTTTCTGAATCTTTTACGCGTTAGGTCATAGAGGGACATCACTGTAACCGGACAGACCGGAGTTTCTGTACAAATCCCCAATGAACTTGTTTCACCGGCATTTGACGGTTTACTATTTGCGCAAGTCTATAGTACTCAGGAGTTCCCCCGTGTAGCCCGAATAAGATACCCGCAGGAGGCATTTATGTTGAAGGCAAAAACGAGCTTGTTAATGATTCTGTCGTTGGTGCTGTTTGCAGCGACGGCGATGCCCGTGCAGGCGCAGGACGCAAGCGACAAGGACAAGAAAGAGAAAAAAGTCTACACCGGTCCGGCGGTGCTCTGGCTCGCACCCGAGGACATTGAAACCCGCAATCTGCTGGTAGGCGCGGGTGGCGAGGCAATGAAACCTGATCTCTCGCGCGTCACTTTCGTCGAGGTGAAGGAGGGTGGCTGGTCCACCAAATATCGCGTTACCGATGGCAAAGGCGAAGAATGGGTGGCGAAACTCAGTAAAGAGGCGCAACCCGAAACCGCTGCCAATCGCTTACTGTGGGCCATCGGCTACGAGACGGAGATCGCCCACCTGGTTCCCGAGTTGGTGATCCAGGGCAAAGGAACCTTTAAGAACGTCAAACTTGAAGCCCGGCCGAAGGATGTTAAGCGAGACGGATACTGGATGTGGGCCAATAATCCTTTTGTAGGCAAACCTGAATTTCAGGGTTTGAAAATCATGATGGTCCTGATTAACAACTGGGACATGAAAGACGATAACAATGCGATCCTGGTAACCAAGGGCGTGACAGATTCTGAGCGGCGTTTCATAGTCAGTGACCTGGGCGCCACTTTTGGGAAAACTGGTGGACTCATTTCGCGAAGCCGGAACAAACCTTCCGATTACGTTAAGGCCGAGTTTGTAAACGGCGTTAAGGGAAATGTTGTCGACTTCAACTACGGCGGCAAAATGGGAAAGGCATTTGAGGGCATTACCATTGATGACGCGAAGTGGCTTGCCTCATGGTTGAGCAAGCTGAGCGACGAACAGCTCAAGGATGCTTTTCGCGCAGGTAACTACACGCCAGAGGAAGTTAATCAACTCGCGGCTGCGGTGCGCTCACGCATCAACGCCCTCACGAACCTTTCGTCAACGCGGGCGTCTAACTGAAGCGTCCACAATCCAAACAAAAAGACCGGCTCGCGCCGGTCTTTTTGTTTGACAGGCATTCCTGCCTGTCATTCCTTTTGACAGCGAAAATGTTCAATTAAGTCTATAGAGGTATGCGTCTTCGATAACGGTCCCGTTAATCACATTATTAGTGAGCCTTACTCCATGGATCCCCGAGCCTGTTTGTATTACTGTTCGCAGAAGCGTCACCAAAGGAGCATCTGACTTAGACAGCGCTAAGTCGTCGAGAGACAGGTCAGCCAGTTCGTCCTTCATCTGGGTAAGCATTCGCTGGATCTGTCGATAGATTTCTTTTGGTCCTTTTTTCCCGGCCTTAACCTCAGCCACCACCAGCCTCCAGACCAACAAGTCTTAAGTCGTACAACCGCTTACGTCCTTCTAGCAAAAAAGGACACTATCGTGTCCTTCTTCACTTCTCTTCAAATTGAGGCGAGCCCTACTCCGTCACGTCTGGTTCACCGTCACTAGCCACTGCCGGAACCAGCGGCTCGCGCACGGGCGGCGCCGGAACGTCATGCCCGCCGACGATATCAGGAAACTCGTCCAGGTCACGCTCGCGAGCCTGATCCATTGATTCGTCGCGGTCGATGTCCACGTTGCGGTAATACTCCATGCCGGTGCCGGCTGGAATCAACCGTCCCATGATCACGTTCTCTTTCAAGCCGCGCAGGTAGTCGATGCGGCCTGAAATAGCCGCCTCAGTCAGCACGCGCGTGGTCTCCTGGAACGACGCCGCGGAAATAAACGACTCGGTCGAAAGCGACGCCTTCGTGATTCCCAACAGCAACGGTTCGGCTTGTGCAACCTCGCCGTCGTTCCCGACAACACGCTCGTTTTCGTCAGTAAAGCGGAAGCGATCCACCTGCTCCTCGAGCAGGAAGTCTGTATCGCCCACTTCCTTGATTTTCACCCAGCGAAGCATCTGTCGCACGATGACTTCGATGTGCTTGTCGTTGATGTTCACGCCCTGCAGACGATAGACCTCCTGGATCTCGTTGACGAGATACTCCTGGAGTCGCTGCATTCCCAGCACGCGCAGAATGTCGTGCGGATTCAACGGGCCGTCCATCAAAGCTTCGCCGGCGCGCACGCGATCGCCTTCCTGCACGTTGATGTGCGTACCGCGCGGGATGTCATACTCGCGCTCCTCGCCATCGTCGCCGGTAATGATCAGTTTGCGTTTACCCTTGGCGATTGGACCAAGTGTAACAATGCCATCGATTTCAGACATGACCGCCGTTTCCGCCGGGCGTCGTGCTTCAAACAGCTCAACGACGCGCGGTAGACCGCCGGTGATGTCCTTGGTCTTGGTAGTTTCACGCGGAATCTTCGCGATGATGTCGCCAGGCTCCACATTTTCGGTGTCGGCCACCATCAGATTCGCACGCACGGGCATCTGGTAGGTCTTCAGGACCTTGTTGCTGCCGCTGCGAATTTCCATACGAGGTTGTTTCTTCTCGTCAGGCGAGTCTTTAACAACCATGCGCGACTGGCCGGTAACCTCGTCCACTTCCTCGTCAAACGTCACGCCTTCTTTCAGATCCTGATACTTAACGTGGCCGGCAACCTCCGTCAGGATTGCGAAGGTAAACGGGTCCCAGGTGGCCAGCAATTGGTCCTGAGTAACGCGCTCGCCGTCTTCGACAAGAATGTGCGCACCGTAAACGATCTGATAACGCGCAGCTTCACGGCCGCGGTCGTCGATGATTGTTAACGAACCGTTGCGGTTCATGGCGATGCGTTCGCCCTTGCGACTCTTAACCGTCTGCAGGTCAAGGAATTTGATTGTGCCGTCCTGGCGAGCTTCGTGTTTCGAAGACTCTTCAAGACGCGCCGTACCGCCGATGTGGAACGTACGCATCGTAAGCTGCGTGCCGGGCTCGCCAATCGACTGCGCGGCAATCACACCCACGGCTTCGCCAATCTCAACCGGACGACCTGTTGCCAGGTTACGGCCGTAACACTTGATGCAGCAGCCGCGTCTCGATTCGCAGGTCAATACCGAACGAATACGAACGCGCTGTACACCGGAGCGTTGAATCTCGGCTGCAAGGTCCTCATCGATCTCGGAGTTGGCCTCGACGATTACTCGACCTTCAACCGGATCCATCACGTCTTCCAGTGCTATGCGACCGACGATACGGTCACGCAGCGATTCAATCTCTTCGCCGCCTTCAACGATGGCGCTAGCGGAGATGCCTCTCAGGGTTCCGCAATCCGGCTCGCTGATGATTACGTCCTGCGCCACGTCAACCAGACGGCGCGTCAGGTAACCCGAGTCGGCAGTCTTTAACGCCGTATCGGCCAGACCCTTGCGCGCGCCGTGTGTCGAGATGAAGTACTGCAGCACGTCGAGACCTTCGCGGAAGTTTGCCTTGATGGGCGTCTCGATGATTTCGCCCGAGGGCTTGGCCATCAGTCCGCGCATGCCTGCCAACTGGCGAATCTGCTGGGCGCTGCCACGAGCTCCCGAATCGCTCATAACCAGAATTGGATTCAACTCGCCGGACGACTTCTCGCGCTCGTCCATTGCTTTGAACATTTCCTTCGCGACTTTGTCAGTCACTTCCGACCAGACCGCGATTACTTTGTTGTAACGCTCACCGGAGGTGATCACGCCGTCGAGATACTGTTGCTCAACTGCGATGACATCCTTCTCAGCTTTATCCACCAAAGGCTTCTTCGCATCCGGCGTGACCAGATCGTCGATGCCGATTGAGATGCCGGCTTTCGTGGCATAAAGAAAACCAAGATTCTTCAAGTCGTCGAGCATCTTCACAGTCATCTCGTGTCCGAGACGGATGTGCGAATAGTTGACCAGCGACTGCAGACCCTTTTTCTTCAGCGTGCCGTTGAAGAACGGTAGACCCGGCGGAATCGAATCGTTGAAGATGACCCGACCAACCGTCGTATCTATAACGCGGCGCACATCTTCCTGAACGGCCGCACGCAGGATGTCCTGTGGATCGTGTTCCTGCGTTAGATCAATCAGGTCGCCCTGGATGCGAAGTTTGATGGGCGTTTGCGTCGTAACTTCCTTCGCATCGAGCGCCAACAGAACTTCTTCGAGCGATGCAAACACGCGGCCCTCGCCTTTAGCGCCGGGCTTGTCGCGCGTTAGGTAGTAAATTCCGAGCACGATATCCTGCGACGGAACGGCGATCGGCTGACCACTTGCGGGGCTGAGAATGTTGTTGCTCGAAAGCATTAACACCGCAGCTTCAATCTGTGCTTCAGGCGACAAAGGAATGTGCACTGCCATCTGGTCGCCATCGAAGTCAGCGTTAAATGCGGTACAGACCAGCGGGTGAATCTTGATCGCCTTGCCTTCAACCAGCACCGGCTCAAACGCCTGGATGCCCAAACGATGCAGCGTCGGTGCGCGGTTTAGCAGAACCGGATGCTCGCGAATAACTTCTTCGAGAATGTCCCAAACCACCGGCTCCTGGCGTTCCACCATTTCGCGCGCTTGCTTGATGGTCGCGGCGTGACCCTGCTTTTCGAGCTGGTTGTAAATGAATGGTTTGAACAACTCGAGCGCCATCTTCTTGGG
>DASQKG010000425.1:0-38398 GCA_035630655.1 Pyrinomonadaceae bacterium
AAACGCAACGGCGAATATGCTCGCAACATCTAACCCTTTGGAATAGGGTTGGATTTTCAATCGGCCCTTTGAAAATTATCAGGTTTTGTCGTCGTGAAACGATGCACGACGCTTTCATTACGAGGCGTTAGGTTTTATAAATGGTTGATTTAGGATCCTACAAAGACAAGTTTGGAGAAAGTGGCCAGCGGATACTCGAGCATGCGTTGAGCGAGTCGCGCCAGCGCGACCAGAATTTCGTCGCAGTCGAGCACGTCCTTCAGGCGCTCATGCATGAGGAGCCGGATATGTTTAATTCGGCGATGCGCGATCTTTCTCTGGACCCAATTGTCGTCAAGATTGCAATTGATAAACGGCTGGACACAACCCGGCAGCAACATGTCGGGAAAGGTTTCAGAATCTCTCCCGACACTACCGATCTTTTCAAGCGGGCGATGGAACGCGCGCGCGCTCAGGGCCGCAAGACAATCGAGGCCACTGATATTTTTTCCGCGCTGACAAATCAGGACGGTCTCTTCCTGGAGGTGTTAAGAACCATGGGAGCTAACCCCGATCAGGTCGCAGACAACGTTCAGGCACAGGTTTCGAAACGGGAGCGCGAAGAAGAGCAGTATCGCAAGAAGTTTGAGCTGCCGCCCTACCTGAAACATTTCGGTGTTTCCCTAAATCGTCTCGCGCGGGCCGACAAGATCGCGCCCACCATTGGCCGCGAAAAAGAGATACAGCAGATGGTGGAAATACTTTGCCATCGCGAGCGCGCAAATTCCCCGATGCTTGTGGGAGAGCCCGGCGTGGGCAAGACGGCCGTGGTCGAAGGATTGGCTCGCTTGATCGAGTTGGAGCCCGACAAAGTTCCGGCGCGGTTACGCGGTTCGCACGTGGTCCAACTGCAAATGGGCGGGCTCGTGGCGGGTACGATGTTGCGCGGAATGTTTGAAGAAAGAATCAAGGGCATCATCGACGAAGTCAAAGAACGCGATAACCTGATTCTGTTTATCGATGAGGCGCACACGATCATGGGCGCTGGCGCGGCACTCGGTACTTCTTCGGACGCTGCCAACATGTTTAAGTCGGCGTTGGCCCGTGGCGATATGCGGATCATCGGCGCCACAACGCTTACCGAATACAAGGAATACATCGGGGAAGATGAAGCCCTGGCGCGTCGCTTCCGCCTGGTAAAAGTCGTAGAGCCGTCGATTAGCGAAACCCGGGAGATTCTGTTGGGCCTGCGTCCTCGCCTCGAGAAGAATTACTCCGTAAAGATCTCCGACGACGCGATTAACACGGCGCTTGAGATGGCCCCGAAATATATTCGTAATCTTCACCTGCCTGACAAAGCCATCGGCTGGCTGGACACGGCCGCGGTAAAAGTGGAAATCAACGAGCCGAATACGATGGTGGTGAAACCGGAACACGTAATCGAGGTGATCTCGCAGGAGTCGCGCATTCCGCGTGACATGATTTTCCGCGATACCAGCGATCGTTTCTCGATGACTGAAGCCATGTTGGCGCAGCGTGTGATAGGGCAAAAGGCCGCGATCAAGGCAGTTGCCCAACGTCTGCGGCTTAACAAAGGGCCTTTGAAAGAGTCGCACTACAAACCAGACGGTGTGTTGCTGTTCCTTGGTCCAACAGGTGTTGGAAAAACCGAGCTGGCCAAGGCCGTTGCCGAGTTCATGTTTGGCGACGAAGAGAAGATGGTCCGCATCGATATGTCGGAGTACAGCGACGGCACCGTCAGCATTGAAAAATTGATCGGTATGCCGCGAGGCATCGTCGGTTCTGAGCGCGGGGGAATTTTGACCGAGCAACTGCGCGAGAATCCGTACACCGTTTTGTTGCTCGATGAAGTTGAAAAAGCATCGCCGTATTTGATGAATCTCTTCCTGCAGGCCTTCGACGAAGGTTGGCTGACGGATGGACGTGGCAAGAAGGTCTATCTATCAGACGCAATCGTTATCATGACTTCCAACCTTGGTTCCGACAGCTTCAAGAAATTTGAAAAGCCGTTGGGATTTGGAACGAAGACTCCAGGCGATTTCCGCGTCGTCAACAGAGAGGTGATGAAGGCCGCGGAAACACGTTTCTCGCCGGAGTTTCGCAACCGCATCGACGAGATCATTGTTTTTGCGCCGCTGACGATGGACGAGGTGCGCAATATTGCCGAACTCTACCTGAATAAGTTGCAGCGACAGATGCAGCGCCAGGGCAAAGAAGTCACCGTTACCGAGGCCGCGCTGAACCTGTTGACCGAGAAGGGATACAACACGGCGTATGGCGCGCGCTTCCTGAAACGGCACATCGATGAGAAGGTAAAACTACCGCTGACCGCGATGTGGAAGATGGCAACGAATTTTGTGGTTGATGTAGAAGACGGCGAGACGGTTGTAAAAACCGTAGCCGGGACCAACGCAAATTTGAATTGAAGCAACAGCCGTAGGCGCTGGTAGTTCAAGCTGTAAGCTTGTGGATTGTTAGACAGTAAGGGCTTCAAGGCTATTGATTGAAGCCCTTTTTGTTTATTATCTGGACGACTCTCCTCTGTCCCGTAGGGACCTAATATCTATAGACGACGGTCACCAAGATCGTTCCTCGCTCCAGCGGAGCGAAATATTCTTGAGTCGTGTAGTGATCAGTAAAAACATGGCGCTCCGCTGGAGCGCTAGTAGTAATCGATTTGTTGGTCTATAAACATGCGGCTCCTCCGGAGCAATTCATCACTCTTGTAAGTTCTCTCATGAAGATATTAATCCTGCGAACATTTACGTTTGTTGTTTTGCTCGGCGCTCTGTCTATAGCCCTTGTCGCTCAGACTATCGAGCCGCCTAAACAACCGGCGCCTCCGGATCCAAAGGCCGAGGCGATTCTCTCTCGCGCAATTGAAGTTTTGGGCGGCAGCAATTATCTGAACGTTAAGACCGTCGTTGGCCGTGGCTTTTACACATCCTTCGAACAGGGCATGTCGCAGCTGCCGGCAAGGTTTCTTGATTACATCGTCTATCCGGATCGAGAACGAACTGAGTTTACATCCGCCGGCATCAAGACTATTCAGACGAACGATCGTGAAACGGGTTGGTTTTACGACGGCGGTCCAAAGGCCTTGAGCGATATGAAGGCCTCGCAGATCGAGTCATTCAAACGTTCAATGCGCACCAGCGTGGAAAACGTCTTGCGCGGTTGGTGGAAAAAAGAGGGTGCAATCCTTACTTATGTGGGCCGACGCGAGGCTGGGCTTGCGCGTCGTAACGAGACAGTTCGTCTAACGTATCCTGATGGTTTCTGGATTGAATACGAGTTTGCTGCCAAAGAGGGGTTGCCGGCAAAAGTGATTTACAAGCGGACGCGCACCAAGGCCGACTCTGATGAAACGGAAGAGATTACTGAAGAGGATCGTTTGGCCAAGCCCATTACGGTAGCCGGTGTGACGGCGCCTTTTGTGATCGACCACTTCATTAACGGCACCCAAACCAGCCGCATTAATTACGAGTCAATTGAATATAATCAGCCACTCCCCGACTCACTGTTTCAGAAACCGGCGAACATCAAGGCCCTGAAGTAATCGTCACGCAAACTGTTAGTTTGCGGACGTTGCCATAGCGCGACCAGAGAACTACCAGGGCAGTAGCCCGACCGTCAGGGAGGCGCGTCGATAGCGCAAACCCACGCCCTCCCTAACGGTCGGGCTACTGCCCCGCCGCAAAGAACGAAAATGCGATCAAAGCTCACATCATCCCTCTTAATCATCCTTAGTCTTGTGTTGGTTCAGGTCTCGTTTGCTCAAACACCTACCGAACAAACCGACGAAGTCATTCGCGTCGACACTGACCTGATTAGTCTGTTGTTCACTGCTACCGACAGAAACAAACGATTTGTTACCACGTTACAGGAAGCAGACTTGCGGCTGACTGAGGATAGCGCTGCTCAACAAATAATTACCTTTCAGCGCGAGACAGATCGTCCTCTGTCCATTGCGTTTCTCATCGACGTCAGTGCCTCTGAAGAACACATGCTGCCTCAGGAGAAGGCGGCCGCGCGCACTTTCATTGAAACGGTGATCAAATCCAGCAAAGACCAGGCTGCGATTATTGCTTTCACAGGCGCAACGTTTCTCGAGCAGGACCTAACCCGTGATGTGCTCAGCCTCCATAAAGCGCTCGACCGTGTCGACGTGGCATTGCCTACATACCTGGGGGCAGGCCGCCCAATTAGCGGTATTGCCTCAAAGCCCGGTTTGCGGCGGCCGCCACCTGACGGCAGCACGGCCATTTGGGAAGCCATATTTCTGACCGTTAGCGAGGTGCTTGCCCGGAATACAGGAAAGCTTGGCCTGAATCAAAAGCGCAGGGCAGTAATTTTGTTGACCGACGGATGGGACACGAGCAGCCGGCTGAACATGCAGGAAGCGATAAAGAGCGCGCTCGAGGGCGAAACTATTATCTACGCGATCGGTATTGGCGACAGTAAGCGCGAAGGCGTCGACAAGCATGCTCTCGAAACGCTGTCGGAATCGACTGGCGGTCGAGCGTTTTTCCCGAAAAAGGATGCGGATCTGAAAATTGCGTTTTCGGAAATCGAGCAGGAACTTCGTTCGCAATACTTGATCACTTACTCATCCTCCAACAAACGCCGCGATGGTTCTTATCGCCAGATGCGGCTGTGGCTTACTAATCCGCAGTTACAAAGACAAAAAGTGGAGCTCCGTCATCGACCCGGATACTTTGCGAAACCGCTTAAGTGAGCAGAGTGTCAGTTTCTTCGGCGAGACCCCGCACATTTGCGCGCTAAACCGGGCCCACCACCTACAACCTTCGACCTATCATGACGCGGAGCGATCTCATTAGCACCGCGGCTTCAGCCCGGTGTGCGGAGTTTGTCATTCTGATCGGGAAATATTGGCTGCCGCTAATCACCGGGCTGAAGCCACGGTGCTAATGAGATCGCTCCGCGGGATTAGCCGCATTCGTAGTATTACGGATTGCAGTATGCCTAAGGATTAGTTTGTGATTACACGGCTGCGTATTCTTGTCGAACGCGCGGCTTCCGCTGGTTGTGGCTTCTTCTCTTGCGGGCGGTCACTCAAGAGCGGCAACGGATTCACAGGGCCCCCCGTCGCATAAACACCGAAATGAAGATGAGGTGGGGTCCCGGCTGCATTACCGGTCGTGCCGACATATCCCAGGACTGACTTAGTGGTCACGTAGTCGCCTTCTTCTATGCGCGGCGCATACGAATCAAGATGTGCGTAGTAATAAACTCTGCCGCCTGCGCCGACAACTGAAACAGTTTGTCCGCCCAACGTGTTTTCGCCAATCCTCAAGATATAGCCTTCGGTGGCGGAAAGAACCGGAGTACCACGCGGCGCAAAAATGTCCTGGCCTTCATGAAGCCGATCAGTTCCGCGCGGAGCATGCCAGGTGTTGGCGACCTGATCCTTTGAGACGTTCTTCACCGGCATAGCCAGTTTTCGATCAGGATCTTTCGTGTAGAGCTGGGCCATGTGGACGTACAGGACAAGACGGTCGGCGATTTTTTCCGCTACGCCGGTAACACTAGCGAGAATGAGGATTGGAATAAGCAGTAAACCTGCGAGGGATAACCTTTTCACAACGACTCTTAGATGCGACATAGCAAGTCGTCGTTGCGTGGTAGTAGCCGCAGGCTGGAATGAATGCGTCATGCAAAATAGAAAACGAGCTTTCCCGCCGCCGGGTTCCGTGTTTTAGGCGTGTCCGAAACAGATCTAAATAACCACTTCCCGAAGAACCTTAGCGTGATGGATGGCTAGCTGCTACGAGAACTTCGTATTCCACCTACCCGCCCTCAATCTCTTTGACGGCTTGCTGGAAAGGAACAACCTCGTCGTCCGAGGCTTTTGCTTCATCGTAGGCACGAATGGACGCCAGTTCTTCCTGAGCCTCAAGCAACTCCGAATAGTGCTCGATTGCGAGGACGACTGCGGTCTTATGACCACTCTCGTCAATAATAAATTGTTCTCTCCGCGTGCTCATTTGAAGTCCTGCTGAATTTAGTTTACATAGTCTACCACACGTCAATAATCCTCTACCGGAACGACCTGAGGCCGTGTCCAAACAATAAGTTTTCAGCGCTCGAGCGCTGCGCGGTCCCAGCCTGCGAGGTTGGCCCCGGCTTCATAGGTAGTTTGGCAGAAGTCCATGAGCGTCTGTTCGGGTGAAGATGCAGTTCGCACCGCGTCGTAAGGAAGAAAGAATTCCTTCATCTCGGAACTGTAAAACGCCTGGGCCGGAAGTATCTTTCCCTGGCTGACGGTGTCTGCGAGCCCAGCAGGTTCAGGAGCAGTGTAGGAATAAAACGCTGCTTCCATGTCCTTGTTGCCGGGCCAGAAGCCGTGACTGATGACTTCGTGTGAATAAGCTTCGCGAGTAATGATGTCGGCGCCTTCGCGTTCAGGTGCGCGCCGGCCGGAAAACCGCGTAACGGCCATATCGAAGCTGCCCCAAAAGAAATGCACCGGACTACACTTGCCGATGAAGCGTGAACGAAACTCCTGAAACACTTCGTCCATCATTACCAGTGCGCGCCAGAAGCGATTGGCGTATTCCGCGTCGTAAGACTTGTGCCCGTGGTCTTCAGTGAAACGAACCGGATCCGGGACCTCGACCGGCATGGTCCAAATCTTTACGTCCATTCCCAGTTCATGAAGGGTCGCCATTACTTCCGCATAAAAGTCCGCGACTGACTGTGGCCGCAAATCGAGACTCTTGCTCGCTCCGTCGCTGCATGCGATCCGCAGTTTGTGATCAATGAAGTCAAACTCGATCTCAAAAACCCGATCGTCGCTATAAGGCATGGAGGTGGTTGTCAGCCCTCGCGCTGAAACGTAAAGCGGAACATTCCACCAGTGGTTCACGAGCGGAGTTAGCTCGAGGCGTATCTTCCCCACCACCTGGGTCCACATATGCAGTGTGGCGAGGGTGTCTTGCCATTCCGAGAATCTTAGTTCGGGCCAGGTAGCGTTAGGCATAGGAGACAGCAAATCAGCAAACAGTAAACAGCCGGATGGTGAATATTGAATCTTGAGCGAGGATTAGTAAAGGGGAGGCTCGAGCGACCACGGGTTAGGCTCGCGGCTTTGCCGCTGGATGTGCGGTGGTGGCTATGCCCCACCGGGCGGGGCAGCCTGAGAATTGTGGGGCTAGGCCCCAAAATCGTGGGCGTAGCCCGAGAGCAGTTTCATGAGCCTTGCCGGTGGGGCGTAGCCACCACCGCACATCAGGGGGCAAAGCCCTGTATTTTGAGCCTTCAGGTCACACCTTCGCGGCCTTCGCCCTCACGAACGCAAGATTCAGCTGCGGAAGGGAATTGAATGCGGAGGCCTTTTGGCAAAACTCCTTTGCCTTACCTGAGTCGCCTTTGCCTTGATACGCCTGGCACAAACGATAAAGGTCGTAAGGGTTTTGCTGGTTGGCCTGTAGAAGTTCAGCAATGGCCTTGTCGTAATCTTTCTCTGCGAGTGCAATCGTTCCCGCTAGTTCATGTGCCTGACGGATCTGAAAAGGATTTTTTGAGGCGTCAGCACCTTTGCGAAACGCTTCGGCTTCGCTCCGCGCGGTAGCGAGATCTTTCTTGCCGAGCGCCACGCGGGCGAGGTTGTAATGGTGAAACAGTTTCGCGTTGTCCTTGATCTCCTGCGAGAGGTTGGACGACTCTGTCATCTTGAGGCCGCGTTCAAAAAGTTCCTTCGCCTCGTCGTACTTCCCCGTTTCCAAAAGGATGTTGCCCTTCAACTGCAGATCGCCCGTCATATTTGGAACGTCATTCGTCTTCTCGCCCAGCGCATATTGCTTATCCATGTCCTCGAGTGCTTTGGCCATGTTGCCGCTATCGACGTTAACCACAGTCAAAGCAAACAAAGCGGTTCGTCGTTCCGCATCGCTGCGCGCTTTATCGGTGATCTTCTGAAGTTCGGTCGCAGCCTCGGCCGCTTTTCCCTGATACATCTGAGCCGCCGCAATACCCTGGTGGGCATTGATGAAGTTCGAATCAATCTCCAGGGCCATGCGATACTGCGCGATCGATTCCTCGAAGCGACCCATCTTCAACAGCAGCTCGGCGTATGAATCGTAGGGATTGGGATCCTTCGGAATGAGTTCGATGTATTTCTTAAACGCCGACTCAGCATTTGGGTAGTCGACATTTTGCCGATAGGCGTATCCGAGAAGGTTATAAGCTGACGAATAATCCGGAGCCAACTCGGTGGCCTTCTTGTAATGCTCAATAGCTTTGGGAAACTCCTGTTGGCCAAAGTGGTAGCCGGCAAGATTGAAATGGGCCCGCTCATCACCTGGGTAAGCTGCGACGAGCTGGTCGAGATATTCCTTTTGCTTAACCGCGTTTCCATTTGCGCCGGCATCGGTAGCCAGGATCAGCAGTCTCTCGCCGTTAGAAGCCTTGTCGGCAAGACTGACAGCCTTCTTCAGGTGATCGAAGAATTCCTTACCGGTGGGGCTAACCTGAGCGCGATTTAGTTCTGCCCAGGCGAAGTTGGGGTCGAGCGATATGGCCCTATCGAAATGTTTAATGGAGTCCTGGATGAGCAGCTTCTCGTTCAGATCACGCCCTTGCAAAAACTCTTTTCGCGCCGGCTCCGATACGGTGGTAATAGGAATTTTCCCTGCTGCCGAGTTTGCGGTTGAGCTTGCGGTCGCGGGAGCTTTGCTTTCCTCCATCGGCGCACAACCACTAAAAGCCATTACGGCTGACGCAATCATGAGCGCCAGAACCACGAGAGATCTGCGATGCATCGTATTTCTCCTTCGTCATTGATCATGTGAACAGAGAGATCGCAATCAAGCACTACGATCCGGGGAGATCGGAAGAAAACTAATAAGCCTTGCGGCAAGCGGGCAGTAGCCCGACCGTCAGGAAGGGCGTTTCTGACGACCAGAGAACAACGCCCTCCCTTATGGTCGGGCTACTGCCGCGCATGCAACTGAAGATTTGAACTAAACTTCTTCACTTTCGCGCGCAAGCTAAGCTTGTACTCTGAACTACCCGCCTGAAGCGACAGTCTTGAATCTAAGCAAGTGCATTACGAAAAAATGCGTGGCACGTTTAAGGTTGGCGGAGAATACTAGGAGAGAACAGTGCGGTCAAGAGACCATTTGCGATTCCATTTATTTAGAATTTTCTCCAAATTTCTGGACTTGGGTTCGAGCGGAAGTTGAGACCGCGAAGATGGACCAGAAGAAAAGTGACAGGTGACAAGTAATAAAGGCGGACAGGAATGTATGACTTGTCACTCGTTACTTGTCACCTGTCAATGCATTTACATCGCCAGTCCGCCATCAACTTGAATGACTTGTCCGGTAATGTAGCGCGCGTCGTCGGAGAGCAGGAAACAGGCGATACGTGCTATCTCATCTGCTTCGGCGAAACGTCCCAGGGGAATTTGTTCGAGAATTTTTACCCGATACGTTTCATCGAGCGAGCCGGCCATATCGGTGGCGACCATTCCCAGAGCGAGAGCATTAACTGTCACTTTCCGCCTGGCGACTTCCTTTGCGAGTGCTTTCGTAAGTCCAATCATGCCCGCTTTCGAGGCGGAATAGTTTGACTGGCCCGGCATCCCAACGCTGCCGCTGATAGAGGAGATGTTTAGAATCGATCCGCCTTCGTCCTGACGCAGCATGGTCCTGAGGGCAGCTTTGGCGAAGTTCCACGCACCTTTAAGATTTGTGTCCACTACGTCATCCCAATCGGATTCCTTCATGCGGAGAATTAGATTGTCGCGCGTGATGCCGGCATTGTTGACCAGGAAGTCGATGCGTCCAAATTTTTCTTTAACCTGCTTAACCATCTCGGCAGCGCTTTCCGTATTGGCCACGTCGCATTGCATGGAGAGAGTGCGCACGCCCATTTCCTCGATCTCTTTGGTTAACGATTCAGCGGCCTCCGCGCTCTTCGCGTAGTTGAACGCGATGTCGGCGCCACGGCGCGCGAGCTCAAGGGCGAGGGCGCGTCCGATACCGCGGGTTGCGCCAGTAACGATCGCTGTGCGTCCCGCGAATTGTTTTTGATCAGTCATTATTAATTGACCTTAAACGATTGCAAATATTCTCTAAACTCCGGCGCGAGATCAGGATGCTTGAGTGCGAATTCAACAGTCGCCATGAGGAAGCCGAGTTTGTCGCCGGCATCGTGTCGCTTTCCTTCGAAGCGCACTCCATAAAACGGACGCTTCTTCCCGAGCGATCGCATTGCATCAGTAATCTGAATCTCTCCGATGGCGCCGGGGCGAGTCGTCGCAATCTCATCGAAGATTTCCGGAGTCAGCACATATCGTCCAATGATTGCCAGATCCGAAGGCGCCTCTGCGGCTGGTGGCTTCTCAACCATGTCTTTAATCTTGAAGACACCTTCTTCTACCTCTTCGCCGTCGATCACACCGAAGCGTGAAATCGCTTCGCCGGCAACTTCGAAAACGGCTACGACCGGCGCGTCATACTTTTCATAAACGTCGAGCAACTGTTTGAGTGCCGGCGTTTCGGAGTCGATGATGTCATCGCTCAACATCACCGCGAACGGCTCATCTCCCACAAGATCGCGCGCCTGCAAAACCGCATGGCCCAGCCCCAGCGCTTCACGCTGGCGCACGTAGCTCACTCGAGCCATGTCCGAAATCGCGCGCATTGCTTTGAGCTCAGCCTTCTTGCCGCGCTCTTCCAGCAGCTTTTCAAGTTCAAACGAAATATCGAAGTGGTCCTCGATTGCCGCCTTGCCGCGGCCAGTAACGATAATGACGGATTCAATTCCGGACGCTACGGCCTCTTCGACAACGTATTGAATTAGGGGCTTATCAACCAGCGGCAGCATCTCTTTTGGAGAAGCTTTGGTGGCGGGCAGAAAACGCGTACCCAAACCGGCAGCAGGAAAAACGGCTTTGCGAACTTTTTGCGGCATGATTAATTTCCGATAGAAATGGTCGTCTCTCTTAACATACTTTGGAGGAGTAGAACAAATCATTGCATCTCGCCGATGTCCGACACCCTTCAGTTTGTCGTGTGGAGGTAGGGCGCTTATGTGTCTCAACCACCTCTGCCCTGACAGCGACAAACTGAAGTGTGTGGGACATTCAGCGTTCCTGGGTTGTCGAAGGCCTGAAGGGCCGGTAGTCAATAGCCACGCCCGTGATTTAACTTAATCAGAGCTTCCTTCAGTTTGTCATTGACTCAGGCAGGCGAAACCGTCGACAAACTGAAGTGTATCGGACAGCCGCGGCGAATTAATGAGACTCATAAGCATTGTTAAAAAATAAAGGGAAGAAAGTGAGCCCCAAGTCCGTCAAATAAATGAGAGCCAAAGTGCAACTCTTAGTGGGAGGAGTGATGAAAAGCATCCTCATATTTTCCAGCCTTGCCTTGTTATTGCCGATATTGCTCTTACCAGTGCCGCCATCTGTTGCTCCGAGCTCATCTACCCACGGAGTTTTTGTAGCAACTAGTCCCTGCGACGATGTTTCAAGACAATTGCTCCAGATTCCGGCAACTGCGAAGTGTGAGATGATTAAGTGGAGCCTCAACCTTCACCAGGACGCGAATACACTCATTCCAACTACGTACAGCCTTAGCCTCACGTATGGATTGCCTGAACAAGGAACAAAAGGATTAGCCAATGGTGGAACGATGGCACTCAGGCAGGGACAATGGACCATGGTGCGAGGTACAAAGGCGAATGGCGACGCGTTAGTTTATCGATTGGACCCTGGCGGATCCCAACGACCTGTATCCTTTCTAAAGGCAGATCACAATCTTCTTCACTTATTGGACGGACACGGGAACCTCGCAGTAGGAAATGCTGGTTGGAGTTACACCTTAAGTAGGAGTGGAAAGACCCCGCCGAATGTGCAACAAGACGGGCTTCTCGAAAGTTCTGCCGTTCAGCTCACATCTCCAAGTGCCTTCGCCTCATCGATAAGGAGTGGACCATCCACTCTGGGTCGTTTCTTTGGAAGGAGCCCATGTCAGCAGGTTGCCAAAGAAATAAATAAACCCGTGAGTGGTGACTGCATGAAAGTAAAGTGGGACCTGACGCTCTATCAAGACCAAACACTTTCTCCCACCACGTATAAACTCAGAGGCACCTTTTACCGGGAGCGAATTAGAGAAGGAACGTGGAGAATAGTTCGAGGCACAAAAGCAAATCCCGCTGCAGTGGTCTATCAATTGGACCCGGCGAACTCCGAAGCGTCTCTATTCTTCCTGAAGGCCGACGACAATATTCTCTTTTTCCTGGATCAGGAAAAGAACCTCATGCCAGGGAATGCCGACTTTAGCTATACCCTCAACAAGGCAGACGAGACCCCTAAGAATTGATGTTGTGCGTCTCTGACCTTAGCACAATAGCGTGCGGCAAAAGTGAACGGTCAAGCGTTAGAGCCGATTATCAACCAAAGCAGCTGATCCAGAAATTACACGAACCAACACGAAATCTTGTTAGTTTCATTTCGTGTGATTTCGTGGATCGTATCTCCACTTCACGCAAGCCTGTCGTCTTGACACACCCATCGTCGTCGGCTAGCGTCAGCTTTCTTTTCGGAAACAGTGAGGAGTCTTAACATGTTTCGTAGGAATAGAACAAATGCTTGATCTGAACTACGTACGAGAGAACTTGGAGAAGGTGCGCGCCGCACTTGAGTCGCGCGGCGCCGCTCCGAATGTCCTGGATGACTTCGCCGAAGCTGATGGCGAGCGCCGGCGCGTGATTGCCGAGTCTGATCAGCTTAATGCCGAGCGCAACACCGCGAGTCGTGAGATTGGATCCTTGATGAAGGAGGGCAAGCGCGAGGAGGCCGAAGGGCGTCGCAAGGAAGTCAACGAACTAAAAGAGCGTATTGCCGAGTTGGACCAATTACGCGACCAGGCGGAGACTCGCATCCAGGACCTTATCTCCACACTTCCCAACATTCCACACGAGAGCGTTCCGGTCGGAAAAGATGAATCGGCCAACCAGGAGATTCGCCGTTGGGGTGACAAGCCGGAGTTTGACTTTGAACCGAAGGACCACGTCGACCTCGGCAATGCTCTGGGTATTCTCGATCTCGATCGGGCCGCGAAGATTGCATCGGCCCGCTTCGCCATTCTCTATGGAGACGGCGCGCGACTCGAACGGGCGTTGATCAGTTTCATGCTCGACGTGCACACTCGCGAACACGAATACCTCGAGACGCTACCGCCATTCATAGTCAACAAAGCGGCGCTGTTTGGCACGGGCAATTTGCCCAAATTCGAGCAGGACCTTTTTAAGTTAACTGACGAACGCGAGTTATATCTGATCCCTACCGCGGAAGTGCCGGTTACCAACTACCACCGCGAAGAGATCCTCGATGCGACCCAGCTTCCGATGCGGTGGGTCGCCTACACTCCCTGCTTTCGCTCAGAAGCCGGCAGCTATGGGCGCGACACGCGTGGCCTGATTCGCCAGCATCAATTCGAGAAAGTAGAACTGGTAAAATACGCTTTGCCGGAGAACTCGTATGACGAACTCGAGTCGCTTACCGCCAACGCAGAAACGATTCTGCAAAAGCTTGGGCTGCACTACCGCACTGTGGCGCTGTCGACCGGCGATATTGGATTTGGCTCGGCTAAGACCTATGACATAGAGGTTTGGCTGCCGTCGCAGAACACGTTCCGGGAGATCTCTTCCTGCTCAAACTACGAAGCATTCCAGGCGCGCCGTGCGCAGATACGCTTTCGTCGCGCGGGTGGAGCCAAGCCAGAGTTTGTTCACACGTTGAATGGCTCAGGTTTGGCGATAGGACGAACGTGGATCGCGATCCTGGAGAACTACCAGCAGGCGGATGGATCGATTGTCGTTCCGGAGGCGTTGCGTCCTTACATGGGCGGACTGGAAAAAATCCGTAAGCAGTAAGCAGTAAGCAGTAAGCAGTAAGCAGGAGGCAGAAGGCAGCAGGCAATAACCGATAGACTTTAATAGTTAGAGGTCGGGAGGGTGGGCTTGCCCCCGCTCTTCCATGTCGATTTGCCTTCTGCCTTCTACCGTCCCGGCTTACTTAATCCTGAGGTCAAACGGCATCAGCAACATCGACTCGCCTTGCTTCATTCGATCGAGCAGCATCATGTAACGGAACGCACGGCGTCCATCTTCAGGTAGGACAGAAAGCACCGCACGCCTCTGTTCCATCTGTATCCGCGTCTCATCTCCACTATCAAACACTTCCTGTAGGAACGTTCGCGGATACGGCAGTATCACTCGCTTGACACCTTTATCTTTGGGCAGATTTGCCAGCTCTGCGGCAACCTGGACCGCGCGATCAAGTCCTCCGAACTCATCGACGAGTCCCTTATCTTTGCCCTGCGCTCCGGTCCAGACGCGTCCCTGTCCAACTGAATCGATGTATTCGACAGGCTTGTTCCGGCCTTTGGCCACCTTGGGAATGAAGTCGTTGTAGTAAGTGTTCTTGATCCACTCTTCAAATTTCTCGCGTTCTTCAGGAGTAAATTTTTCGGTCTCGCGAAACATCCCGGCTCGTTTGCCGCGCAGAATGTATTCATTCGAAATTCCCAACCAGTCGTAGAACTCTCTCAATACCGGTTTGCCTGCGAGCACACCAATTGAGCCGGTGATGGTTGAAGGTTGGGCCAGGATCTTACTGGCGCCGGCTGAGATGTAATATCCGCCCGAAGCTGCCACATCGCCCATGGATACGACGACCGGCTTCTTCGCCTTCGCGGCTTCAACGGCATACCAGATCACATCCGAAGCCAGGCCCGAACCACCAGGGCTGTCGACCCGGATCACGATGGCCTTGATGGTCTTGTCGTCGCGCGCGTCGTTGAGCGCTTTGACCAGAGTGTCGGAACCGACCGACTGTTCGCCGGTCGGACTATTTTCTGATTTGCCCGAGTCTATTCCGCCCGTGGCATAGATCACCGCAATCTTTTCGCCCTTGTCGAGGCCTAGCGATTCCGGTTGTATTTCCTTATAAGAGGAACTCTTGACCAGCCGGAGCTGTTCATCTTCCTTGTAACCGAGTTTGCTCTTAAGTTCTTTGTCGAGTTCTTCACGATAAGCCACACCATCAATCAGTCCAGCCTCTTTTGCCTTAGGCGCACTGTAAGGCGCTTCGTCAATCAGCGCGCGCACTTCTTCCGCAGACTTGCCGCGGGCTTTAGCAATTCCGTCAACGTAGCGATTAAAAAGATCATCGACCAGCTCATTCATAAACTCGCGATGAGCTTCAGACATCTCTTTGCGCGTAAACGTGTCGCCGGCGCTCTTGTATTTTCCAATCTGATAAATGTCGGGATAAACGCCTAGCTTGTCCAACGAGCCGCGGAAGAACATCACCTCGGCGGCCATGCCGTTGATAAACAATTCTCCCGGCGGCGCGACGTAAATACGATCGCAGGCGCTGGCAATGTAGTACTCCTTGTTCATCCCATATTCCATGTAGGCGTAAACCGGCTTACCCGAGGTGCGGAAGTCGGCGATTGCATCGCGAATCTCCTCAGACTTGCCCCAGCCAGCGCCCGACATCTCGATCTGCAAGATGATTGCTTTGATTCGATTGTCGACTTTCGCTTTTCTGAATTGTTCGACGAGACTGGACAGCGACTGGTCAGTTCCACCAAGCAGCTTTCGAAAGGGATCGTCAGGAACGTAGTCTGGGAGGAATCCTGCGACTCGGAGACTAAGCACGCTGTTTTGCGCGATAGCTGGTTCGGTATTCCGCAGCGCGGCGACCAAAACAGCCAGTCCGATCAGCACCACCAAAACGAGCCCGACTACGATGCTGCCGATAATAATGAGAGTCTTTCTTGTACCTGACATTGCCATACGTTTTCCTGCCTTAAATCCTGTAAATTCGGAACATTTGGAGACAATTTCGTCCGAGTGTGTTTACGCAACCGAGGGTGAAAAGGTTTAGTTGAGGCGAAGAGGTTTCTTGTCAGTACCACCTGCGTTAGCGGGTGGGGTAGCCACGACCACCCACCCGCTAACGCAGGTGGTACTGACAACGCGCTTAGCTTCCTTTGACGATCCAGCCGCCGCCTCCGACCTCGTCGCCGCGGTAAAAGACTGTTGCCTGACCGGGCGTAATGGCTCGCTGTGGCTCATCAAAGTTGACTCGGACGCGACCGTTTTCCAGCGGTGTGATAGTAGCCGGGGATGGGTTGTGACGGTAACGCACGCGGACATCCGCGCGGATGGGCGAGTTCGGCGGATCGAATGGAATCCAGTTAACGCCGGCAGCCGTGAATTCGCCACTGAGTAATTCATCCTGCTGGCCCACGATGACCCGGTTCTTAGCGCTATCAATCGAAACGACATAGAGCGGTTGCTCGGCCGCGATGCCGATGCCACGTCGCTGCCCAATCGTGTAGCGATGAATGCCGCCATGGTGACCCATCACCTCACCGCTGGTGCTGACGATTTCACCCTCGCCTGGAAGTCGATCGCTTGCGTTTTCCGCTTCAAGATAGCGGTCAATGAAACCTGCGTAATCGCCATCAGGCACAAAGCAGATCTCTTGCGACTCAGATTTTTCCGCTACCGCCAGCGCATGCTCGCGCGCTACTTCGCGCACTTCAGGTTTGGACATTTCGCCTAGGGGAAACATCGCCCGCGACAACTGGTCCTGAGTTAACTCCCAAAGAAAGTAAGACTGGTCCTTCTCGAGAGTGCGCCCACGCAGCAGACGGTAACGCTGCGATGCTTCGTCAAACTCGACGCGGGCATAATGTCCGGTAGCAACCTTGTCGCAACCCAGGCTGGCAGCTAGTCGATCGAGCGAAGCAAATTTAAGCCGGCTGTTGCATGACACGCACGGAATCGGCGTTTCGCCGTTAAGGTAGCTGTCGACAAAGGGCTGCACCACGTCGCGCTCGAAATCTTTTTCCAGGTTGAGAACGTAGAACGGAAACCCAAGCTCTTCGGCAACCCGGCGTGCGTCGTAAACATCGTCCAGCGAACAACACCGCGAGGGAAGCGGATCACCGTTCTCGTCGACGCTGATGCCACGACGCTGGTTCCACAACTGCATCGTAAAGCCGACCAACTCGTGGCCTTGCTCCTTGAGGATTGCGGCTGCGGCTGAAGAGTCGACACCGCCAGACATTGCTATTGCTAATTTCATGAGATCCGGTAGACAGTGAATAGTAAAGGGTAAATGGTGGCGTCGCAAACGAGGCGTCAAAAGTAGTCTAATACCGGACCGAACGAGGTAGAGATTGTCTAAAAACTCGGTTCCTTCGCCCCAACGGGGCTACGTCTGCAAAGCCCAGGGTTGCCGTGTTTTGACGGCTAACCCTGGGGAAACGTTACGGGAATAATTCTCAACCGCAACGCGGTTGCGCCCTACCCGGTACTCTGTGAGTTCAAAAAGCAGTCGCAACCGCGTTGCGGTTGAAGGGCCAATCGTCTTGCTTTCCCAGGGTGCCGTCAGAGCACGGCAACCCTGGGCTTTGCAGACGCAGCCCCGTTGGAGCAAAGACAAACCGAGGAATATGAGTTAGGCGCGCACCGCGCTCGGTTCTGTAACTGCGCCCTCAGTGCTAAGATCAAAGACATCGAACACTGAACCCCGTTAGGCGAGAAAAAAATGCCAGAGCGCGCGATCGAAGAATTCCGAATTACCGAAGAGCCCTATTACCTCCCAGTCGATGGTGAGGTCGATCTGTTTGCAGCAGCCCACAGCGCCCGCCTGCCCGTGATACTCAAAGGCCCCACCGGCTGCGGTAAGACGCGCTTTGTCGAACACATGGCCTGGCGGCTTGAGCGCCCGCTCATCACTGTCGCTTGTCACGAAGATCTATCGGCGACCGATCTTGTTGGTCGCTTCTTACTTGAGGGTGAAGAAACTGTCTGGCACGACGGCCCGTTGACCGCAGCTGTGCGCCACGGAGCGATCTGCTATCTCGACGAAGTGGTAGAAGCTCGCAAGGATACGGTGGTGATCATTCACCCTTTGACGGACCACCGACGGCGTCTGCCGATTGAGAAGCGGGGAACGATTTTGGAGGCGCCGGCAGATTTCATGCTGGTCGTCTCCTACAATCCCGGCTATCAATCCATTCTGAAAGACTTAAAACAATCAACCCGGCAACGTTTCGTGGCGATTGACTTTGATTACCCGCCGCCGGAAATGGAGACTGAAATCGTGGCGCGCGAAGGCGGTGTGGATGAAAGCACAGCGCGCGATCTCGTGCTCATTGGGCAGAAAGTCCGCAACCTGCGTGGGCATGGTTTGGAAGAAGGTGTGTCTACGCGTCTGCTGATTTACGCCGCGCAAATGATCAATCTCGGCATTCCTCCTGTCACCGCCGCGGAGACCGCCATGTGCTCGCCCATAACCGACGATCGTGAGCTGCAACGCAGTATCAGAGAGATCATCACCACCGTGATTTAGCAATGGGTCATACGGATGAGCAAGTACGAGAAACTTCTGTTTCAGATTCTGCGTGGAACTGCAGATGCGAACATCTCGTTTGAGGATCTGCGCGCACTTCTGAAAAGGTTAGACTTTGAAGAAAGAATATGAGGTAGCCATCATATGTTTCGTCGTCAAGGCGTGGTTGAGAAAATCAATCTGCACGAGAGGGAAATAGAGCCAAAGTCTATCAAGTGCGGCAGGTGAGGCCAGTGCTGCTAAAATACAAGCTGGGAGGCGACTTATGACACATAAGTACGAGATCATTATCTACTGGAGTAATGAGGATCAGATCTTCGTCGCGGAGGCGCCAGAATTGCCAGGCTGTATGGCCCACGGGGACACTCACGAATCTGCCTTGGCAAACGCTAATGACGCAATCCAGTTATGGGTTGACACCGCACAGGAATTCGGCGATCCAGTTCCTGAACCAAAGGGTCAGCGTTTGATGCTTGCGTAGGTTCGTTCAATCCCTTCATTTCATTGGTTGATTCTCTTCTCCTGGCAGAAATGCTCCTGGCCATTAATGCACGACGAAGACCCTCATTCAGAACCGCACAGCGCTGAGCGTCAATCTTTTCTGAGACTGACGCGCGAGCTCGCGGGACTGCCGGCTGAAAAATCTGTCGCGGTGCTGGAAACGGCGGCCGCTATTTCAGGGATTTCTCTGCGTGCGAGTATTGAGTATTTGCGAGCGGCACCCACGGCGGCTGAGGTTTTGCGCGCGGCGGAATTGCGTTCGTGGGGCGACATGGGCCGGCGTTTGGCAATGAGCGACGTTGAGAACGCGATTAGTTTTTTCAATGAGGGAGTCGCGCATCTCCAGGACATTCATGAAGACGTGCGTCCCGCGGTATTCCAACTCTGCTCACGTCAGATCACGCTGTCGACGGCTATTGCCATCGAGACAATGCGCAGTGCGCCCGGGCTTTCGAAATCCATCGGCAACAACGCTATGCTCCAATCGGTTTTGGAAGTTGCCGGCGAAATCTCGCGTCGTTCTGCCAAACACGCCGCCGAACTTCTCGACAGAACTCCTGAAGTAATCGCTTCCCTGAACCGGTTTGAGAATGCAGAAGTCACAAAGAAGGGCATTGAGCTGGCTACAGAATTTGCTTCGCGCGCTGGTGGTATCGCCGCCGATGCCTGGAGCGCGCTTCCTTCTACGCTACTAAAACTCACCGCAACGGACGCCTTGCGTTTGCTGGACGATACCGTCAAGTTTCTCGAACGAGGGGGTGGATCCGCGCTGCAGGTTCTGATTACCGGCGGAGAAATTCTGAGATCGCTTCCCGAGGTCTTTGACGATTGGGTGCGACTTTTGTGGACAGTCGCGGCGCACGGCAATGCAAGTCTGGTGGCCTTTGTTCGCAGTGGCCCAAGGTTTATTCATACACTCTTGAGCGAACCTGATCGCGATCAGTTGATAGACCTGGCGAGGCGCGTGCTGAAGCTTGCCAGGGAGATCGCGGAGACCGATGGTGAAGCTGCTCTCGCTTGTTTTCGCTCGAGCGCCCTCGCGTTACGGACAGTTACCATCGAACAGTTTGAGCAGTGGGCGCGCGAAGGTCTTGCTTCCCATCGAACAGACTCTCGTGCTCGTCGTAGTTATTTCGCACTGGAAACCCGAGGCAGCCACGATGCGCTGCACAGCGGTAGTACCGGCTTGGCTTTGGAGCGCGTGCATCATCTGCTGCAGCTCTACGTCGAAGGCTTGACGGGCAACGAAATCGAGATTGCCCCACTGGCGGCGGTGCCGCTGGAATCACGTATTGCGGACGGACGAACAATTCATCTGCCGGCTTTGGTTGCTGAGTTTGGCGATGACGATCTCGACTTTCGTTTGTACAAAGTGTTGGCTGCTCATGCCGCCGGAAAGATCGAGTTTGGGACGTACCTGCGCGATACCCCGGAGTTAAGAGCGTCATATTCGACTATTGCTGAAACCTATGATCAGGCAAATGTTGATGCACTGGACGCCTTTGCTATTGCGGACGAAATAGTAGGACAGACATCCTCGGCGGTCGATGATTCGGAAGGCTCAGGTCGAAAAAAAAGGACTGGCGTACATGACAATCGTGATGATACCGACGAGGCATCTGGGCCAACACCGACAGACAGGAATGTCTGTCCTACCTATGCGGAGGTTCTGCAACTCTTCCCGGATCCACACCTGGCCCGTCGTATTTTCGGCACGCTCGAGAATTACCGTATTGATCGTCACCTGCGGCAAAAATATCGTGGCCTGGTTCGCGATCTTAATTTGATTCGCGAGCACTTGCGACGCGGCCGGCCCTCGATTCTGGATTTGCCGGCAGCGATGCTTCCTTTTGAGTTGCTCTTTCAGACGACCCTGCTGGGCGGCGCGTTGGATGATTCTCGGCAGTATTACGGACAGATTGTTTCTGAGTTGGAAACCGTGGCGACGGAATATTTTGCAAATCCGGGCACCACAGTAGCCGACAGCCTGATTGCCACTAGCCGCGTTTATTCGTTGTTTCAATCAACGGCCCCAAACGACGACGCTGTTCAGGAAGTCGAGAAACAGCAAGAGCCCTCCGATTCGGAAGAGGAAAACGCTGTAGCTACCGAAAGCTTCAATCGCCGGCCCGCCGACCAACAACCACAACGCCGCGACGCTCGTGAGTTGTTCAATGCCTGGAACGATCCGGACGCGCACGGCGAGCCGGACGAGCTGGCGGGCGCCGAGGCATGGACGGAGGCTGAACTTCCGGAACAGGCGATCGAAGAAGGTGAGGTGGCATATAACTACGATGAGTGGGACAGAGAGCTGACTGACCATCGCATGGGTTGGTGCCGAGTAATTGAGAAACACGTGAAACATGGCGATCGGGCCTTTGTCGAACAGACCCGCGAACGACATCGGGGAGTGATCTCATCAATACGCCACCAGTTTCAGTTGATGAAGCCGGAGGACCTCGCGCGAGTAACAAACGAATTGGATGGTGAAGAGTTTGATCTGAGTGCAGTGATTGATTATGTGATTGATCGTCGGGCTGCGAAAGTTGGCGGCGGACATCAGTCTGAGCGTTTGTACACCAAGCGACTGCGCAGGCAGCGCGACGTTGCAGTTTCATTCCTGTTGGACCAATCGTCCTCGACCGCGCGCACCATTGGACGTCATCCGCTTCAGCCTTACACGCGCCCCGGGCGCCGGATCATCGAAATTGAAAAGGAGGGGCTGGTCTTGATGAGCGAAGCACTCGAAGCCGTGGGTGATGTGTATTCAATCAACGGTTTTACTTCCGAAGGCCGGCGCAACGTAAAGTTTTATGTGGTGAAGGATTTCGATGAGACTTACTCCGACGAGGTGAAGCAGCGGATTGGTGGCATCACATTTCAAAACAATACCCGCCTGGGCGCGGCGATTCGTCATGCGACCGCGAAACTCGTAAAGCAGGGGGCGCGCACGCGTCTATTAATCGTCCTGTCAGACGGGCGGCCCTACGATCACGACTACGGTGACGCGCGTTACGCGCGCGAGGACACGCGCGAGGCTTTGCGTCAGGCAAAGAACCAGGGAATCACGCCATTCTGTATAACCATCGATCGTGAGTCGGAAGCAGAATTGAAGGATCTATATGGCGAGATTGGCTACACGATCATCGACGACGTGCTCTCACTGCCGGAGCGCCTGCCGGGGATTTACCGAAGGCTGACGACGTAATTAGGCGTCACAGGCACTGGCGGGATTTGCTTACTAGGAGCATTCGTTACCTAGCGGTTCGCGAGATTCGCGCGAGTTTGAACCGGCGCCGAGGCTCTGAAGCGGGAACGGGTGCCTGGATAGAGCGCCGAGGCTGCGAAGCAGTCGGACAGAGTATTAGCCCCACGCGCAGCGAAGCGGAGCGTGGGGAACCATACATGAAAAAACTCCGGAGCCTGCGAAGCTGGCGACAGAGATCAACCGCACAGATACTGCTCTTCAAATTCGACCTGGAGGCTGCGAAGCAGTCGGACAGAGTATTAGCCCCACGCGCAGCGAAGCGGAGCGTGGGGGAACCCTACATGAAAAAACCCGGAGCCTGCGAAGCTGGCGACAGATATTAGTCCTCCCGAAAACTCATCGCGGCCAGACTTCTGTTACCTTCCTCCCCTGACGGTTGGCTTAAACTCGGTTGCCAAATTCCTTGTAATACCGCGATCTCACCTATCACGCATTCAAGCTCAAGCAATCATCACCGCAATCGGTAGAATCCTGGACCGACTTGGATTTCAAAAACACGCAGTCGCCTATGGAGGTAAGAATGTCGTACACAAATCTCCTTTACCACATCGTCTACGGTACTAAGGAACGCGCCCCTTTGATTACAAAATCGCTAGGTCCCAGACTGCACGAATATATGGGTGGAATAGTGCGTGGTCTGAGTGCAATTCCGATTGAGATCAATGGAATGCCTGATCACGTCCATCTACTTGTCAGACTGCGTCCTGTGATTTCAGTATCAGACTTCTTGAGCAAGCTGAAAGCGAATTCTTCGGGCTGGGCGAACAGGCAAACAGTAGGACGCTTTACCTGGCAAAGACGCTATGGAGCATTTACGGTTAGCCAATCGCAGGTGGAGCGTGTACGGACGTACATTCGCAATCAGCAAAAACACCATAGCAAAATCTCGTTCGAGGAAGAGTTTAAGGCGTTACTACGCAGCCACGGCATCGACTTTAAAGAAGAATATCTTTGGGGATGATCTCTGCCGCCAGCTTCGCAGGCTACGGTATTTCATCTAACGTTTCCCCACGCTCCGCTTCGCTGCGCGTGGGGCTAGTATTCTGCCCGACTGCTTCGCAGCCTCGGCGCCCCGCTCCCCGCATTAACCTCCTTCGCGGAATAACCTACTCCGCGGATTAAGCTATCCCGGCGGATTAACGTGCTCCCCCGGATTAATCTGGGAGACCTTTCATTCCTTGCCAAAGCCGCCGCCGCCTGGCGTTTCAATCCGCACGCGATCGCCGGCCTCCAACTCCCAGCTACCTTTAGATCCGAGCTTTCGCTGGCGGCCGCCGCGGATGATTGCTGCGTTTCCCACTTTACCGTCGTCACCGCCTTGCAAACCGTAAGGCTTCCGCTTTCGCCTGTCCGAGAGCAGTGACATGCGCGCCGGCACAAGCGTTTCGATTTCTCGAATTACGCCCTCACCGCCTCTTTGTTTACCTTTGCCGCCCGAGCCTTTGCGTACACGGTACTCGCGTACGCGCAGCGGGTACGCATACTCGAGAGCTTCAGCGGGCGTGTTGAGGCTGTTCGTCATGTGGGTATGGACCGCACTCATACCGTCGTTTTCAGGTCGCGCTCCCATGCCTCCGGCGACCGTTTCGTAATATGAAAACTCTTTACCTGTGCGCTGGTCCATTCCGCCTATCGTTAGGTTGTTCATCGTTCCCTGGCTGGCCGCGGGAATCCTATTCGGCAGTGCCTGGGCCAACGCTTTAAAAAGCAGATCGACAATGCGCTGCGACGTTTCCACATTTCCGCCCGCTACCGACGCCGGATGGACGGCATTTACAACTGTGCCCTGCGGCGCCATCACTTCGATCGGTTCCATCAAACCGGCGCTGGCCGGCACGTCATCACCGAGCAAACAACGAAAGACGTAGGAAACAGCGGAGACGGTGATCGCTTCCACAGCGTTGATTGGACCAGCAACTTGCGGAGCACTGCCCGTAAAATCAACACGCGCTCGTGGGCCTTTGATGACGATCCGCACTTTGATCAGAACTTCCGCGGCTGATATGCCATCGTCATCGAGTATGTCTATTGCTTGGTATTCGCCATCGGGGATTTCGTTAAGTGCATGCCTCATGAGCCTCGCGGAGTATTCGATCAAATGTGACGCGTATTCAGATGCTTCCTGGATACCGCGTCGCTGAGTTATCTCGAGCAGACGCGAGGCTCCGGTTTTCAAGGAACCAATCTGTGCCTGGAAGTCGCCCAGCCGCTCTTCGTGACTGCGCACGTTGGCCAAAACCAAACGCATCACGTCGCTATTGAGCTCACCGCCGCGAACCAAACGCACCGGAGGGATACACAAGCCTTCGCCGTAAATATCAGTTGCGAGTCCCATCGAGCCCGGCGTTGCCCCGCCGATGTCTGCATGATGCGCGCGGTTGGCAACGTAGAAGAGCGGGTGTCGGGTGTTGGGTGTCGGGTGTCGGACGCCTTTTTTGACCTGCAGCTGATACCCGGCACCCGGAACCTGACCAAAGACTCCCATCACAAGCGTGACGTCCGGCAGGTGCGTGCCGCCGGCGAACGGATCGTTGAGTGCAACAACGTCGTTGGGTTGAAGTTTTATGGCGCTGAGCGCCGAGGCAACGGCCATCGGCATGGAACCCAGATGCACAGGCATGTGATCACCCTGCGCTATCACTCGCCCTTTCGAATCAAAGACGGCGCATGAGTAATCACGTCGCTCCTTGATGTTTGGCGAAAAGGCCGTGCGCCTTAAGGCAATGCCCATCTCCTCGGCCACGGATGTGTAGAGCGCTCGGTAGATTTCCAGCGTTGTTGGGTCGAAATACTTCATTGATTAGCCCTTTGATCTCATCTCAATGATCAGATTTCCATAACGATCAACTACGGCAGACACGCCTGCCGGAATTAGGGTGGTGGCCGAGTACTCCGTCACAATGCACGGCGTGCGGAGCCATTCGCCAGGGACCAACTGCTCTCTCTCATACACCGCGGTCCGAATCTTCTTTCCAGAAATATGTGATTCCACGAACCTGCACGGCTTAGCAAATCCCTTATCTACTTTGCTCGCCCGTTGCTGCGCTATCTTTTCAGTAAGTCCGCTTGATCGAACGCGCGCGCTTACCACTTCTATGATGCTCGACTTCTGAGCGTAACCGTAGCGTTTCAAGTGTGCGCGATGAAAAGCGGTAGCAATGTTCCCGCGTGTGTGCGGAATCTCTAATTCGAAGGACTGTCCTTTGTAACGCAACGCGAGCGAGCGTTCGTGATGTTGCTTCGCTTCAACAAATCCTTCGCTGCGAAGAGTCCTGACGGCCGCCCGCTCCATTTCTCGAAATGCTCGTTCGAGCCTGTCTTCGATTCCGGAGCGCAGCTCAAGCATTATGGTATGGCTTTGGTCCTTCACGACGTCGGCAGCGAGCACGCCGATGGCCGAAAGCGCGCCCGCGGACTTGGGTACGATGATTTGAGGAATACACAGCGCCTGGGCCAACTCAACCGCATGCAGTCCGCCTGCGCCGCCAAAAGGCAACAGCGCAAAGTCGCGGCTGTCGTAACCGCGTTCAACTGAAATGCGTCGCAGCGCTCGTTCCATGTTGGTGTTCACCACGGAGATCACACCTTGCGCAGCGTCGATGGGAGTAATCTTGCGGCGCGCCGCCCTCGTCATCTCCTTCGCGAGGTGCGCCATGGCTTTATGCGAGCGATCCTCGTCAAGTGAAAAAGCGCCGCCGAGTAACCCTGCACCGCCGAAGTGACCCAGTACGACGTGAGCGTCCGTAACTGTCGGCAAGAGCGAGCGCCCATAACACGCCGGCCCTGGATCTGCGCCTGCGGATTCCGGGCCAACGCGCAACGAACCACCTTCATCCACGCGGGCAATCGAACCGCCTCCAGCGCCGACGGTATGAATGTCCATCATCGAAATGGCCACCGGCAGGCCTGCGACCACAGCCTCATTCGTCATTCGCAATTTGCCGTCTTCACAGAGGGCGACATCGGTCGAAGTTCCGCCCATGTCAAAGGTGATGAGATTTTTGAAAGCGGCGGCACGTGCAGTTTCCAGTGCGCCCACAACTCCGCCGGCAGGCCCCGAAAGGATTGTGCGCACCGGTTCTTGCCCTGCGGCCGTTGCCGAGATGCTGCCGCCGGACGATTGCATAACTCGCAAACGCGACGTCTGCCCTGACAGACGCCCGAGGTAGTTGCCCATCAACGGTTGCAGGTAGGCATTAATCGCGACTGTCGACGTCCGCTCAAACTCACGGTATTCGGGAAGAATCTGATGAGAGATAGACAACGGGATGCCAAGTGCCGCGAGTGCACTGGCGACCTTTTTTTCATGCGTGGAATCGACAAAAGAAAACAGGAGACATATCGCAGCAGAATCGACCTTCGCTCTCCTCAGGCGCTGGACTAACTTCGACACTTCGGTCTCACTGAGTTGGACCAGCACCTCGCCCGACGCTGTGACTCTTTCGCCCACTCCGAACCGAAGCTCATCGGGCACCAGCGGCGGCGGCCTTACTGCGTCGAGATTGTAGAGTTCAGGCCGTGCTTGTCTGCCAATGGCCAATACGTCCTCAAAACCTCGAGTTGTGATTAGGGCCGCGCGTGCGCCGCGTCGTTGCAGGAGTGCGTTTGTCCCCACAGTCGTGCCATGGACCACTTCGATATGCCGGGCCGGTATGCCTGTTTTCTCCTGGATCGTTTTGAGTCCGGCTGCGATTGCGAGTGAAGGATCAGAAGGCGTGGAGGGAGCTTTGAATATTTCGATCCCGCGGCTTGAAGCAAAAACGAAGTCAGTGAATGTTCCACCAGTGTCCACCCCAACCCGAACTGATGAAGCAGGCTTCGTTAACCGCCGTTTCCTCAGCGCGGTAGAGTTCATCCAACTGGGCGTACGAGGTGGGTGTGCCATGCGCCAGGTCTGAGGTCAGAAATCTGAAATCACAGGTCGGAATGTAGTAATCGTAGACTCTGAATAGTTCGAGGTAGGGAAGGCGGGCTTGCCCCCGCTCAGGCTCGTGGATATCAACGAGGGGGGGTAAACCACCCTTCCCGACCTCTAGCCATTCCAACGCCGCACTACCAGCTGCGCCACTCGGATACCTGCAACTGTAATCACTTGATACTAACCCAGCAACCTGTCTCATTCGACGCGCGGGCCGCGTCGAGCACAAGCTGAATTCGGTAGCCATCTTCAAACGCGGCTGCGCCCTCCACAGTTTTACGGTCTTCGCGCAGCGCATCAACGATCGCGCAAGCCAGCGCAGTGAAACCGCGAGACCAACTTCCGTCTTTCATGCCCGGCGCGATTGTGTCCTGGTCCACCTGCACCGGCCGCCATGCGGCTGAGCCGGCAGGGGAATGCCAAAGCTCGCCATCCTCCTCGACCATCAATGCTCCAGTAGTGCCGTAAACTTCCAACTGGTTCAAGTGTTTTCCAGATTCAACTACCGAGAGTGAAGCCGTGCCGGTGGTTCGCCTGGTCAAAGTCGAATCAGTAAAGCGCAACATCATGTTGACCTCGTCGTCGGTAGTAACACGGCGAGTTGTTCCGCTCTTCTTGTCGGGGCGCTCGGCCACGTGCGTCGATAGCATGCAGGAGACTTCGCTTACTTCCGTATCCAGCATCCAGCGAAACGAGTCAATCGCATGCGAGCCAATGGCGCCGAGAGTGCCGCCACCCATGGCTTCGTCTGACCACCAATCCCAGGGCCGATCCAAAACGCCACGATAGTCGGAACGGAAAACATAATGGCAGTGGCGCACGTTGCCTATAGCGCCTTTGTGGAGCATGGCCCGCATTGTTTGCCGGGTGTTAACGAAACGCAATTCGTGATCGAGCAACGCCAGGACGTCCGCCGCGATCGCCCGCTCAGTCATTCGCTTCGCTTCGGACGCGTTCATGGCCATGGGCTTTTCGCAAAGGACTGCCTTACCGGCCTCGAGTGCGGCGAGCGTGATTTCCAAGTGAGTTGCCGGCGGCGTGACGACGCTAACCAGATCGACATCGTCCCGGGCGACCAACTCCTGCCAATCGTCTGCCACGTGAGGAATCCCAAATTCCCGGGCCACACCTTCGGCGTGATCGCGATGACGGCTGGCGATGGCGACGACTTCAGCGCCCGCACAGTTCTTAAAGCCAGGGATCTGTGTAGACCGTGCAAAGCCGGCGCCGACAATACCGATGCGAACTGTTTTGGCCTCAGTCAATTTTTCTCCGTCGGAACTCTCCACGAAGGCAAAGCTCTGTGTGACTCGCTGCTGGCGTGAGATTCTCTTTTATTTGAGGGACGCAGTCTACTGCTGCAGCCGTATCGCGCCGTTTCAAGCCGGTTTCCTGCAGTCGACTCTATAATTCACGATTCCCCATTAACGATTAAAACGTTTTGCGCTTAGGCAATACAGTTGCATAGAGATTACCTCCCATAAGCGTAATGTCGCGGGTTGAAATCGTCTCGGGGAGCAAGTTCGCTGCACGTTAGCATCATGAACTCACCGGCGCCAGCTATCGTTACTTCCGTATTGCCAGTCGCACGTGCTTCAGGCACATGCGCGCTCTTTGGCCACAAGGTCCATCACACAGTAATCGCGCAAGGTGCTCGCACGCCCTGCGCTCGCTGTGGCGCTGCGATACTTGATTGGAGCAACGGTACTTCGCGCGTCGCCCATACTCTGTCCTGTTTCTTTGGCAAGCATCAATACACCCCGATGGCCACGCGCGAAGGTCACCACGAGTACGTTTGCGAAAGGTGCGGACACTCCCTGCTGTTTGAGTCAGCTCGCGACCCGTACGCCAGCTTCGACAAATTTGCGAAAAGAGTTAACTATGGATGCGGCCTTTTTGGCCATCGCGTCCACGTCGTGGCCAGGAGATCGAAAGCAATCGAGTACGCTTGTCAATGCGGGCATTCCTTCGTCAAATCTCAAACCGCCCTGAAGGTGATCAGGCACCCACTGGCGTGTGTGCTGCTGGGCCACTTCGTCATCGGCAATGAAATTCGCGGCGACTGGGCGGAATATCTTTGTCGTCGTTGCGGTCATCCCTTCACCTTCAGGCTTGCCGCTTTCGGCCAGCACAAATCTCATCAATCACATTGATCGTATGAGTGATCAAACACTAAGCCTGGTTAGACCGCGTGCCGCCTGGCGCAATTATCTTCCCCTCTTCCGCTTTCATTATCATTCTAGTTTTGTCGGCGTTCTGTTCGGTGTTCTGATTGTCACCCGGGATTGGTCGGGACCGCTGGTCTTGCGGATCTCTCTGCTCTATTTGTCTTTGAATGTGCTGTTGTACGGCGGGCTGTACACCTTTAACGCTATTACCGATGCCGACTCTGACAGCCGCCGCCCATTTAAGGACTCGCGCCCGGTCGCTTCCGGTGCAGTTTCTCGAAACGCCGCAGGGGTGTTCGCTGCCGGCCTCATCATCGCGGGATTCGTGACGGGTTGGGCGTGGTTGGGGTTGGAGGTCATGCCCGTCTATCTGTTGTTGTTTGCATTGAACGTGTCGTATTCGCTTCTTTTCCGGAATCTATTTTTGTTCGACGTGATTTTCAACAGCGCGACTCATCCGCCGCGTTTCTGGCTGGGGATGTCGCTGGCGGGCGGCGGCTTTGCGTGGGATTGGGTTGCCCTGGTGTTCCTGTTTGCGGTTGGCATGTCAGCCAGCCGGCGGTCTGTCCTGTTGAATCAGGGTTCATGGGAATCGCGCGGACCGCTTGCGAAATATTCGACGCTCAATCTGTTCGTGATTAAAGTCGCGGCTCTCAGCGCGATTGTCTTGCTCTGGGTAGTGAATCAACCCAGTTTCCAAACACCCTACATTGTTACGGTGTGCACCTACGTCGTCTTCGTGGGCGGCATCGAAGTCGTTCCCAGAATCCGATCCGCATTTGAAACGCTGTGGCTGAGATGAAGCGGCGCCATTCTTTCATCACGGCGACGCTTGTGCTGGCCGCCTGCATCCTCTTTCTTTGGATGTTCTTTGCCGCGTCAACGCTCGAACGAACTGCGGACTTCGGTGGCATTTCCGCTCCTGCGGGCCAGGACGCGCGAGCACTGGCCTATGAATTTGCGGCAAGGTGGCGGCACGGTATGACCGGGAATTCACCGCTCTACATGCCCGGCTTCTTTGCCGCTGCCATCGCGATTTGGTTCTGGTGTGGAAGTAGAAGCTTGGCGCGAATGCTTGTGGAAGGCGCGATTCTTATTAGTGCAGCTTCCGTGTGTGCCCTGCTGCTCGCACCTTTCGCCGCGCCACGAGTCCTGGCGGACTTTGTCGCGCAGAAGGGCGTCACCGTATCTCACGCCTCGTCATCAGGGACCTGGGTTACCTTCGCCCAGGGCGTTTATAGTTTGCTGACCTGGAGCACGCTTATCATTGCCGCGAGATTCTCTATCAGTCTGAGATCTCTTAAGCCTCTGCTGGTTCCGCTGGTGCTCAATCTTATCCTCGCCCTCGTGCGCCCCTGGACCGTCGCGGATTTCACATCCCTATGGATACAGCAGACACTCGATGGCGAAACCGTCGCGGTAAGATCTTTTCTGCTCATACCGATTATTTCAGCCTTCATGGCATGGGCCGAACTCCGATCGTTAAGAAAGCGCCGCGCCACAAGCAAGCAGCCTGGCCCTTCTGTCCCGGGGGCATAATAGTTTGACGGCCCAGGCGATGAAGGCCGATTCATATGTAGTTCTTGATTTTTCTGGTGCCCCCGCAGGGATTCGAACCCCGAACCAACAGATTATGAGACGGTTTGAGGGGCATCAACAAGACGAGACGAAGTGAGATGAAGCAGTACTTACCGAATCCGCAGCCGTCAAAGTTTTTTACATCTGGTTACGTCTCAGCACGCCATCGCGCCATAATCGCGCCATCGGGATCAAGATATCAATGTCCACTTTTCGGCCATCCAACAAGTTTGGCGAGTGAAATCTGAGCGACCTTGCGTTCGCGAATTCGGTCAAGGGAGTGTGCCTATGACGTCGTAGTCAAACTAACCAGCGTTACGCGGATTTCAACCCGTCGGCTCTCGTAACAGGCTCGGCTCAGGGTCAGCTATCGAATAGGTCCACAAACTTACAATGCTGTTTGATGAATTCGGCAAGCTCTTCTTGAACAACCACGATTTCCACAACAAAACTGCGTCCTTGCAGTATCATCGCGGCAACTCCCGCTGAATCGTCTAGTGAAACACTCACTAGCGGAATCTCCTCTCGCCGTCCGTAGTATGAGCGAGAAAGAAATTCGTTATCAGCTATCCGCGAAAGGACGTTATCGTCCCGCAGCTTCAATTTCGCTTGCTCGAAAATCTTGCGCCACATTCTAAGGCGCTCACCCTTCATGTCGACTATTTCGGAGATAGCCCAGTGGAGATTGGAATCGAATACACTAAGTTGACGCTCACATGCCTGAATGTCTTGCAGAAACTCAAGAAGACACGAGGCTAATTCTTCATGAATTCTTATCAAAGCGCTAATATCGCTGCTAGTTCGATTCCCGAGGGCCTCGGCTAAGTCTAGAAAGTGTGTGGATTTTCTCGCGATGTCGCTCAAGCCGATATGCAGACGCAGTAGGGCTGGACCAGCCTTTCGAGTTTGATTCGAGTGGACTGAGTGGGAGGCTAGTTGCCGCACGAACGAGGTGAGCTGTCCGATCAAGCTATCGAACACGTTGAATCTCCCTTATTGCGCTTATTGAACAGCTGGCGCTCCATGTGACTAAAGGATGTGATCTGATGAGAGAGCCTAAGTGCCAGGAGCGATTGATTTATCGCCGACCTCTCCCAATGCCCAACCAGCGATACGTCCGGCCTCGAAGATCCCTTATCGAACAACTGGCACTCCAAGCGACTAAAGGGTGTGAATCTGATGTGAGAGCCTCAAGTGCCAGTAGCGATGATTTATCGCCGATCGCTCCCAATGCCCAAGCTGCCATACCTCTGACCTCGAAGCTTTGATCCGACAAGGCGAGAATTAATGGGTCAACAGCATTTGCAGCGCGTAGGCTGCCAACAGACTTGGCTGCTTCGCGTCGCATTTTCGGATCGGCAGATGTGAGCAGGACATCGCTAAGAAGAGGAACGGCCTCGACGTTATAACATCGACCCAGAAACCTGACAAGACCAGCTTGCAGATGAGGTAAGGCTCTTCCAAAATAACCTATGAAATCAGAAGAGGCACGAGTTCGGTCTAGCGAGAACATCGTGCTTGCGGCATGACGCGCCACGAGTTCGCTTTGATTCGAAAGCAGTTTTGCTGTCTCGGGATATGCAGTCACATCACGCACACGCTCTAGTGCGACCAAGGCCGCAATTTGACGCTGCTCATCGGAACTTGTGAGCTGTTTAATGAGAGGCGTAGTAGCAAGCCTCGTGCGAGAGTGTCCCAAGATCACGATCATCGTGGTTGGCGCGATGTTTTTCTGGAGGAGTTCTATAACAATGGATTCTCGTTCGGCGTCAGCACCCTTGAGTGCTTCGACCATCGAGTAAACAGAGTTGTTCCTGTGACCAGACTGCATTACCGCCTCGAACAAACAGGCTAGTAGGGCCACGTTGTGCTCCGTTGCAGGTGCATCTACGAGATCCTTCACCACCCTGTCGACAAAATATAGCCAATCGCGTGCCGAATTGTATTCACACTTCACATGTTGACCAATAATATGAGCCACCCTGATTGCGTGGTCAGGCTCTTGGCGACGAAGCAGCTCACTACCAACAGAGAGCGCGTCACTGCGGCTTTGCTGGATCACATCTGAGATGGCGTCAAAGGTGTATTGAGGATCCACGTTAATAGCGACGAGTAAAGCTATTTCTAGACTCAAGGTCGGCGAAGCGAAGCGTCGCCACTAATTACGTCTGCGATGTCAAAGCCTAATGCTGTGAGTGCGAACACGTTACCTTTGTGACCCTGTGACTCCAGAATCTTATTGGCAACTAAAGCATCTAAGGCTCTTTTCCATTTAGCGACGGTTCGCGGAGATTGATCTGGGCAAACATTCGAGCCGCCGGCTTGGAAGATCGTGCCGCCATATGTCGTTACGTAGAGAAGACGTCCATCCGGGTCTTTTGCGACTTTCAAGACCATTTCCCTTGCCTCGGATGTGAGGTTCAATCCCGCCATTTGATCGACATCGGTCGAAACGAATTCTTCGTTGTCATCTGTGTCATCAATGAGCAGCTTTTCAATTTGTCGTCGGAATGTCATCCAACTCGTCTGAAAGTGACCTTCAACCATAGCAAGATCATGCTTTGAATCAAGCGCATGCTGATTAAGCGATCTAATCAGTTTCCACGTATCTTCACGATCCGCGGTCGTACACTGCCATTTTCCAAGAGGGCCGTCAGCAAGGATGCTTGGTCCAAGGCCAATAAGGTATGGGCAGATCAGCACGTTTGGACCATTATTGGCGATTGCGCCGGTCTCATAATAGATCCAAGGTGACCGCACATTCTCCATCGTCAAACATATGATGCAAATCCGGGTTTGCTCCAACACTCCCTGCAACTCATTGAACCACTCCCGCCCTTTCGCAATGTCCTTGCTCGACATCCATGGCTCGATTCCAGGAAGTATCGTTGGTAACCATTCGTGGAGAGCGGAAGCAGCAACCCGGCTCTTTTCTTTTGACCAACTCAAGAGAACGTTCATCTTGTATCCCGTTTCGTTTCGACGTAACACGGCAGACGCTACAACGGTAGGAACCTAGCACAGGTTTGCTATTCAAATCTATCACTCTGAATCAACTGTTTCGTTTCGATCAACCCTCTTAACTTTGACGAGCTAAGGGCACAGTAGGAATCTCTGTTAAGATGGGTTTTGACGCGTCACCCGGACATTCAGGAGTAGTTCTCTACGTTGTAAACACAAACAGGAGTGACAGTGTGATCGTGCCTATGTACAGCTTTTTTCAGTTGACCGAGGATCGGAATGAACGAAACAAAAACCAAAAAACGTCTCGTTTCGCCTTACGAATGACAAGGTTTTATCAAGGGAGGTCGGTGTGTTGGGGAGCGCTAACTCTTTAAGCGCCTCCCACAGTGAGAGACTCTTATTATTGCGCTCAACGCCTTGTTTCACTGCGCTTTCGCCGCTTAGTTCCCGGCCCTAAGACTCTCAAGGTTTTGCGATTGGGCTGTGCCTTGTACCTCTCAAGCGCGCCTTTAAGTAACTGGCGCGGCTCATCCCAAGGCTTAAGGTCACCCGACAAGTATATCTCGTACAACTCCCGCGCCAGTTTGTGTTCTTCGGTGTAGGGCCAGACCATTCTGATTCCGTCTTGCAGAGTGTTAATAACTCTCATGCTTCCTTCCGGGCCGCCCGCGATTGCTTTTTTGAGGACGAACAATAGATGAGCGAGACAGTCCGCTGCGCCGGGATCATTACAGAACGCAGGGTCAAGAATGATTTCCCAGGTTTCTTTATCGGCGAGTAGGTTTCTGCAATTGCAGTTTTGTTCGTTTGCCTCGCTCATGATACCTCCATTGCGCAGAGTCGTTCGGCCTCTACCGGCCGTTTGCGAACTATTGTCACTCGACATTGTTATACGGATCTAAACTATTGTCAATAGACATTAGTTGGAGAAAATGGGCCGGTAAAACGTTTTGCGTCGACAATAGATTTCCATATAATTCAGAGGTGCCTAAAGCCAAGCATGACTACATATCGACCACGGAGGCTGGTGAGATTCTAGGAATCTCCCGCCAGCGTGTTCTCAAATTGGTGCAGGACGGCAGATTGAAAGCAATAAAAGTTGCCAACGTTTACCTGATTAAGAAAGTCGATTTGGTGGATGTTAAGGACCGGAAGCCGGGACGACCAGCCACGAAAAAAAGAAAAACCAAGCGCAACATGTAAGCCGACTTACGATGGCACCGCTCCCGTAAGGCTTAATCCGCTTGGAATCCATACTAGGGGTTTTACGGGCAGCGCGTACAGACACTAGACCGCGCCGCGGAGGTTTACGCAAATGCTCGTTTTGGTGCAAAATCAGTCGCAATTTATGCCCAATAATTCGAAGTCAGTACTAAAGATTCAATCAGTCGAAGTTGAGCAACTATTGCTTGACCCGGATAATCCGCGCCTCGAATCCATTGCTACCGGCCCAACTCAAGAGGAGCTCGTGAAGGCGATGTGGAAAGAGATGGCTGTGAGCGAGGTTGCACTTTCGATTGCCGAAAACGGCTTCTTTCCAGAAGAGCCCTTGTTCGCCATCTCTGCGCCGAAAACCTTTGCTGCCAAGGAGAAAACACTTACAGGCGATCTATCCAAGCCACGTTACATTATTGTGGAAGGCAATCGGCGACTGACAGCAGTAAAATTGCTTCGAGACAATGACCTAAAGGCTCGCATTCGAGCCACCGACCTTCCGTCAATCAGCAAAAGCCGCCGCGACGAATTAGATACTCTTCCGATTTCGATTTATCCGAACAAAGAATCGCTGTGGGAATACTTCGGCTTCCGTCACGTTAATGGCCCAAAAGAATGGGATTCTCTGAGTAAGGCCGCCTACATCGCGCATGTCGTTCGAAACTTCCACAAGTCTCTCGATGTCATTGCGAGGAAGATCGGCGACCAGCACAGCACTGTTGAGCGCATATACAGGGGTTATGTTCTTTTGGAACAAGCGGAAGAATCCACGAAATTCCATAGAGATGACCGCAATCGAAATAGATTTTATTTCTCGCATCTCTATACGGCTGCAAGTTACCCGGAAATTCTCAATTTCCTAGGTACCGATTCGAGAAAGTCATTGGCCCCCAATCCCGTTCCGCGTAAACACCTTTCCGATCTTGAAGAGTTCATGATGTGGTTATTCGGAAGCAGAGAACGCGGAATGGAGGCGGTCGTAAGAAAGCAGAATCCCGACCTCGGTTATTTGCGCGCCGTGATAGGGAATCCTCAGGCCCTCGCGGCTTTGCGCTCTGGGGTTCGCCTAGAACGCTCCTTTGCCATTAGCCTAGGTGATGAGCGAAGGTTTGAAGAAGCTCTGGCTGCTGCGAAGGACTCGCTTCAAGAAGCGAAGGGCACTGTCACAACCGGCTACAAGGGAAGCCGGGATCTTCTGGAACAGATGGAATCGATTATCCTGCTGGCAGCTAGCATCGAACTTGAAATGAAGGGCGTAGCCAGAAAAGTAAAGGCTAAATGATTCCGATCTCATGTCAACTCCCGTCATAGTTCCTTTCCCAGAAGACTTTCAAAAACCCGAGGCGTTGGCCGACTGGTTGGAACTCACAGCCATTCATGCGGCCGATCAAGATGCAAGCATAGGCGACGTCCAACGAGAATTGGATCGCCTTAATCATGGAAACCAAGAGAGTCTCCTTGGAAATGTATTGACCGAAATCGACCGTAGAGTAAAAGCGACTGGTGCAGCGTATCCCTTTGACCGAGGTGCAACATCTATTCAGTTGAGAGGCTCCGGAAGCGATTATCCAGCTTATTTTTTCTGCCTGGCTCTTTCCTACTTCGGATGGAAAATACGAAAAGGAGTTGTTGAGAACCCTTGGCTGCTGTTCGAAGAGTTATCATTCTTCTCGGCAAAACATTATTTGGCAGGCAGTGCCCTTCTTTTCGGAACAAGCAGCAGGCAAGGCAGGAAGGCAAAGGGAGTTTTCAAGATCAAGATTAATGCGTTGGTCGACGCCTTGGGCGAGGGCCAACCTTTCAGCTCCACAAGAACCTTTTCAACCAAAGACAGCAAGCTTGACCTGGTTGCTTGGAAAGGGTTCGAAGATGGGCGGGCAAGTCAAATCATCATATTTGGCCAATGTAAGGCGGGTGCTACATGGCACACTCAATTGCAGTTTGAGCCCGACGTGTTTTGGGATCAGTGGATGACAGGCGGAAAAGGCAAGGTGAGTCGACTCCTACGATCGATATTTGTCCCCCACAGAATTTTTGACGACGAGGAATGGGAGCACCGAGCTCGCGAAGCCCGGCTCTTGTTCGACCGGTGTCGAATCGTAAATCATGCTCATCCGGATACAGCAACAGGGACTTTCGCAGATCGACTTCTAGTATGCTGTCGAGCAGAATGGAAGTTGCCAGTCTAATCTATGCGTCATCGTCTTCACTCTATCTGCCCGTACTTTGCCATGTTCCCTGAAACGTTCGTGGAGACTCAGCTCAAGAGATTCACGACAGAAGGTGATCATGTTTTCGATCCCTTCAGCGGCCGTGGAACAACCCTGTTCGAATCACTATTGCACGGCAGATGTGCGTCGGCTGTTGACATAAATCCTGTCGCCTATTGTCTCTCAAAGGCGAAGGCCGCCGCTCCGAGTCTTAACGCTGTTGTGAGGCGCGTTAAGCGATTGCATCAAGTGTTTGAAAGCGAGAGCAAGACCGACCTTCAGGAGACTGCCTCAGATCTTCCTCCCTTTTTCAGGAGGGCCTTCTATCACTCCACGTTACTTGAGCTTTTGTTTTTGCGCCGAGCACTGAAGTGGCGAAGGAGTGTGGTCGACAACTTTATTGCGGCGCTTATTCTCGGATCCTTACATGGTGAGATGGATCGCCCTGTCTACTTTAGCAATCAAATGCCCCGGACAATTTGTTTGAAGCCGGAATATTCCATCCGTTATTGGCGTAGTAATCGATTGTTTCCTCAGAAGCGCGAAGTGTTCAATATGCTTCTCGCCAAGGCCAAGTTTCGATTAGACCATGGCAAGCCAACGCAGCGCGGACTGGCTAAACAAAGCGACGCAAGAAATGCTAGCAAACTTTTTCCGGAATTGACCGAAAGTATACGACTGGTCGTCACATCACCACCATACCTTAACGTCACCTCGTTCGAAGAAGATCAGTGGTTACGTCTGTGGTTTCTTGGGGGAGAACCGAATCCTACATACGGCCAAGTTTCAAAAGATGATCGTCACCAAAATGCTATTCGTTATTGGTCGTTTCTAACCGAAACATGGCGAGGCATTGCGCCGCTTCTCCGCAATGATTCTGTTCTGGTCATTCGCATTGGAACAAAATCACTTCCCGTTGAGGAAGTCACGAATGGCCTTCTTTCAAGTTTCACTCTCGTCTTTCCTGCCAAGCGTTGGCTGCACCGACCCGCTATCTCGGTAATTCGTGGAAAGCAGGCACGTGCCTTTAATCCGAATGCGGCAGGCTGTCAATACGAGACCGACTTTGTTTACTCTCCCTTTGCTCGCCGCTGATTTTCACATGTAGCCAATAATCGTTTGTTGCTCAAATCTGACCAAACGATCTGAAGGCGATATTCGGACGAT
>DASQKG010000426.1:0-9400 GCA_035630655.1 Pyrinomonadaceae bacterium
AGGGAGACTGTCGACCGGACATGCGCGCGCCCTTCTGGGAACAGATCAGGTCGACATCCAACGCCGACTCGCGCGGAAAATAATCGAGCAAGATCTTTCCGTGCGCGCGACGGAACGCCTGGTTCGCCAACTGGCCGAGCCAACTACCCGCAGTAAAAAGACGGCCACCAGACGAGAGGAAGGTGACCCGAACGTGCGCGCCGCTGAGACTAAGCTCAGACGGCAGTTCGGCACTCAAGTACGGATAGTCCCTGTTCAAGGAAGCCAACCGGGAAGAATCGAAATCGAGTTCTACAATTCCAGAGATCTTGACCGCCTGTACAGCCTTATAGCGGATCGCGCGCCCATCGCGTAGTACTTCATGCTACGGTGCCAGCGGCTCCGCCCACTGGCGGATTTACGAAGTACAATAGGTTGGATGGTTTGGTGGGCTTGCTAAGGGCCAAAAGCTTGGGGTTTTCTTTTAGACGTGTGCGTGCTTGACCGGTTTTTAAACAGGGTGTTAGACTCCGACGCTTTTGTGGATCTCCAATAATTGCTCAGGGGATAGGGTTGCTACTAGCCTTCTCGGGACCAACGATACAGCTAGTGCCGGACGGCACTCTGCTTTTCCATCTTCTTCTCGTCATCATCATGGTGGCAGTGGTGAACGCGACGTTGCTCAAGCCGATTAACCGGATTCTTGAGGAACGGGATCGGAAGACGAAGGGCCGGTTGAGCGAAGCTGCGAGCGTAATGCTTAAGGTGGAGCAGGAGCTTCGCGAGTATGAGACACGGCTGCGTGAGGCTCGTTCTGAGGGTTACTCGCTGATGGAACGCGAGCGGCAGGCGTTAGCGGGTGATAGGGATCGGAGAATCGCAGAGTTACGCTTGCAGATTAGCCGGAAGCTTCTCGACGAACGGCAGCGGCTGACCGGCGAAACTGAGCAGGCGAAAGTCGCCCTGGAGAGGGATGCTCGAAACCTGGCCGTAGAGATCAGCCAGCAGATTCTTCATCGCCCTGTCACTGGACAGAGAACTACATAGACTGTAGGCGGAGCTACTTTGTTTTCCGACTCGTTTACATTGGTTGCGCTAGTTGCGTTTGCGGAAGGTGGACTTCTACCCTGGTGGGTGAACTATCCAGGACTGGAGTTGTGGAAATTCGCGAACCTATTTCTCTTTATTGTCGCCGCATTCCTTCTCCACCGTCGTTTTGGCAGGCCCGTACGCGAAGCGCTTCGTTCGCGTAGCGAAGCCATTAAGCGAGAGTTGCAGACCGCCCGTGAAGAGAGGGACGCAGCGCTAGCGAAACTGTCTGAAGTGGAAGCCCGGTTCGCGAGTTTGGATGCCGAGGTAGCAGCCGTAAAGGAGAAGGCGCGAGCTGAGGCCGAAGCAGAGAAGGCGCGGCTTGCCTTATCCACTGAGAAGGACATCGCCAAAATCAAAGAACAAGCGAATCGGGAAATCGAGAGCGCGGCTAAAGCCGCCAGGCAGGAACTACGTCGCTTCGCGGCCGATGAAAGTGTGCGCCTTGCAGAGAATATTTTGAAGCAGGAGATGAAACCGGAAGATGACGCGCGCCTCGCGAATCTGAATGTCGAAGAACTCGGGAGGATGCAGGCTTGAGTTCACAGACTGTAGCGCGCCGCTATGCCTCGGCGCTGGCTGACGTAGTAATAGCCAACAACGAAGTCGGAGAGGTTCGAGACGAACTCGTCGCCTGGGAAAAGATGATCCTGGGTAACCCACTTCTGCTGGAAGCGATTACGAATCCAACCGTTGGATACGAACAAAAGGTCAGGATTCTGAGCGAGCTGCTGGCGCGCACAAAAGTGCGGCAGACAACAGCGAATTTCCTCCGTGTGTTATTGAAGAACCAGAGACTGGGTGAGCTGACGCAGGTAAATGAGAAGCTGGCGCAGATTTTGGACGAGCGTGCCGGCGCCATTAGCGCTCAAATCACTTCCGCCCGCCCGCTTCCTGAGTCAGTGAAAACCGCGCTCGAAGAGACCCTTCGCCAGGTAACCAGAAAAAAGGTGCGCTTGAATTTTCAAATCGACGAAACACTCCTTGGTGGAATCGTCACGCGCATTGGCTCAACTATCTACGACGGCTCGGTACGCAATCAACTTACACGCCTGGGCGAGGAACTCGCAGGTTAATACTAGAGGTAAACGATGGAACCGATCAGAGCGGACGAAATTAACGAAATCATTCGTAAGCAAATTGAGAACTTTGAAACCGGCGTTACCGTGATGGAAGTCGGCACAGTCATCAAGGTTGGTGATGGAATCGCCGAGATTCACGGGCTGGAAAAGGTGATGGCGGGGGAGCTGATCGAGTTTCCGCACGACGTGCGGGGTTTGGCGCTGAATCTTGAGGAAGACAAAGTCGGCGCGGTGCTCTTTGGCGATTTTCAGACGATCAAAGAAGGCGACATCGTTAAGCGCACGGGCCGCATCATGCAGGTCCCCGTCGGCGACGCAATGGTGGGCCGAGTGGTTGATGCTTTAGGCAACGCCATAGATAACCGTGGTCCAGTGATTACGGAAACCTACTACCCGATTGAACGAATCGCGCCAGGCGTTGTTGATCGACAGCCGGTTAAGGAACCACTACAAACCGGACTCAAGGCGATCGACGCCATGGTGCCAATCGGTCGTGGCCAGCGCGAGCTGATCATCGGCGACAGACAAACCGGAAAGACCGCGGTAGCGGTCGATACAATCATCAATCAGAAGGGCAAGGACGTAATCTGCATTTACGTTGCCATCGGTCAGAAGGCATCGACTGTGGCGCAGGTTGTGAAAACGCTGGAAGACTTTGGCGCGCTGGAATACACAATCGTGGTGAAGGCGACAGCCTCCGATCCGGCTGCGATGCAGTTTCTGGCGCCATACTCCGGCGCTGCGATGGGCGAGTATTTCCGCGACAACGGCCGTCACGCGTTGACGATCTACGACGATCTTTCGAAACAAGCAGCAGCGTATCGCGAGATATCGTTATTGCTCCGACGTCCGCCGGGTCGTGAGGCTTATCCGGGCGACGTCTTTTATCTCCACTCTCGCTTGCTTGAGCGCGCTGCAAAGATGTCTGACCTGAAGGGTGGCGGATCGCTTACGAGTCTTCCGATCATCGAAACGCAGGCAGGAGACATCTCGGCTTACATTCCCACCAACGTGATCTCGATCACGGATGGTCAGATCTTCCTGGAAGCGGACCTTTTCAACAGCGGCATTCGCCCGGCTATTAACGTAGGCAACAGCGTTTCGCGTGTCGGCGGCTCGGCACAGATCAAAGCGATGAAGCAGGTTGCCGGCACACTGCGAATTGACTTAGCGCAGTTTAGGGAACTGCAGGCGTTCGCACAGTTCGGCTCGGATCTGGACAAGGCCACGCAAGCGCAGCTTGCTCGCGGCCAACGTTTGGTTGAGATTCTAAAACAGCCCCAGTATCAACCGGTGAACGTTGAAAACCAGGTGCTCGTGATTTGGGCCGCCAGCAACGGTTATACGGACGACGTGCCGGTGGAGGACGTTCGCCGGTTTGAGGCCGAGCTGCTTAAGTTTGTTGAGAATTCTCATCCAGGACTGTTGCAGAGTATTCGTGATAAGAAGAGTTTAACTGAGGAGATTCTAACGGATCTCAATCAGGTTTTATCGGACTTCAAAGTCATGTGGGCCGAAAAAACGTCAGGGGATTCAGCCGCAGTGGTCAAACCGGCAGCGGCAGCGCAGCCTGCTCCAGTTGGAGCGTAATCTTCGTAGCAGATGCCTAATCTTTTAGACATTCGCCGGCGGATCAAGTCGGTTAAGAACACGCAGCAGATCACGAAGGCCATGAAAATGGTTTCCGCTGCCAAGCTGAAGCGTGCACAGGACCGCGTAACGACAGCGCGACCTTTTGCGAACAAAATGATGGAGGTTTTGGCCGGAGTCGCGGACCGCACGGACGAAGATTTTCATCATCCACTACTCGATGCCCGCGGCGATGAACGATATCTGCTGGTGCTGGTGACTGCCGACAAAGGTTTGTGTGGCGCCTTTAATACAAATCTAATCAAAGCGGCGCAGGCTTTCATCAACGCCAACCCGGAAAAACAGATTGAGGTTTTGGCGGTTGGCCGAAAGGGTAGAGATTATTTCCGCCGAAGAGGCTCGGTGATTGGTGAATATATCGGCCTTACTGGCAAAGGCCGAGTTGAGTTTTCCGAAGCTCTCGAAGTTGCCCACGACGTCATCGTGCGATTTACCGAAGACCAGGGAATCGACAAGGCGTTTATTATCTACAACGAGTTCAAGTCGGTGATTCAGCAGCGCGTCGTAACCGAGCAGCTCTTGCCGGTTGCCCGACAAGGTGCGACTGAGGAGGCGTCTTCGTCTGCACAACCCGTAACACTTGTTGACTACATCTACGAACAACCGCCGCAGGAAATATTCTCACGGCTCCTTCCGCGTCTGGTTGAAACACAAATCTTTCGAGCTCTGCTCGAGTCAGTGGCGTCCGAACATGGTGCGCGCATGACGGCAATGGATTCGGCCTCGAAGAACGCACGTGAACTAATCGATTCACTGACTCTGAACATGAACCGCGTGCGCCAGGCTGCCATCACAAACGAAATCATCGAAGTAGTTTCGGGCGCGGCGGCCCTATAGCGCGCTCATTCTCAATTCAGTCCAAGTCGAGGGAAGCCTTGAGAGCTTCCCTTTTTTCATCCAATGACTACATTCGGTCCCACGCATCAAGGGGCTAGCGCCTCTGCGCTGCAGCGGTTGTCGCGTTATGGACCGTTGGTCCTCTGCATTGGCCTTATTTCTTTTGCTTCAACCGCGGGGTTTTCAGCCAGCAACACTTCGAGGTTTATTAGGCCCCTGCTGAAGTGGTTATTCCCGGGTTACAGTGAAGCTGAACTTGTCTCATTACACGTCCTGGTACGGAAGGCTGGTCATTTTCTCGAGTATGCGGTTCTGGCGTTTCTTGCGAGGCGAGCATTTGTAACGTCAACCCGCGTATTCATTCGGCGTCGTTGGTTTGAGTTAAGCGTCCTGCTGGTCGTGGTTAATTCGTTGCTGGATGAATTGCATCAGAGTTTTGTGCCGAGCCGGACGGGATCAATCTATGATAGTGCCATCGACATCGCTGGTGGATTGACTGTTCTGGTCATTTTTAAGCTCTTTGTAAAGCAAACTGTTAGTTTGCAGGCCCATTTGCTATGAGCGAGGATGGGCCCAACAAACTTCTGGCGCGGTCTCGGAAACTAACAGTTTGCTTTACATCAAATCTCTTTCCACGCGGCTACATTTGTGCAAATATTTCACTGGCTTGGACAGGGAGAACTGACAAAGGATTCAAGTCGTATTAGACGAAAGGCGGCTGTAGCCGCACAAAGGAGAAATTAAATGGGGATTCTTGATGCCATACGTTCGCAGTTTATCGAAGTCATTGAGTGGCTGGATGATTCGGGTAACACATTACTTTATCGATTTCCGGTTCACGGTCAGGAGATTAAAAACGGCGCTCAACTCACAGTGCGCGAGTCGCAGGCGGCGGTCTTCGTTTTCCAGGGCCAGATAGCCGACGTTTTTGGACCGGGCCTATACACGGTTGATGGCGGCAATACACCCATCCTTACAAAGCTGGGGGCCTGGAAGTATGGTTTCAATTCTCCATTCAAAGCCGAAGTTTATTTCGTCAACACGAAGCAGTTTACCGACCTCAAGTGGGGCACTTCGAATCCGGTGATGATGCGCGATGGAGATTTCGGCATGGTCCGTCTGCGGGCATTTGGTATTTATTCGATTCGCGTCACCGACCCGCGCGCTTTTATTAAGGAGGTCGCGGGGACTAACGCGCATTTCGTCACTGAAGATATAGAAGGACAACTCAAGCGAACCCTGGTAAGCGGATTCAGTGATGCGCTTGCCGAATCAAAGATTTCGGCGCTCGATCTGGCTTCCAACTATGACGAGCTGGGCAAGTTTACTCGAAGCAAACTGGCGGAAGACTTCAACGGGTTTGGCCTCGACCTGACCAAGTTTGTGATTGAGAACATTTCGTTACCGGCGGAAGTTGAAGCCGCTATGGACAAGCGCACGTCGATGGGGGTTATTGGGGACGTTGGCCGTTACGCCCAGTTTCAGGCAGCCGATGCGATGCGTGACGCCGCGCAAAACACAGGAGGCGGCGGCGCGGGCACCGGGGCAGGATTGGGAGCGGGCTTCGCCATTGGTAATGCGATGGCCGGAGCGATGACCAATGCGATGAACCAGTCACAGAATCAAGCGCGAAGCGATGCCGGTGGCGGCGGTGCTAAAGTGGCTTGCCCCAAGTGTGGAGTCGCGAACCTTGCCGGCGCCAAGTTTTGCAACGATTGTGGCGCGAAGATTGAAACAGATGGACAAGTTGTGCCGTGTGGCAAGTGCGGTGCGCAAATCCAGCCTGGCTCAAAGTTCTGTAACGAGTGTGGAACAAAAGTAGAGTGATGGTGGGGTCCGCAGATTCGTGCTCCCAGGATGGTTGGTCATCCTCGAAGAAAAGACGGTCCACGAAAAACACGAAATGACTCGAACCTGAAATTTCTTTCGTGCCGCTTCGTGTGATTCGTGGATCGTTACTGTTTTTCACTCTTTCAGGACTATTACTTTCGCGCCGCTGCCCTTATTTTTTGCACTCGCAACGCCTAAATTATTAATACGGACCTGCCCAGCCTGTATTATTTCGCTTGGCGATTTGTTCGTGTGCGGTGTTATTCTTTGCGCGCGCAATCCGACCTTTCAGCCCTGACTCAGGAAATCAAACTACATGTTTAGTCACTTAGAACGGCCCCGGCGAGTGGTAATTACAGGCATGGGATGTGTCACGCCGATTGGCATCGGCCGCGAGGCGTTCTGGAATGCACTGGTCAACGGCGAAAGTGGCGTTCGTCGAATTGATTCATTTGACGTGTCGAAGTCTGCAGTAAAGATTGCCGCACAGGTTCAGAATTTCGATTGGGAAGCTCAGCTCAGTCCAAAAGATCGCAAGCATGTGCCACGCACGGTGCCGCTGGCTTTGGCGGCCGCCCGCGAGGCCTTCGAGGACGCACAAATTTCTTATGATGACCTCACGCTCGAAGATCGTCGTTCCATTGGTGTCGTGTTGGGGACCGGCGGCGGAGGGTTGGCATTCACGGAACAGCAATACGAATACTGGTATGTTGGTCCAACTTATAAAGCCAGTGTGTATACAATTCCGTCATCAACACACGGTGGCTTATCAAGTGAGTTGTCGATGGCGTTTGGACTACGTGGTCTTTCCCACATCGTTTCGACTGGTTGTACGAGCTCAACCGACGCTATCGCTTACGCGGCTGAACATATAGCACTTGGCCGCCAGGACGTAATGTTGACAGGAGGCGTCGACGCGCCGATCGCGCCCGGGATTCTCGCAGGCTTTAACTTGATGACAGTACTGACCAGTGACTGGAACGACGAGCCTCACCGCGCGTCGCGACCTTTCGCACTCAATCGTTCCGGCATCGTCTTGGGTGAAGGTTCGTGGATTTATGTGTTGGAAGAATATGAGCGCGCCAAAAAGCGGGGTGCAAAGATTTACGCAGAGATTACTGGATACGGCGCAACCTGCGACGCCTATCACCGTGTGCGGTTGGAGGAAAGTGGAGATGAGCCTGCACGCGCCATGAAGATTGCGCTCGAAGCGGCCGGCCGTGGGCCGACAGACGTTGGATACGTAAATCTTCATGGCACATCCACTGTTCTCAACGATCGAATCGAAACCAGTGCGCTGAAACTGGTCCTTGATGGTCGAGCGATCAAGACGCCGATGTCGGCAACGAAATCTCAAATCGGACATCCACAGGGTGCCAGCGGCGCCGCGGGTCTGGGAGCAGCGCTTTGCGCCATGGAGACCGGACTGATTCCTCCCACCATTAATCTCGATGAGCCCGATCCTGCATGCGATCTCGATTATGTACCTAACCAGGCGCGAAAGGCAGAGGTCCAGGTTGCACTGTGCAACTGCATCGGATTTGGATCCAAGAATAGTGCGCTTGTAATCGAGAAGGTTCAGTAGTTGTACGCGTACTGGGACCGCGGGCGTCTCGCCCGCCGCGGCGCCGGTGCGAGCTAAGCGCAGCTGGTCTCCTAAGCACTCAAATCGTCCCTCCGCACGCTCGCCGGGTGAGACGCTCGCGGTCCCAGTAAAAAGACCAGCAGTTTGCGTTACAACAATCGATCAGCTACGCTTTCCAAGTCATAATCCCTTTTCCGAACTCTTATGTCACAAGTAACTGAACAACTCGTACTAGGCGCACTGCGCCAGATCCAGGATCCGGATCTACATAAAGACATCGTTACGCTGGGCTTTATCAAGGACCTGAAGATTGAGGGCGGGGCGGTCTCTTTTCGCATCGTGCTAACTACGCCGGCGTGCCCGGTGAAAGCCGAAATGGAGAGTGCGGCGCAGGAGCTTGTGAGCGCGCTGCCGGGTGTCACGTCGGTCACGGTCACCATGGACGCGGAGGTGCCAAAGGGTAGGGGCATTGGAGACAAGCTGGCCATTGAAGGCATTCGCAACATCATCGCCGTTTCGTCCGGGAAGGGTGGGGTAGGGAAATCGACAGTCGCGGTAAACCTCGCGGTCTCGCTCGCACTCGATGGCGCGCGTGTGGGGATAATGGACATCGATGTCTATGGACCAAACGTGCCGATCATGCTTGGCGCTGCCGATGCGCGACCAGAGGTGGACGTCAACAAGTTGGTGCCGATCGAAGCTTACGGCGTCAAACTGATGTCGATGGCGCTGCTGCAACCGGGCGATAAGCCAATGATCGTGCGTGGCCCAATTCTGCACGGTTTAGTGAAACAGTTTTTATCAGACGTGAAATGGGGCGAGCTGGATTATTTGATTGTCGACATGCCGCCGGGTACGGGCGATGTGCAGTTGTCGCTGGCCCAGCTGGTGCCGGTTCAAGGCGCTGTCCTGGTGACTACTCCACAGGACGTTGCCGTTGCAGACGTGCGACGGGCCCTCAGAATGTTCGAGACGGTTGCGATTCCAATCCTGGGAATTATCGAAAACATGAGCTACTTCATCGCTCCGGACACAGGCAATCGCTACAACATCTTTGGCGAAGGCGGCGGGGCAAAACTGGCTGCGATGTATCACGTGCCTCTACTGGGAACTGTCCCATTGGGCATGGAAGTTCGAGAGGGTGGCGACAAAGGCTCGCCGGTAGTTGTCAGTCATCCGGATTCGCCCCAGGCAATTGCGTTTAGACGCGTGGCCGAGGAAGTCGCTCGACAAGTGTCGATCGAAGCCATGAAGCCGGAGCTTGTTGTCCTCGGAAAAAGCCAATAAGAGCCATTGCTGCGATTAAGGCGGGTAGTTCAGAGTTCATCAAGCTTTAGCTTGCGTCGCG
>DASQKG010000427.1:0-7953 GCA_035630655.1 Pyrinomonadaceae bacterium
ACTGAAGAACAATCACTTCGCTTGTGCCGTTTTCATTCAAAAGGCACACTACCAGGCGCAAAACCAACTTTCGTTTCGAGTAGATTTATTTATGAGGCAACGAATCACCGTAGGAGTAGATTTTGTTGTGAGGCAATAGGATGACAGGAGCCGTAGTTTCATCGGACAGAGCAGCGTGCAGGCTGTTCTACTTCAACAAAATCTGCGAAGCAAACCGACAACTTCTTGTTTTGTTAGCAAGAAATTAAGCCGCCAGGAGGGCAATCTCTGGCTGTCGGGACTTAAGCGCAGTGGCCATTACCTGGTGCCCCTTTCGAGTGATGCGATAGTAGTTGGTTTTGAACACCTTGTAGATCAATTTGTGAGCGCGCAGTAAGGCGAGCAAACGACTCACGCGAGCGGAAGCCTTTCTTGAATCGGAGTCGGCCAAAGTTTTCCTCAGGTCTCGGTTACGAAACCCTTGGAGAGAGTGTTCGCCGTGGAGAATGGCTTGAAACAAGCTGGCGTCATCGGGGCTAATCGGCCGCAAAGCCCGATACTGTCGTTTCAGCTTCTTCACCACATGGTTAACTCGGTCCAACAATCGGTAGGAGGGCGTTTTCACTCCGACCACAGAAAGCGCATCCAAATAGCGCCCGTTGGCCGCGCGGCTGAGTTCTACTCGGCGCCGGATGTCGGCGATGCCTTTGCGCATCGGCAGCCACTTCATAACTTTCTTCCCACGGGTGATACCGCTCCGATGTACTTTGAAACGTCGGGGGTTATTAATCGTGGTCTCGATCCTCAGCACGCTACCTTGCTTGTCGTACATTTTGATCGAGTTCTCTTCCACCCGATGTTTCACTCGGATACCTTCAATGCGCCGTTGCAGATCGCTGCTGGCCTCGCCCGCGAAACGCTGGTTAGTGCGGCGCTGCAGAAATCGCATCACTTCTTCACTGCCAAACTCAAACATGGCATGGCGCAGCAGCCGCGGATAGATCTCGGCCAGCTTGGCGGCGCTCCGAAACATCACGTCCGTGGCATATTCTCCCTGGCGAACGCTCCAGTAGTAGCTCCTCACATCCAGTCCGGTCCGAGGATGGATCCAGGGGTTAACCTTTTGCGCCAGGGCATCGAGAAAACGTCCCCAATTGCGTTCTGTCAATCGATCCATCAACTGTTGCGCTCGCTTCAGGTCAGCGATGTAGGTAAAGCAATTGTCTCGCTTGGTGTAAGTAATCCCGGCCCGGTCCATCTTCCGCGCCAACCACTCACGTCCGTTGAGGCAGACCTGAATCGTGAACGGTAACCAGGTCTGCAACCTGATATGCATCAAGCCAAACTCGCGGTCCACATAGTAGAAGTAAAGATGCAAACACTTACGTTCCTTCGAAATCAGCAGCAAATGCTTGGACACTTTATCTCTCTTCAAATCAAACGACTGACAGGGTTCGACGCACGCAAACACCGCCACCAGTCCTTGTTTGATGCCATCCCTTTCCTTGATCTGCAGCGCCAGTTCCTCTTTCGAGGCCTTAGAAGACTGCAAGTATTGATAAGGTCGTTTCAACTTGCCGGCGGTAAGCTTCGCTTGTTCTATGATCCGCTGCGACAAACTTTCAGCATAGCCGCCAAAGTCTTTGAACAATACATGTTGGCTGTACAGGAAAACCTCCAACCCGCTAACATACGCAATCGAACGCAAGGTGCCACGGAACAGCACCCGATCAAACCCCGAAAGAGTTCCAGTGATGCGGCCACTGTGCCGCTCCAGAAAACGCTTCATGACTTGCCTCCGGCTTCTTGTTTGTTGGCGCAAACATATAATGCCAAAAGTGAGTCATGGAGCGTTCCTTATTTTGGTTGCGGCCTAGGCCGCGCTATGTAATCTGCGGATTTCTTTGTAATCTGCGGATTTCTTTCTCCCGCCGGCTTAGTGTAACTTAGCATCACAAGATCAAAGTTCAGAGACTGAATGACGAATATTGGGAGACAACAATGAATTTGGACACGGACAAAATTGTTACTCAGGATGAATTGGATGAGCCGGCTCCGATTGATCAGGTTGGAGAACGCGTCGACGCCCAAATGAAGAAACTCAAGGGTGAAGCTAAAAAGAGCGTTGGAGAAGGACTGCAGGATGATGAGCTGGCGCGGGAAGGCGAACGATTGATAGAAGAGGGCGAGCGAGAGTTGGAAGAGGCGAAGGAGTCGGAGTAAAGCAGAAGTCAGAGGTCAGAGGCCCTGAGGTCTGGGCGCGGAGTTCAGAGTTCAACCTTCAGGTTGCGTCTTGCCCAACAATACAAGCTAGACTTGAACTCCGAACTACGCGCCCTATCTCAGACTTCTGACCTCTGACCACTGACCACTCTCAGTCGGCAGCCTTGGCGTTGAGGGCCTCTTCAACTGCCAATCTAATCGCGGGTGGCGTGGTGGTTGGGTTGAAGCCCACAAATCGTTTGACAACCCGTCCGTCGCGGCCGATGACAAAGCTCTGAGGTATTGAATCCGTGCCCTGCATAAGAGTTACCGCTACGTCGTACGACGCCCAACCGATGCGATAATTTATATCGAAGTCCTGCACGAATCTTTTTACTTTATCGCTCGACTCCTCCGGGTTTTCGGTTGAAAGTCCGATGACCTCCAGTCCCTGCGCGCGAAACTCCTTATGCAACTTGACCAGTTCCGGTACTTCGAGCCGGCATGGACCACACCACGTGGCCCATAGATTTATGATCATGGCCTTGCCCGCATACTTCGAGAGTTTTATCGGCGCGCCGCTTACCGCTTTCATTTCGGCGTCGGTCACGCTTACCGGCAAAGTAATCACCGCAGAACGTGAAGGAGGCGCGGAGGTTGCCGGCGGAGCGGCCGAGCTAGCCGGCGCCGGCGCTGAGTTTGTGGCCACGCTGGGGGACGAAGGGTTTGTTCGAGTTTCATCGCCCGAGCTGCAACTGGAGGCTCCGAACACAGCAACCAGCGACAACACGAGCATCGTGGAAGCCAGGCGCGCGGGCGTCCATAACGTTTTTTCACCTTTAGTATTTTTCATTAATGATATTAATGCTCTGTTTTAATCGTCTGACACACTTTCAAGTTGTCGCCGATGCGTAAGAGGCTATTGGGAAATTGAATCACTTTACGTCCTACGGTGCTAATCAAAGGTATCAATCATCAGTTCCTTGAATCGCATGACCACGCTTCTCGCAGCCGACACAACCCCGGTTGGGGTTGGGTATCGTTAGACTCATTTACCCAGGGTAGCCGCGCGGCGCGGCAACCCTGGGCTAAGTTACATAACCGCTTCGCGGTACCAATTAAAGTCACTCTCTCTTATTGTTGCCTGCCAAAACGGAAAGATTCAAGAATCACCGGCATCTCGCCTTTCTCTCCGACGTCTTCGACGCCGGATAATTCTGGAGCTAAAGAGGTTGCCAATAAAATCAATGTTGCGCCGGTTTGCTCACCGGAAACACCAGAAGGTACGAATATGACCCGGCCCCAAAGATCAAGATCGCCTTTTTCAGTTGCCCTCGAAACACTCACAAAGCGAAACTCATAGGCGTCGAGCGAGTTTACCTTCGTCGGTCCTTCCGAGACCTTTCGATATTCTGGAAAACCTCTCGCTAAACTCGCGCCAAGGATCTCCACTAACTGCGGGAATGTAGACTCGTCCGCTTCAAACGTTCCTTTGCTTGTATACCAACCTACAGCGAAATTCTCCTGCGTAAAGTCAGGCGGCAACCTTCTTTCGACTTTTACAAAGTTGCTCGCGCCAGGCACGCCGGCTTTCGGATCGGTATGCCAGGTGTCGGGATAGTTAAAGGAAAAATCGAGGTAATGCTCAGCAAGCTTGCCATCGAGGTTTGCACTTGAATTCGCAAACAGAAGAGTGTTGGGCGGTGCAACTGCATCGTCAGTCGTCGTTTTCTCGACGCTGGAGTTGGTGTTGTCGTTTGCATTTGTGTTGTTGTTGCTCTCGGTTGTAGTAACTACCCGACGATCCGCTTGCATCTCATTGAGGCGTGGCTTGATAACGACAAAGAAGACCGCAACCACTGCGCCGGCACCCAGCAGGAGCAGTAAAAGCAACATCCCAAGTATTAACGGGACCTTCGATTTTTTGGCGGGAGGAGCTGGACTGACTGCCGCTGGCGGGGAGGCTGCTACGGGCGATGTCGGCGGCGGTGTAGAACGTTGGGATCCGAGATCATAAACGGTCTCTGAACCCGCCGGGCCGGTTGGTCTCGGTACCCCGCCCGTCGAAGCCGGTGTAAAGGCGATGGTGGCGGCCAGGTCCCGCAGTTCTTCCTTCACCGATTCATCAGTCGGAATATCCCCTGTCGACCTGGAAGTGGCTATTGTCGCATTTGGATCAAAAGCCTGGCTCGCTGCAATCAACAAACCCCCATCAATCGTACAAAACTTTTGGTTATCGTCCGGATAGCTCCGATTACACTTGGGGCAACGCTTCATAGAGGGCAACTGCTCCTGAAATTCTGTGTCCGGGCAGTGGCCCGGTTAACGAGCGCGGGCCAGTTTTTGCTCAAGTTGTTTGTTTGAGGGATCGAGTTCCAACGCTCGTTTATAAGCGCGCGCCGCGCTGGGTTTCTTCTTCGCTTTCATATAGCCGTCTCCCACTCCCTCGAAACCGAAAGCCCCGGATAGTTCCTTGCGATCTCCCACTGACGCTAATCCAGCAGCGCGTTCGTAGGTTACTTCGGCCTCTTCGTAACGCTCCAGCGCGAGATATGTGCGACCGAGAAGGTTAAAAGGTTGAAACGCTTTCTGACTAATTTCGGTGGCGAGTTTCAAATGCGGCTCTGCTTCCTGATACCGCTTATAAACCACCAGCATTCGACCAAGTAAGTAAAGCGCGTTTGGATTGCGCCCATCGATTTCGAGTGCCCGCTTCAGTATGGGCTCCGAGTTTTCCCACTGTTGCTCCGCTTGCAGGGATTCGGCTATGAGATTCAGCGTGGCCGGGTCCTTCGCTAGTGTCGCCGCTTTCTCATAAAGCGGGGCGGCTTCTTGAGCGCGTCCGCGTTTCTTCAACACACGCGCAAGGTGCGCATAAGCAACAGCAAATTCGGGATCCAGCTCCACAGCGCGACGGTAAGCACGTTCCGTCTCATCACTGAATATTCCCCGCGCCTGTAGTGAAACGCCCAGACGATCCCACGCAACTGCGTTTTTCGGTTGTAGTTGTAATGCGCGGCGGGCGAACATTTCAGCATCAGCCAGGCGCTTAGCATTACTGGCTCCGGTGCGCGGTTGGACCAACACCACACTTAACGCCACCAGGGCATCGACGTCTGAAGGTCCCTGCACAGCATTGCGGTAAGCATTCTCAGCTTCCTCCCAGCGTTGCTGGTCGGCATAAACGTTTCCGAGCCCATACGACGCACGGCTATCTCGAGGTTTTATCTTGAGAACGCTTTGATAGGAGTCCTCAGCTTCAGCGAAGCGCCGCGCATCGCGAAACTCGTTGCCCTTCTCCAATAAGTTTTCAATTTGTTCCGAATCTGCGGCGGAAGTAGCAGCCGTTGTTGTCGTTCCGCGAGCTCCTGTCCCGCGCCTCACGGCCGGCGTTGTTCTTCCGGTCCGTCGCTTCGTTTCAGGATTCTTCGGCCGGAAGATCCCCGCGCCCCCGCCGACATCAGCACCTACGTCCTGCGCATTCGTGACGACTACGCCCCCAGACGCGCCAACTGAAAAAACCAAAACAGCTAAGAAGAAGCGAAAAATCGAAAAACTACTCATCGATCCTCCTCGTTTAGTCACAATTGTAACCACAATCCCGTGCCTTTTTAGACTGAACAAATATTGCTGGCGACTGAGATTGTAGCCCAGTTTAAGGAGGATGATCTAATACGGAGGTTGAAATGGCAGCGACTGTTGATTACACGGGATGCTTAACTGGCGGCTCACCAAGCGTTATTCTCCGGGCCGCACCAAACGAAATCCTAGCATCGGGCGTTTCAAGCTGGGCGGACCAGCCGAGCGTACACACGACGATATCGGAAGATCCTTTCTGGAGGGATCTGAATTATATCCAGCGCCTCGAAATGTGATCCAATCTGCCTTGTTCGGAGGAACTTCCCCGGGGAAACCTGGATACGGGCCGAGTTTTGAAGAAGTCCACTCCCAGACATTACCGATTAGATCGTCGATCCCCCAACGATTCTTACCAGCCGACATCGAACCGACAGCCGCTGCCGCCGGCTCGTTAAGTACCGCATGATTGTCTTTCCACTCATCACCCCAAGGATAAAGATCGCTTTGGTCGCCATTTCGGGCGGCATATTCCCACTCCTGTTCGGTCGGAAGCCTGTAGGTCATGTTGTCGCGCGTCGACCGCCAATTCGCGAAAGCATTCGCATCTTCAAAGGACACGTTCGACACGGGCAACAGTTCCTCTCCAATGGGCGGCTCCGAGCTCTTCCAATGAGTAGGCCACGGATGATTGCTGTTCCGAAGAAACTCCGCGTACGCCGAATTTGTGACTTCAGTCCTATCCATAAAAAAGGATGGCACCGTTACTCGGTGGGCGGGGAATTCCGACAGATCCCGAGGGCCATCGTTGCGGCCCATCTGGAATGTGCCGCCGGGAATCATGATCATATCGGCTTTGACTGTGGCAGGTCCGACTGTGGGCGTCGGTGACGGATTGGTTCCGTTGTTCCCGCCATTGCCGGTTGGCTTCAACATGAAAAACGCAGCCGTACCACCGCCCAGCAACAACACAACCAAAAGCACACCGCCGATAACAATCGGTAGCTTGCTCTTAGCCGGCGGCGGCGCCGGGATCGGAAGGCTCACACCGGTGGCAATCTCGGAAGTTGCAGACGCGACACCGGGAATGCTGTGACGGCTAATCTGTGCAGTCCTGAGTCCCTGATGCATCTGCGTGGATTCAGGATCGATAGTGGCTGCGGCCGGCGGCATGCTGTTAGAAAGTTTTGCGAGACGTTCTTCCAGTTCTTTCGCTTGGCGCTCCACGCGTTCGATCTGCTCACGTTGCTGTCGTTCACGTTCCTCGCGTTCTGCTTTTTCTCGGGCTACTCGCTCTTCTTCATCCTTCCGCTTGCGTTCCGCTTCCTGCGCTGCCAGACGGCGTTCGGTGGCCTCGCGCTCCAACTCCTCGCGCGCGATCCGATCTCGCTCCCGTTGTTCCAACTCATGCTGTGCCCGTGAAGCGGCGAGCCTTTCCTGTTCCGCAGGACTAAGCACCGCAGAACTGATCCGGCCGGCCGTCGATCCAGCCGGCACATCGGGCACTTTCTGCGGCGGCGCTGTATCCGGCGACGGTTCAAACAAGGTGGCGCCAAAATCGCCACCGATGGTTTCACGTCCAGACTGTATGGTTACACCATCGGCTTCGACCGCGGCCCTCAACTCGGTCAGAAACTGTTCGACCGACGGCGTGCGTGCCTCAACTTCCTTTTCAAGAGCGTGGTACACCGCCGCTTCAACTCGCGGCGACACCTCAACTCCGACCGACTTGAAACTTGGCGGTGGCAGCGTCAGATGCTTCTTCATGATTGAGGGAATCGACGTCCCCTTGAAAGGCACATCGCCCGATAACATCTGATAAAGAATTATTCCCAGACTGTAGACGTCCGCGCGCGAGTCCGGCTCCTCGTCCGACCACTGCTCAGGGGCCATATAAAAAGGCGAACCCATCAAGCCGCTGGTCTTCGCCTGTACAAACGAACCCAACAGTTCACCAGATTTGATCTTGGCCAAACCGAAGTCGAGAATCTTGACGCCCTCGGCAATCGACATGTCGGCCTGGGCCATTATGTTCAAAGGCTTGAGATCGCGGTGCACGATATTTTGCCGGTGGGCTGCACTAACCCCGGCGCCGATGGCACAGATAAACTCCAGGGCCCGCTGCGGCGACATTCTTTTCTCTTCGCTCAGAATGTCCTGCAGCGACTTGCCGCTTACATACTCCATCACCAGGAA
>DASQKG010000428.1:0-9183 GCA_035630655.1 Pyrinomonadaceae bacterium
ACGCCGGTGTAGCCAACTGTTCATCTGGTGTGTGCTCCTGGCCTTTACGGTTAGTGCAAATGCGACTATGCCGGACAAACGAGTTCCGAAGCGCGCCCAGCGCCAGGAACTCTCGCTCCAAGAGCGCCAAGAGGCCGAGCAGCTCTTATCAAACCTTGGATACTGGACTGGACCTGTTGACGGCGATTTCGACGGCGGTTCGCGGCACGCTTTGATCGCGTTTCAAAAGGTGCAAGGTCGACAGCGAACAGGCAAGTTGACGAAGGCCGAACTTCAAGCGATGCGTGTGGCCACGCGTCCACTTCCTCGGCGAACGGGCTTTGCCCATATCGAGATTGATCTGACCCGACAGGTTCTATTCATCATTGATGCGACTGGCTCGGTTACCCACATCCTTCCGGTTTGTACTGGTAATGAGAAGTCCTATGTGGACCATGGGCAAAGTCACAGGGCTCACACTCCGAGAGGGAGGTTCAAAGTCCTGCGAAAGATCTCTGGGTGGCGCCGAAGCTCCCTTGGTCTTCTCTATTACCCTAATTACATCCACGAAGGAATTGCGATTCACGGCAGTCCGGCGATCGCGGTGTATCCAGCCAGCCACGGCTGTATTCGGATACCTATGTTCGCCGCGAAAGAATTGAGTGAGATGACAGCAATTGGGACCGAGGTGATTGTTTACGACGACAGGACAGCGGGGCTTTAAGTACAGATTGGGTTATCTGTTGGCGTTAATAAAAACAAAGCGAAGATCCCCATTGGAGTCTCCGCTGAAAATGGAGAAAACAACATGCGAAAAACAATAGAGCCTTCGGACTGGCAAACAAGTCTGACTGACTTCGGTAAACGTAACAAGATGCGCTCTACAAGGTTGGAGGTTCTTGGAGTACCCAGGCAAATGGAATCTGATTTCTGGCTTGAAGACGGACTTCAACTCGCGGGAATAACTCTGGAAATGGATCGAGATCGCGGTCCGAGCGTCGAGATTATGCTTCAGCCGGCGGCTGCTGCAACGCAGGGTCACATGACTCACACAATCGCGGGGATAAAACGGTTGGCGATGTATAGGACCAATGGCGCGGATGAAGGTCTTGAGTTGGAAGACAAAGGGAGCGATCACAATCATGCGCTTCGAATCTGAAAGTGACAGCGCGATTCCTGACGCTAAGGAGTTAATGCAATGCGAAAAACTCTTCTAACGCTTTGTTTCGTTATGCTTTTGAGCGCGAATATCACCGCTCAGCCCCAAACCTTCACCACGGATGGTTTGGAATATAAATTAGATCTTCCTACACCTTCATGGAAGGCGCTCGCACGTCTTGATATAAACGAACACTTTGATTTCATTAATGGCAACGATTCAAGCGAAGGATACCTTCGCCTGACCAAGAGATTTACGGAGCCGGGCGCCACCGCCGCGGACCTCTTTCGTTATGACGAGAAGTGGAATCTACAGAGACTGCCTGGTTACGTTGTATGCAGCAGCGGCAGTGGAACTGATTTCCAAGGTCGTTTGAAAGGAACAGTGTTCTCTTACGAGTTCGTCCACGGAGGGATGAACATGGACGGCCGCATTTACTACCTTCAATTAGATAACCGTACCTTCTATGTCCTCCATTTCACAGTTACGAGTGAAAAGCTCCAGGGCCTCCGGGATCAAATGGAGTCTATTGCTCGAAGCTTTCGTTTGAAATGGCGTTCACCTACCAGGGGAGATCGCTCGCAATAGCAATTTTGCGGTTCCGATTGATGCGGGCATTGAACAGCTAAAGAAGGCCGGATGGATATTTGAGCTAGGGTGGTTCGTATTTGAACCATAGGGGTTCATTTTTGAATCTGGGGGGCGTCTGCAAATCCATTTCACGCGATCGGCAAGTACGACTTTCTAAGCCGGTAACATCCAAATATCTGTAGGTCTCGGTCTCACTCCATTTCATTCCATTTCCAGCCGAATAGACCCTTTAGTTCGATCTCCCTCTGCGCTTCTATCGTAAACGCCAGCCCATCCGCACAACTCTCCGCTGGGTCGAGTTCACTATTCGAGTGTCTCGCTGAACCTTCGACTCCAAATTCACCTGAGTTGACTAGTTGGGCCGCCGTGACCATCTGCTTCGCGTTTTTGCTATCAGACTCGCTGGGGAAAGATGCGTCATTTTGGGCTTTTTAGTGATCCAACTCAACCACAAATCGTGCCTTCCTATACCTCTTTGCTAACGTTCTGATACCATGAGCGCTCGTTAGTGCCGATATCAGGATCTGAAATGCGCTCTGAGTCTCATCAGTGCTCCGGGCGCGGTTCGATGACTGGTCAGGCCTTCAAACAAGCGAAGCTACCGAGTCAAGAATTAGATCCAGAACCACACACAACAACGCCCACTGAATCATCGATGGCTGTTTCCAGTCCAACGTCAGTGATCTCCTTGCCTCAAGGAGGCGGGGCGTTGCACGGACTTGGTGAGAAGTTTGCTCCCGACCTCCACACAGGGACTGGTAACTTCTCAGTCCCAATCACGCTTCCTCAAGGGCGCAATGGTTTTCAACCACAGTTCGAGCTTGCTTACAGCACTGGTAACGGGAATGGGCCATTCGGGTTAGGTTGGAGTGTCAGTGTTCCCGGCATCACTCGCAAAACCTCGCATGGAGTCCCTCGTTATAACGAACTCACTGCAAGTTCCGAGACAGCGAGTGATGTCTTCCTGCTTTCAGGTTATGAGGATCTGGTTAGGGTGTCAGGAAACTATCCCGGGCGCGTCCGCTACCGTCCGCGTACTGAAGGTCTATTCGCACGCATTGAACACGTCTCCGAGGGCACGAGTAATTACTGGGAAGTGGCGACAAAAGAGGGTCTGATCACCTGCTATGGTACGCGACCGCCAACAGGAACAGCCGGGGCCGGCGGCGACCCGGCAGTTATCCGCGATCCCAACTCCGACAGGGTTGACCGAATCTTCTCGTGGAAACTGACGAAGACACTGGACCCATTCGGAAACTTGATCGTCTACGAGTACTTGTCCGATTCGGGCGAAGGTAAAGGACATCGTTGGAACCAACCGTTGCTGCAGCGGATCAAATATGCAGACTACGGAGACCCGTCTAATCCTTCCTTCCTGGTCCAAGTGAAACTGGTCTATGAGGATCGACCGGATAAATCGTCTACCTATCGCTCGGGATTCGAGATACGAACTACGCAGCGTTGCAACAAGATACTGGTCAGCACACACACCGCCGATGGCGCCACACATCCGATCCGGGAATACGACCTGATTTATGGGCAAGATTCGCATAACGGGATTTCATTGCTAAGCGAGATTCAGACATTCGGTTTTGACGATGCAGGCGTGCGCTCGTCTGAGCCCATACTTCCGCCTGTGGTTTACGGATACACCAACTTCGAGCCGGACAAGCGGAGATTCAAAGCCGTCACCGGACAAGCTTTGCCCTTGCAATCCTTAAGCGGTCGCAATATCGAATTCGTCGACCTGCATGGCAATGGGCTCCCGGATCTTATCGAGATGAACGAAGCCGTGCGGTACTGGCGCAATCTGGGAAACGGCCAGTTCGATTGGCCGCGCACCATGGCGAACGCGCCTCCGCACCGTTTAGGCGATTCCGGCGTGCGATTCATTGACGCCAACGGGGATGGCCGTGCCGATCTGCTCGTTACGGCTGCGCCCTTGAACGGTTATTACCCGATGACTCATGCTGCCGCATGGGATCGCAAATCATTCCAACCTTACTTCCAAGCGCCATCAGTGAGGTTAGAGGACCCAGAGGTGAAACTTCTGGACCTTGATGGTGATGGCATTACCGACCTGCTGCGCTCGGGTAGCCGTTTCGAATGTTTCTTCAATGATCCTAACTCACGACGCTCTTGGCAACGCACGGCCTACGTTGAACGCAAGAGTCTCGATCAATTCCCGGATGTGAATTTCTCCGACCCACGCATTCGCCTGGCAGACATGACTGGTGACGGGCTTCGGGACATCGTGGCGATACATGACGGGAGTGTCGACTACTGGCCCAACTTAGGGCACGGCGTTTGGGGCAGTCGCATCCGACTGTCTCTCCTCCATCGTCTCCCTTATGGCTACGATTCGCAGCGCGTTTTGCTTGGCGATGTCGACGGCGACGGTCTCGCGGATCTCGTCTACATAGATCATGGCCGGGTTTTGTTGTGGATCAATCAAACCGGAAACGGGTGGAGCAGGGAACCGATTGTGATCTCCGGAACACCGCCGATGACCAAGTCTGACACAGTCCGTTTGATAGATCTCGAAGGCACTGGTGTGAGCGGGTTGCTCTGGAGCCGAACCGCTGCTGGAGCAACCAGCAATCACCTTAAGTTTCTGGATTTCACGGGCGGCAACAAACCGTACCTGCTAAACCGCGTGGACAACAATATGGGAGCGGAGACACGGATTGAGTACCTTCCATCTACTCACTACTACCTCCGAGATCGCGATGACCCTAAGACTCGCTGGCAGACATCCCTGCCTTTTCCAGTCCAGGTGGTAGCACGGGTTGAAGTGATTGATCATCTGTCGCACGGGAAACTAACTACTGGGTATCGCTACCATCACGGCTACTGGGACGGCGCTGAAAGAGAGTTTCGCGGTTTCGGGATGGTCGAACAACTCGACACGGAAACGTTTGAGGAATTCAACGCCCCGGGCCTCCGTGGGCCGCACGTGGCCTTTGATAACTTCAGCAGTCCCAACCGGCGAACGCACTTTTCTCCGCCGAAGCTGACAAAGACATGGTTTCATCAGGGGCCCGTTGGGGATGAGTTCGGCGATTGGAGTGAGCTTGACTACAGTCGAGAATTCTGGCCTGGCGATCCTTCAGCGTTAACACGGCGTGGAAGTTCAGCTGAGTGGCTCGACCGGTTGCCGCGCCGCACGAAGCGGGATGCGCTGCGAACTTTGCGTGGTCAAGTGTTGAGGACTGAACTGTACGCGCCGGACGGAACGGATCGGAGAGACCGTCCGTACACTGTGACTGAAACGATCAACGGAGTTCGGGAAGAAGAACAAAATTTCAGCCTTAGCCATCGCCGAATATTTTTTCCCTTCCCCATTGCGAAGCGAAGCACGCAATGGGAACGTGGTGACGAGCCACTGACACAAATGTCTTTCACAGGTGATTACGATGCCTACGGCCAGCCCGGAAAGGTATTGGCTGTCGCCGTGCCCCGCGCGCGCGACTATCGTGTGGAAGCGACGTCTGCCGAACCGTATCTTGCCACTCTCACGGAAACCGAACACGCTCAACGAAACGACGCACACGTGTATATGGTCGACCGTGTGTCACGGGTCAGTTCTCACGAAGTCATCAACGATGGGAAAGGTACCCCCTTCCGTCTCTGGGAGCAGGTTCAGGCCGGACGGGCCACGCTGCGTCCGATCAGACTTGGACTGCGCTACTACGACGGCGCTCCATTTGTAGGACTCCCTTATTCACAACTCGGGGACTACGGGGTGTTGATGAGATCGGAAAGCCTCGTGCTCACCGAAGAAATCTTGCGCCAGGCGTATCGTTCTGGTGATGAAAGGCCGGCCACGGCAGATTTGCCGCCTTATCTTGATCCGAACGGGGCGCCGGTATGGACCGACGAGTATCCCGTTGAGTTTCGGGCAGAGATGCCGGAACTCGCAGGCTACGTCTATCACCGCGAAGGTTTGCAATATGTGAGCGGCTACTATGTAACAACCGATCGGCGACGGTACGATTTCCAAGACACTGGCGTTAATGGTCGCGGGTTGGCGACGGTTTCGCGCGATCAGTTCGGGCATGACGCTACAGTGAAGTACGATCAGCATCATCTGCTGCCGGTCGAGGCGGTCAATCCCGCCGGACTTAAGATTGCGGCAAGCTACAACTACCGTCTCCTGCAGCCAGAATCGGTTACTGATCCGAACGGCAATACCTCACGCGTAACGTTCACGACCTCGGGTTTGTTAGACGCCATCTATGTTCAAGGCAAGAACAGCCAGGGCGATCAAAATCGGCCGAGCACACGATTCGAATACGACTTGCTGGCGTTTGCGCAGCAGCAGCCCATATCCGTACGCACGATCCGGCACGTCTATCACGATACTCAAACTGATGTGGTTGAAACGGAGCGTGATGAAACGATTGAGAGCATAGAATACTCTGACGGATTCGGGCGTCTGCTGCAGACACGCGCGCAAGCCGAAGATTTCCTCTGCGGCGATCCTGTCTTCGGCGAAGGGCTATTGCCCGATGATCGCGCGGGCGCGCCCGGGGACACGGTTGCACGCGAGCGCCTCGCTCGGGATCCAATCAACGTCATCGTGAGCGGTTGGCAGGTTTACGACAACAAGGGGCGTGTCGTCGAAAAGTATGAGCCGTTCTTTTCCGAAGGCTGGAGCTACACCGCGCCGACCGACGCGCAATTGGGACGGAAGATCACCATGTACTACGACGCGCGCGGCCAGGTCGTGCGCACAATCAACCCAGACAACTCCGAACAGATCATCATTCAGGGAATTCCCGCCACGTTGTCCGACCCGATGCAATTTCGTCCGACCCCGTGGGAGTTATATACCTACGACGCCAACGACAATGCTGGTCGGACGCACCCAGCCGAGTCTGGCCCGTACCGCCATCACTGGGACACCCCGCAGAGTTTAGTGGTTGATGCACTCGGTCGCACGGTCATTAGTGTGAGCCGCAATGGTTCAGAGCCGAATGACTGGTTCAGCATTCACTCGACGTACGACATAAACGGCAATCTATTGTCAGTCACGGACGCGCTTGGCCGCACAACTTTCAAGTACAGTTATGATCTGGAGAAGCGCCCCTTGCGCACCGAGCGGCTAGATGGCGGAGTGCGCCGAGTGATATTAGATGCTGCCGGAGGATCGGTCGAGCAACGCGAGAGCAGCGGGTCATTGATTCTTCAAGGCCGCGATTCCCTGCAACGGCGTACACATTTATGGGCTCGTGACAACGAAATGGGGCGACCAACGTTGCGCGAGCGAGCAATCTTCGGAGATGGGGCGGAATCGGGGTTGGCGCCAGACCACGTGGCGCGACTGAATCTGCTGGGACGACCTTACAAGCAGTATGACGAGGCTGGAGAATTAATATTTGGAAGTTATGACTTCAAGGGGAATGTTCTGGAGAAAGCCCGTCGCACAATCAGCGATGCCGTATTGCTCGCGCCATTCGCTTCACCGCCAGTCGATTGGCAAATGAGCTTTGCTCGGATCTCCTGGGAAGCGCCGGCAGGAACGTCCCTGGAGACCTATGCCAACACGCTGCTGGATATAAAGAGTTATCGCAGCTCATTTTCTTACGATGCCTTAAATCGTATCCGGGAACTGGCGTATCCGGAGAACGTGGAGGGAGCGCGTAGGAATCTGCGCCCGCGCTACAACCGTGCCGGTGCGCTGGAAGGCATCACTCTCGACGACACAGCCTTCGTACGACACATCGCCTACAACGCGCGAGGCCAACGAACTCTGATTGCTTACGCCAACGGTTGTATGACCCGCCATCTACACGACCGCAATACGTTTCGCCTGACACGCATGCGCACTGAAAAGTATGCGGCGACAGCGCCACTAACTTTTAATCCAACATCTCCTACCGCACCGCTTCAGGATTTGTTCTATCAGTATGATCTGGATGGGAACACTTTGAGTATTACAGACCTGACGCCGGAGAGCGGTTTCCGAAACAATCCGCAGTCTGTTCAGGTCAGAGACCCGCAGTTGGCCCAACTGTTGGTCGCAGGTAACGCGCTCCTGCGAGAGTTCACCTACGATCCTCTCTACCGCCTGCTTTCCGCCAACGGGCGCGAGCATGCCGCCGCGCCGCCAGATAACCCCTGGGATGAGGCCGTTAAACCGCCGGACATGACACTCGCGCGCGGGTATACCGAGAGTTACGAATACGACCCGGCCGGAAATCTCAAACAATTCAGTCACCGAGCGAACGGCGCGAGCTTTGTGCGCAAGTTCAGTTTGGTGGCCGGCACCAATCGACTCGATACATTGAACGTCGGTGCGACCGCTCTCACTTATTCCTATGACAGCAGTGGTAATCTGGTCTCAGAGACGTCCACCCGCCACTTCGAATGGGATCACAGCAACCGACTGCGCGTATTTCGCAATCAGGTAACAGGAGTGCAGCCTTCCGTCTATGCTCAATACCTTTACGACTCACAGGACCAGCGGGTGAAGAAGCTGGTGCGGAAACAGGATGGCTCAATCGAGGCCACAGTCTATGTTGACGGAGTCTTCGAGCATCACTACGCGACACAGGGCGGTGCGACTTCAGAGAACAATACGCTCCATGTCATGGACGACCAGCAGCGTATCGCGCTGGTCCGTGTTGGTGTGGCTTTCGCAGGTGACAGTTCGCCTGCCGTCCAGTATCAACTTGCCGATCATCTTGGCAGCAGCAATGTGGTCGTTAACTATGCGGGTGATTTCGTCAGCCGTGAAGAATACACGCCGTACGGCGAAACCAGCTTCGGCAGCTTCGCGCGCAAACGCTACAGATTTATGGGCCAAGAGCGCGATGAGGAGAGTGGGCTCGCATATCATCGTGCGCGTTACTATGCTCCCTGGTTAATTAGATGGATATGTTGTGATCCAGCAGGGGCGATTGAAGGAAACAATCTATATGGTTTTGTCTCTGGAAATCCTCTGCGGTTCACTGATCGCTCTGGTTTGTATAGTCAACCCATATCAGATGAAAACACCACAAACACTTCGCCCGGCACTCCTGCATCCGTAACCGGTACAACCTTCGGTACGACCTTATCAACCATTGGAAGTGCGCTGACCGACGCTTACCAAAGCTCCACCGAGGCTGGAGCGTACGCTACCCAATACTGGGCAAGTCTCTCTGTTGAGGGAGAATACGAGGGAGGACTAGCGGGCGCTCTAAAGCAAGTGCTAGGGACGACGGCCGGGGTCCTGTCCGCGCTATGGACTCCGGAAACAGCTCTCCAAACAAGTATGACGCTAGGAACAGCGGGCCTTGGGGCGGCCGCGCATGCCGGACGATTAGGGATCGCAAGTCTTCCAGTCGCACGCACAATGGCCATAGTAGGTAGCGCACAAACAGGTGTCTCCCTGGGCGAAGCAATTACCGGAACGCACATATCGGGAGAACCTCTTTCTTCGACTGAACGTGTCGTGAAAGGTGGGC
>DASQKG010000429.1:0-3434 GCA_035630655.1 Pyrinomonadaceae bacterium
GAAAGACGATCAGCGCCGTTCCGATCATCAAGAAAGGGTTTCGATAGCTTTGGAAGAGCAGTGTTTTCCAGCTCCACACTACCGTAGGCTGAGTCGCCACTTCGTAAATGCAAGTGATCAATACTGTGACATTAAAGAGCAGGTAGACGAGGACTATAACTACCGCAATACCAACTGCTTCCTTAAATCCCTTGAGAAAAACCGCCCCCAAAGCCGCGATCAGGACGATCGTCACGATTATCCGGTGATGAAGGAATTGAACGTGATCGAGGACGAAGGGGTTCTCGACAATGTGGGCCGTGGCATCGGCCGCAGACAAAGTGATCGTGATGATGAAGCTGGTAGCGACAAATCCGAGCAATGCCAGTACGAACAACTTTCCCTTCCAACGGGAAAGCAGATTCTCCAACATTGAAATTGAGCCATCGCCATAAGGGCTTTCCTCGGCGACACGGCGATACATCGGCAGAGCGCCGAAGAGAGTGAGCAGAACCAGGACCAGCGTCGCGATTGGCGAAAGAGCGCCGGCAGCGAGAAAGGCTATTCCGGGTTGGTAACCGAGCGTGGAGAAATAGTCGACGCCCGTCAGACACATTACCTGCCACCATGAGTGTTGCTTGTGAGGAGTGGTGACGTTCGGGGCCTCTGATCCAGTCTCCTTCTGGCCTCTGAACAACCAGCGCTTGAACCTTTGCTTTGCGCTCTCGGAAAGAACCATCGTATGGGCCAGGCGCACGGCAACTAATAACTACTGGCCTTTTCCCCCTGTGTTTGTAATTTGTGAATTCTACGCTGAATCGAAGCCACGTCAATAGGATCGTTGCATAACGAGCGCGGGTCAGAAGTCAGAGGTCAGAGGTCAGGGCGCGCACTTCAGAGTTCATCAAGCTTTAGCTTGTGTCGTTGCGCAAGGCGCAACCTGAAGGTTGAACTCTGAACTACGCGCCCTGAGCTCTGACCTCTGACTTCTGACCTCTGACCTCTGATCTCTGGTTGGTCCAAAAATAAAAGCGGGCGGGGACCTCCCACAGTCCCCACCCTAAGGCCACGTGTCCTCACCCCACGCGACCACTTCGTTCACCGGGGAGGTGAACGCAGGCGGATTATGCTACAAGAGGATTAAACTTTCAACCGCCGATTAAAGTAAATTTTGATGAAGAAAACGAGCTTGGGAGAGTGAGGAAAAATGGTACGGTTGAGAGAGAAATAGGTTTTGTTTTTCGGATTTCGATCCGGCTAAATCACGATCGTTTGGCGCCAAACGTGGATGTAATTCCGCTTCCCAAGGCTGCCGAATCATTGACGCGGTTGGAATCATCCAACGATTTTTCCCCAGGTCGCAGGTCGGAAAAAGCGACAATCAGCAACAACGCGGTAACGCCGAGAGTGGCCAGGATGTAGAGTACGGCTGTCATCTCCTTGTAGATGAGAAAGATTGTGATGGCCGCAAGCAGAGTGGTCCAAACTAGCGTGATCAGTCTTCTCCGCCGTCTTTCACTGGCGATGCTTTTCGTGTGCTTCATTTCTCAACTATTCCCTGGATCACTAGATGATCTGGCGTTACGCCCCATCCGTTTTTGTGTTGCAGATTAACGTATTGTTCTATTTTGGAAAGCCGCCGGTCCAACTGAGTTGACCATACTGGCCGCTCCGCCTGTCACGATACCCATCAATGTGTCAGCGAAACGACCTGAGGAAAATATTCCTGCCTCGGGCACATCGATCACATCGTAGGCCTTCAACAATACGTCCGGCGATTTAAGCTTCCTGATTGCGTTGTAGTCCACACGTAAGATTTCGGGCTCCTTAGCGCCAGGTTTCTGCCGGCGAATCCATATATCACTTAATTTGCCTTCCTTACGCACGCCCCCTGCCATTGCAAGCGCTCGGCTCAAAGTAAGCTGTTCCGTCAAGTAAACGCTCTGAGGGTAGAGCACACTGCCGATGATATAAACCGGTTCGGCTTCGGTGACCAGGATGTAGTCTCCTGGCCGTATAACCGGGTTCGCTTCTGGCTTGCCCGACTTCAAATCGGAGAGGTTCACCACCTCCAGCGGAACCTTGTTGGGGTCGAGGGAGGCGCCTTGCGCTTCCTCGCCGGGCTGCGGACACATTACCGGTTCAGTATGAAAGATTTGAATCGTACCTGCAGCACGCTCGGTGAAGCCACCGGAACTGGCCAATACCTCGTTCAGTCTGGCCTTCCGCAACATTGTGACTTTCGTGGGCTGCCTGACTGCGCCTGACACCGTCGCGGGTGTCCGACTCTTCCGATCAGCGATCTGAACACTTATCTGCGGGTTTTTGAGGTACTTAGCGTACGCCGCGGCGATATCTTTCTGAACTTCCTTCTCGGTTCGACACTGGGCAACGATGGGCTTCTCCAGAAACGGCAGGGAGCTTATGTTGCCGTCGCTGTCGACCTCAGCCATGGCGTTAAGGTCGCCTTGTCCAAAGATCCTAACGTCAATGACATCGCCAGGACCGAGTAAGTAGTTTTTGATGCCCTGCGTGTCGACTGAACTCGATGGAGAAAACACCCGGCTTGACGGCGCGCTGGGCTGCTGCGGTTCTTGAGTTTGGACCAGCGTTGGCAAGGTCAAGCTGGCGAGAATCGCAATTAACAGAAGATTTCTTTTCATAAAACCTCAAAAACTTAAGAGTTAACTTAACCTCTCCAAAGATGTGATCGTGACAGGAATCGATGCCCATCTAACCAGGAAGAGACGCTAAGTATCCTTTGCCTGAGATAGGTCGCGGGCTGCAGAGCCCTTCTCAGTGGAACGACGTTTTGTTCGGGTTTTTCGACCAGAACCCAGCGTGCCTATAGCAAAACCCGTAAACAGCAAGTTGCAATCATTGCACAAAAGGTGACGTATGCCAACCAGCCGAAAAAGCCGCGGGGTTGGCTTGTAACCCTTCCTAATTCGCGAACTATGACACTTTGGGCATTTCTGTGCGAAGGCCACGACACTCCCATTCTCGTTAGTTGCTTTTAGTTTCCCTAATGCTGTCTGCCTTGAGATTCTTTTGCTCCTGGAGCCGGCTTCGCAGCAGTTCAATCTCACGACCGATCCGTTCGGCGCCGCGAGCGCGAACGTCTTCTTTCATTGACTCGCGATTCAGGTAAAAGAGAGCGTCCTGATATCGCTCAATTGCCCGCCGGTAATGACCCTTAAAGGCCGAGCGCTCTGCCAATTCAACCCAATGGGCGACTTTTACCGAGGCGATAAACTCGTGAATTGCGACGCTTGATTCATCAAGCTCCGCCTCGCCCGGATAATACTTCTGCGCCGATTCCACACAATGGAGAGCACGATTCGCCGCCTCGATCTTCTCCGACATGCGTGCCTTCTGCTGGGCTTCAAAAGTCAATGTCCGCGAGGAGTTGCGAGCCCAGGTTAACAAGTGGTGCCGCTGTAGAGCCCGCACTC
>DASQKG010000430.1:0-3391 GCA_035630655.1 Pyrinomonadaceae bacterium
AAAGGTGCGGTCTCGTTTGATGGGCCCGCCGATTGAACCACCAAACTGATTGCGGATATATTTTGGCTTTGATTCACCAGCAGGAGCGAAGAAGTTGCGAGCGTCAAGAGCCGCGTTGCGATGAAACTCGAAGAGGGAACCATGCACGTCGTTCCCGCCCGACTTGAGTACGACATTTACTTGCGCGCCCGGATTACGACCAAACGCAGCGTCGTAGCTGCTGGTGAGCATTTCAAACTCGCGAATCGCGTCGACCGGAGGCCGGACAGCAAAAGTGTTCAGTTTGGGATCGACGTTGTAAACACCGTCCAGCAGAAAGTTGTTACTGTCTTCGCGAGCGCCGTTAACACTGAAGGCGAAATCGCCACGCACCGAGCCGGCCGAACCTGGCGCGGGAGGCACGGCACCCGGAACCAGAAGACTCAACTCGTAAAAGTTTCGCCCGTCGAGTGGCAGCTCCGTAATTTGCCGGTTCTCAATTACGGCGCCCTGCACTGCCGATTCCGTCTTGAGCACTTCGGCCATACCAAGATCGCGATCCACTGCGAAGTCGGCCCGCACCTCTAGCGACACATCGATCTGCACCTGTTGGTTTACCAGCAGCTTGAGTCGGACAACGGCCTTGCCAAAGCTTGGCGCCTCAGCCTCCAGCCGATAATCCCCTGGCTGAAGCGACGTTATCGCGAATCCGCCTTCTTCGTTGCTCACCGTAGTCCGCGCTTGGCCGTTCTCGAGGTTGACCAGCTTAATGGAGGAACCAACCACGGCGGCGCCGTTAGGGTCCTTGACTGTTCCACGAAGAGAAGCCCGATCCGTCTGCGCCAATGTGGACGGCGCCAGGATCAGCACAAGAGCTACAATTGAGAAGTATGAGAGAGTTTTCAAAACGATCTCCTTAGCCCAGATGTTGAAGCTTTCAAAAATTTGAGTACTGAGGCAGTTTGATTCAGGCGACGAAGGCAGAACCCAGCGCGGTAGCGCGGGATCGTTTAGGCTACTTAACACTGAATAAGTCTCTCTAATGATCGCTGCCTCCAAGGCAACACCAGTTTTCTTCCACTCGTTTAGAATGCGGACTTGTCCGCTCGGCGATGGCACAAGTGCCCGTTCTAAACGAGGAAAAAATATCCAAAGGCGGCACCAGTTTTTCCCGCGCTGCCGCGCTGGGTTCTGTAATGCTGCGCGAAACTGCATCAGTACTGGAATTTGGAATTATTTCCATTTACTCGGAAACGAGATCAAATCGCTGTAAGAAAGTCTACTACTTAACTAGAAAGTCTGTCGTCATCAAAAAGAAGCAGGAAACTCCCTTCGCAGTTAATGCGTCTTACCTGAAAATGTGTGAAACTGATTCTTGGAATCCGCAGTATTAGTACAGGAAGTACGACCAAGCCACCTCGGAGCAAATATAGTGATGAGATTTTCGAAGTTTTCGTTTACCGTCCTCTGCCACAGGATATTTTTTATAATCGCGATCATTGCTTTTTCTTCCCTCAGCATGGCAGCGCAAACCGACGGCACTATCACAGGTGACATTAAGGATGCGAATGGAGCGTCACTGGTCGGGGCCAAAATCACCGCAAAAAATCTTGATACCGGACTTACTCGCCTTACTACGAGCGAAAGCGAGGGAAGGTTCGTTTTTCCCGGCCTGCCGGTCGGACTTTATGACCTGACTTCTGAGTTGAACGGTTTCGAGTCACTGGTTTTTCCAAACGTGAGACTCACAGTCAACGAGACGACCGAGGTGGCGCTCGTCATGAAAGTCTCCGGCGTTCGAGCAGACGTTACAGTTAACAGCGGTGAGGCACTCGTCAACACTCAAACGCAGGAGCTGAGCTACCTGGTCGGCGAACAGGCCATTCGCGAACTGCCGCTCAACGGTCGAAACTATACTGACCTGGCTTTCCTTCAACCCGGCGTTATTCCCTATTCACATCGCGACGGCGGATCGGTGGTCGCTCACGGCCTCGGCATGAGCATCAACGGCCAGGATCCCAGGTCGAATGTCTACCTTCTCGACGGCACGCCGCAAAATGATTTCACCAATGGTCCAGCAGGCAGCGCTGCCGGCACGGTGCTCGGCGTGGAGGCGATCCGGGAGTTTCGAGTCGAAGCCAACTCCTATGGCGCTGAGTTTGGACGCAATGCGGGCGGACAGATCAACGCGATCAGCAAGTCCGGCACGAATGACTTTCACGGCAGTCTCTACCTGTTTCATCGCAACGACAATTTCGACGCGCGAAACTTTTTCGATGGCAACGTAAAGCCGGAATTCAAACGCCATCAATACGGCGGCAGTATTGGTGGTCCAATCAAACAGGAGAAGACGTTCTTCTTTTTTGGCTACGAATCATTGCGCGAGAACCTCGGCCAGAATATCCGTACCGTTGTTCCGGACCTGAATGCGCGCAGCGGCATCCTCCCTACCGGCAATGTAACCATCAATCCGGCAGTGAGGCCTTATCTGAACGAATTCCCTCTTCCGAATGGCCCAACCCTCGGCGGAGGCCTGGCCGATTTTAGCTTCGGGTTCAACCGTCAGCTCATGCAACACTTCGCCCAGGGCCGCGTAGACCACAACTGGAGTCAGCGCCATCAAACATTCGCGCGCTATACATATGACAATGCCGATCAGCAACTGCCGACTGACTTTCCACAGTTTCCGCGAACGTTCGCTTCGCGCAATCAGTTTTTCACGGCGGAGCATCGTCTAATTCAAAGTGCGAACACAATTCACACGACGCGGTTTGGCTTTAGCCGCACGCGAGTCGGCCAGGAGGTCGAAGCAAATACAACCCAGACGCTGGCGCCGTTCATTCCCGGACGCCCGTTTCTCGGCAACATCGACATCGGGGGCGTTCCTCGCTTTGGTCCGCAAACCTCAGTCAGCGTGAAACTCACCCAGAATGTTTTTGGGCTGGAACACGGCGTGGTCCATACGCGCGGCCGGCACATTTTGAAATTCGGGGGTTTGGTCGAACGCTACCAGGACAACATGGTGAACCCGACCTTCTCGCTCGGCATTTTTACTTTCCCGAACGTGCGTGCTTTTTTGCTGGGCACTCCTCAAAGCTTTCTCGGCCTCACACCTAACGGCGCTCTCGATCGATACTGGCGCTTCACGCTCTTCGCGGGATATCTACAGGACACTTTTCGCGTTCACGAGCGGCTGACAGTCAACGCCGGCTTGCGCTATGAGACCAGCACGATGCCGGTTGATATCTATGGCCGCGATTCAGCACTCCCCAATCTTACCGATCGCGCGCCGACAATCGGACCGCTTTACGAGAATCCGACTCGCAAGAATATTTCGCCGCGGGTTGGTTTCGCCTGGGACCTGTTTGGCAACGGCAAGACGAGTGTGCGCGGTGGCTACGGCATTTACTTC
>DASQKG010000431.1:0-3148 GCA_035630655.1 Pyrinomonadaceae bacterium
GTGAGTTGCTCTCCAGCAGAGCTCACCTCCGCTTCACCAGCTGGGCGTAATTCTGTAGAACAATGATCACTTTGAAAAGCAAAATCTTGAGACAACCAAGTGTGTAATCTATCGACTGTCTCACGAATGGGGGTCACCCCAGGATTCTTTCGTGGCGCTTCGTGTGTTTCGTGGATCATTCTTAGTTTTTCTCAATCACAATTTAAGTTTGTCAAAGCGCAGCTCGTAGCTACTGCGCCGCCTTCTTGTGAGTCAGGATATTGCACGCCTCGGCGGCACTCGCAGGATCGATCGCCGCTGAGCCTTCGTCGATATGACGAATGATGCCTTCTTTGTCGATCACGAACGTTGCGCGATTTCCAAAGCCCTGTTCTTCATTGAAAATCCCATAGTCCCTTACCACTGTGCGTTTGAAATCGCTGAGGATTGGAAAGGTGACGCCAATCTGCTTTGCAAACTCGCGGTTGGCGGGAACACTGTCGACACTTAGACCAAAGACCTGGGTGTCGGTTGCTTCGAATTTGGCGATATCAGCCTGATACGCCTTCATCTCCTTCGTTCAACCACCCGTGAATGCCAGCACATAAGCCGCCAGCACAATATTCTTTTTTCCTTTGAAGTCGCCGAGCTTATATGTCTTGCCATCCGTCGCGCGTAGAGTAAAGTCTGGCGCCGGCTGGCCCACCTTTAGATGGGTCTTAGGCGCGGGGGGTGGCGGTGTTGCGGGCTGCTGGGGCGCCGTCTGCGCCAAAGCCGAACCGCTAAGAACGGCGAGGCCGAACACGAGGGCTAAGATTTTTTTTATCATTGGTCCAACTCCTCTATCAAATTCATGGGGGTTAACGGCGAGCGATATTCAACCCGGATGTAACCATCAAAGTTATACTTCCGACTTCGCCGCGACACACTAACGTCAAACAAGATGCCTCAAATCGCCCGAAGCATAGACGTTAGGACTAGCTGAGGCAAGTTTTAGTACAATCCTGGGCAATTGAGGATTCAAGGCACGAGATAGGGTCGGCAGGTCGAGCGCTCAAGAAGGTGTCGTCCAAATACCAAGGCGATGGGCGATGAAGGCAGTACCACCTCGTGATCGCAAGTGCGTTTTGAAACGAGATCCAGCCGATCGAGCATTACTCAACGAACCCACCCGCAACCGCGAGGTGGTACTGACTTCATTGGACGGCATGCCCATGCAGGCCAGGCAGAAGGTAACGAGATGGTTTCGCTTAAACCGGAACGTCTGAAACGCTACAAAGACATCACCATGCTGATGGTGAAGTATGGGCGCTCCGATCTAGTCAAACAGGCCGGGTTGGAAGAGCACATCGAGCTTGATGAGGCAGCTTTGGCGGAAACGGCGCCCGAAGCAAAAGAGCTCGCCGCCGATCTCGAGAAACTTGGGCCGACCTTTATAAAGCTGGGCCAGTTGCTTTCCACTCGCTCTGATCTTCTGCCGGCGCCTTATCTTGAAGCGCTCTCCCGTCTTCAGGACCACATCGAGCCGTTTCCATATGACGAAGTCGATCGAATTGTTTCGAGCGAACTCGGCGTTCGTATTTCAAAAGCCTTTGGCGAGTTCGATCCCAAACCAATCGGCGCTGCATCCCTGGCCCAGGTACATCTGGCTTCGATGCGTGACGGCCGCGCGGTGGTAGTTAAGGTACAGCGACCGAACATTCGCGAGCAGATCGTTGAAGACCTCGAAGCCCTGGAGGAAATTGCCACCTTCATGGACGAACATACCGAGGTCGGCAAACGCTACGAATTCGGCAACCTGTTGCTGAGCTTGCGTCGCACCTTGTTGCGCGAGTTGGATTTCAAACTCGAAGCGAACAATCTCATAGCACTCACCGAGAACCTGAAAGAGTTTGAAAGAATAGTCATCCCGGAACCGGTCGACGATTTTACAACTTCCCGTGTCCTTACAATGGACTACATACCGGGCAAGAAGATCACCGAATTGAGTCCGCTTAGGCTGATGGAGATCGATGGTCCCGGTCTGGCGAGGGAACTCTTTCGCGCTTATCTGAAACAGATACTTATTGACGGGCTAGTCCACGCAGATCCACATCCAGGCAACCTCCTGCTCACGGATGATGAATGCATTGCCTTGTTGGACTTGGGAATGGTTACTCGTTTGTTACCGGGTTTCCAGGACAATTTGCTGCGTCTATTGATGGCTATCAGTGAAGGCAGGGGGGAAGAAGCGGCTGAGATCTCAATCCGGATGGGCGAGCCAAAGTCCGGTTTTAACAAAGGCGAATTTACCAGACGTGTTGGCGAAATCGTCGCCGAGAATGCGGATGCGAGTGTCAGCCGCTTGAATTCGGGCCAGGTGGCGCTGGAGATAACCAGGATCGCCGCTGACACATGGTTTCGCCTGCCGATGGAGTTCACCCTTGTTGCCAAAACACTCCTGAATCTCGATCGGGTCGTCTTTTCTCTGGATCCGAATTTCGAGCCCGCCGCTGTCATTCGTCAACGTGCAACTGAAATACTTCAGCGCAATGTTATGAAGAGCCTGACGCCTGCGAACCTAATAAATGAAATCGTTGAGCTCAAGGAGTTTGCGGAAAAACTTCCTTCGAGGATAAACAAGATCCTGGATACGGTCGGTAACAATGAGCTGAAAGTGAACGTTGATGCCATCGACGAGAAGATGATCGTCGAAGGGTTTCAGAAAGTAGCAAACAGAATTACGCTGGGGCTTATTCTCGCCGCCCTCATAGTTGGCGCAGCCATGTTGATGCGGGTTGAGACCTCATTCCGCATTTTGGGCTATCCCGGTATGCCGATGATTTTCTTCCTCCTTGCCGCTATCGCGGGACTTGGTCTTGCGATAAGTATTATCTCCACCGACGTTAAGGCCCGGAAAAGGAAATAGGCAGAAGGCAAAACGCAGAAGGCAATAATCGATTGACTCTGATTAGTTAGAGTCTATCGATTGCTGTCATCGTCCTTCTGCCCTCTGCTTTTGCTTTCTTCCTCCTACTTCCCGCCGCCGTGCTTATCCGTGTTTAAAATCTCAAGAATTTCTCAAGGTGATTGCAATAAAACTATTTCCGTTAGCTAAACGACGAATTTGCTAACGAAAAGGCGGGTTTTTGGGGGCTTGCAGGGGCCACGAACATATCATCAAGGAAGG
>DASQKG010000432.1:0-2971 GCA_035630655.1 Pyrinomonadaceae bacterium
CGGAACCTGCTGTAACCGCAGGCGTATTTGAATAGATGACTGAAGAACTGAAGCCTATCCCGAAAAAGAAACGAGAAGAGGCGCTACCCGAACGCCTGCTTCGTCGCGTGCTCGAGAGCATGGGCGACGTAGTTGATCGAAAGTTTGGCCGCACAGTTGAGCCGAAGGGTGGGCTGACCACCTCACAGTTGATTGAACGGATGAAGCGTTTGATCGACGAACGCGTGCGCGATGAAGGGCGAAAGGGCCGCATAGCTCCGCACCATCTGAAACTCAAAGTCGAATGGGGCACGCATTCGGAAGCGCCACCTGAAATCTTGAAAGAGTTGGAGCACGAAGTTCTCGCCGAAGCTATCGATCACATCAACGATCATCGATACCGCACACTTGCTCAGGTGAAGGTAGAAACTGAAGTCGACATTTTCACCACCGGCGTTTCGGTCGATCCCACTTTTGGCGAGTTTGAGGAAGAGCTCAAGAAGGAGGATGAAGCGAATCGCGCGGTTGTTGATCCTCGAATCCCGAAAGGAGTTCCACCTGCGCCGGACGTGATTATTGGCGCCCGGGTGACCCGGAGCAATGGCATCGTCGAGGTTCCCTTAACCTTCAAGCCAGGCGGCAAACGTCTAAATGTCGGTCGTGCGTCCGACAACGACCTGTCGTTGAACGAGACCAGCGTTTCAAAAATCCATGCCACTCTGTTGTTGAACAACGAAGGCACGCTACTCGTGGCTGATACCGGATCAACAAACGGTACCTACATCAACGGACGTCGCATTGCATACGGCGAGGCGCGGCAAGTTGAAGCCGGCGACGTGGTGGGTTTCGGGGACGTCGAAGTGCGTTTCAAAAGAGACTAATAGAAGGAATGCACCGCCAGGATTAGAATATCTCCAAATGTCATTTTTGCTATTGCTACAGTCGCCAACGCCAACCGCGGTCGCTCCTCACGTACCCGAGAGGTTGCCGGCGTTGCTCACACTGATTTATGTTGGCGGCTTCGCGCTGATAATTCTGCTATTGCTGGTCTCTCTCTTTAGGAACCGCCGGCGCATAAGAGCCACGGCCGTAGCCGTCCCTGAAGATCTCCCAACCGAGGTCAAAAAGCGTCTCGGCTCAACCTCCACCAATAGAGGGTTGCGAGCTCTCCGCTGGCTCTTCGTGATGCTCGCCCTTGGTCTACTCGGTTTTCACGTGTACTGGGCACACTACGCACAGGAGAAAAACGAAAAGTTTCAGGAACTGTCCTACAAGGACCTGCGCAACCGCCGTCTCTCAGAGTCGACTCTTCGTGGCTGGATGCTGGACCGCAGTGGGAAGCTCGACCGGGCTCTGGCTTTCTACCGCCGCGATTCAGGTGGCAACATCGCACGCCAGTATCCAATGGACAAAGCGATGGCCCACATCTTTGGGACAGACCGAGGCGATCCGGGTCTGGAACGCGCGCTTTTCGGCGTTCAGAGTGGAGCGCTGCCTGAGGCGTTGGAGGTGGTCAAAGGTGAGACCCTCCAGAACAAAGGCAATACTGATGTGGTTCTGACAATCGATCGAGACTTGCAGCAAACCGCGGTCGATCAGTTGAAAGGCAAACACGGAGCCGTGGTAGTCCTGAATCCTCAGACGGGCGAAGTCCTGGCGCTGTACAGTGAGCCTTCCTATAGCCTCAAAGAAGTCGAGGACGAAAGTACGTGGATTCGGTTGGCAGCTAACGAACGCGATAAGCCGCTCGTCAGCCGCGCGTTGGGTGCGTATTACATTCCCGGTTCGACTTTCAAAACGGTAACGATGACAGCAGCTTTTGTTTCCGGTATGCAGGACACAGAATTTGTTTGCAGCGGCGGTGGCTACTATGCCGCCCCAGGCGCCAACGTTATTTTTGACGACGCCGGACCGGGTGAGGTACACGGCAAGATCGGGATCGACGTCGCTTACGAGGTTTCGTGTAATCAATACTTCGCGCAGATGGGCGTCAAACTGGGCGCGGAGCGATTGAAGCAGACGGCCCAGTTATTGGGGATTGGCGCGTACGACACGCCCGTAGAAGCCTTGCGAGGACGGAAAGAACCCGAACTCTGGAACGCCAGCACCGACGCCGTGAAGCGTGCGTTGGCGCCACGCGAAGCCACAATAGTAACCGGCAAGCAAGTCACGCGATATGACCTGGCGTTAATCGGATACGGGCAGGGTTATGCCGGTCAGATGACGCCATTCCAAATGGCCCTGGCTGCCGCGACCATTGGCAACATGGAAGGCAAGTTGATGAAGGCGAAGATTGAGTTGAATCGTCCGCCTGAAGTCTTCAAGCAAGTTGTGTCGCCGCAAGCTGCCCAAAGAATGCGCGAGATCATGGGCCTCGTCACAGGAGGTTCAAGCGGAACGGCAAGAGGAGTGTTTGCGCCGGTAAAGGCCGCCGGAATCAACACGGGAGGTAAAACGGGAACGGCGCAGAAAGTAGTTCCAGTTTACGACCCAAAAACCGGAGCGCCCAAGACAAGGATTCGAGTAGAGAAAGACAATAAGGGGAACATCATTCGCGAATATCAAGAAACAATCATGGATGAACAGAATCCTCGGATCGATGGTTGGTTTCTCTGTATTGCGCCTCTCGAGCGTCCGCAACTGGCGATGGCCGTGATTGTTGAAGGCGGTGGCTACGGTTCACGCTCGGCGGCCCCGATTGCTGCTGCACTGGTTTTGAAAGCGAAGGAGTTGGGCTATTTCAATGCACCGACGAATCAAGGGAAGCAACCAGCAAATCAGCCGCGGCAGAGGCCGCCTGCGAACAGAACCCGCTGATGAGGTTCTAACTGCTAACTGTTAACTGTTTGATATGAAGAACCGCGCATCATCACATCTGTTTGTACTACTGCTAATCATCGGCTTCGAGATCACCGGTTATTACGGCATTCATCGTGCCGCTCTACTGCGTGGATATGAAACCTCCATCATCGGGGCTGTTCGCGACCTCATT
>DASQKG010000433.1:0-12678 GCA_035630655.1 Pyrinomonadaceae bacterium
CGACCTCCGTGCCTGCTCCGGAGCCAACCCCAGTCGAGGCCTCGAAACCAGCAGTACCTGCCCGCCTAGTCAGAAAACTCAGCCCCGCAGCGCGAGCCGAGCAACCGGAAATCGCCGAGAGCGTAGCGCCTGAGCCCGAAGTTCCGGCCGAAATTGAAGCAGCGCCCGATATCCCTGCTGAAGCCAGCGCGCCGGCAATGGCATCTCCCGCTGGTGTAGCAGTTGAACCGGCCAAGTCAGTTCCCCCGCCGTCCCGGCAAATCAGAGTAATGCGCCCAACGATGGCTGCGCTTAACGCCGGAATTCGTCCCGGCGAACGCGCGCCTTCGCCGGTCGTGACTCCGCCGCCTACGCCAAGAGACCGTGCCGAACGAGCCGGGACCGCAACGACAACCCGCGTGCGCGAACGAACCCCGCTGGCTAGAACTGAGCGAATGGGAACTCCGGGCGAAACGGCTACTCCGCAAACCACATACATTCCACCCCCGGACGCCGGCCGTCGCCGCTCGCGACGCGCTCCGACTCGCGGCGGCCGCAAGATGGAAGGCAAAGCCGGCCGCTTTGATAAGGGCGACTTCATTCCACCTCCAAAGGCACTATCGCTCGAGGATCGCATCGCCGGACGAATGGATTCCGGCCCCGGAGTACCGGGCGAAATCAAGCCTGTGCGTTTGGTTGAAGGTTCGACGGTAAAGGAATTCGCGGAGAAGCTTGGAATCAAACCAAAGGATGTAGTAACCCTCCTGCTTCAACGAGGAGTGTTTGCGACCATCAATCAGCCTCTTAACGACGATGTCGCGGTCGAGCTGGGACAGCGCTTCGGCTACGAAGTCACGTTTGTTCCGTTCGAGGAGATGGTCGCCGAAGAAGAATTCGAAGAGCTGATCGCGGCAGATGCCGACGACGTCGAATTGCCACGCGCTCCGGTGGTGACCGTCATGGGCCACGTCGATCACGGCAAGACTTCCCTTCTCGACGCCATACGCACAACGGAGGTAGCCGCCGGCGAAGCTGGAGGCATCACGCAGCACATCGGTGCTTACAGTGTGCAAGTGAAGAGCCCGGACAATCCGAATGAAACGCGCCGGGTTGTGTTTCTCGACACGCCGGGTCACGAAGCGTTTACGCTGATGCGAGCTCGAGGCGCCAAGGCCACCGACGTTGTCGTGCTGGTAGTAGCAGCCGACGACGGGGTCATGCCTCAGACGATTGAGGCCATCGAGCATTCACGTGCAGCAGGTGTTCCTATTGTTGTTGCCATCAACAAGATCGACAAACCTGACGCTAATCCTGACCGAGTCAGGCAGGAACTCGCCAAGCAGGGCTTGAACCCTGTTGAATGGGGCGGCGAAACAGAAATGGTCCAGGTGTCGGCCAAGAAACGAGAGAACCTGGAAAACCTGCTGGAAACCATCCTGCTGACATCCGACATTCTCAACCTGCGCGCCAGCCCCACGCGTTTGGCTTCCGGCGTAGTGCTCGAAGCAAAGTTGGATCGCGGCCGAGGTTCGGTCGCTACCGTGCTGGTCCAACAGGGCACGCTTCACGTTCACGAGCCGTTTATCGTGGGCCAAATCTTTGGACGCGTTCGCGCGATGTTTAATGACAAGGGCCAGTCGATTACTGAAGCGGCGCCTGCCACTCCTGTCGAGGTGCTCGGTTTGCAAGGTGTGCCACAAGCGGGCGACAGCTTCCAGGTAGTTTCCGACATCACTCGCGCACAGCAGATTTCAGGCCACCGCCAGATGCTTAGCCGGCAGGCAGCATTGCTTCAAACGACCAAGCGCGGTATCGAGGCGCTGGGTGAGAGTGAAGTTAAAGAGCTTCTTGTCGTGATTAAGGCGGATGTGCAGGGTTCAGTTGAAGTTCTCAAATCGACGCTGCAAAAACTTTCCACTGATCGAGTGAAGGTAAAGGTCATCCGCTCCGGCGTTGGCGCGATTACGGAATCCGACGTGTTGCTGGCATCGGCCACGCAGGCCGGCTCCGCGGTCTCGGCAGTGGTGGTCATAGGATTCAACGTCCGCCCCGGTTCGCGCGCTTCAGATCTGGCCAAGCAGGAGAGTGTCGATATCCGGCTCCACTCGATTATCTATAAGGTCGAGGAAGAGATTCGGGCCGCTATGATCGGAATGCTGGAGGCCATTGAGAAGGAACGCATCATCGGTAAGGCCGACGTGCGCGAAGTGTTCCGCGTTCCGCGGGCCGGTGTCGTCGCCGGATCGATGGTCATCGACGGCAACCTCCGTCGCAACGCGCGTGCGCGTTTGATTCGGGACGGTGTTGTGAGTTGGGAAGGCAACATCGCTTCGTTGCGCCGCTTCAAGGACGACGTATCGGAAGTGCGCGAAGGTTTTGAATGCGGCATTGGCCTGGAAAACTTCAACGACGTCAAGGTTGGCGATCAGATCGAGGCGTATGTGGTAGAGAAGGTGGCCGCCACTGAACTATAGGACGCAGGCCGCAGGAGGCAGGTGAGGAAGACGTCTTCCTGCAACCTGCTTCCTGCCGCCTGGCTCCTGCTTTTGAATCATGCGTCGCACAGAGAGAGTTGCAGACACTCTGCGTGAGGAAATTACGCAGATCGTTGGATACGAGCTGGAAGACCCACGGCTCACGATGGTAACCGTGACTGATGTGCGTCTTTCAGGCAACAGGCGTGAAGCAAAGGTCTACGTTACCGTTGCAGGAACTGAGGAAGAACATCTGCAAGCGCTGAACGCGCTAAAGCATGCCGCTCCATACGTTCGGAAACAGCTAGGTCTCTCGCTCAACCTGCCTCGAGTTCCCGAGATTCATTTTGTAAGGGACCGGGTCGAAGAAAAAGGCGAACGCGTCGACCAGTTGCTGCGTGAGCTTGAGAAAGATTTGCAAGGAAAGGAAGAAGAAGGAACGATTGAATGAGGAACGCTGAACGATGAATTCTTTCAATTCATCATTCATTATTCTGCATTCGTCATTCCGGCTGCCATGCTTAGCCAAGTTGTTGAGCTGATCGAAACGAAACGAAAGTTTGCGATCACCTCTCATATACGCCCCGACGGCGATAGTCTCGGTTCATCCCTCGGTCTCTGCTGGTTGTTACGTGCGCTCGACAAAGACGTTGAAGTCATCATGCGCGATCCCGTGCCTCACGCGTATCAGCAGCTTCCCGGAGCTAAGGAAGTACGCGTCACGCCCTCGGTGGATGATAATTACCAGGCTGTATTCGTTATCGAGTGTTCCGACATCACCCGGCCCGGCCTCATTGACCTGGAAAAACAGGTTGTCGTCAACATCGATCACCACTCCACTACCGCGCTCTTCGGAAAGATTAACTGGATAGACTCGACTGCTTCGGCCGTCGGCGAAATGATCTACAACCTTTGCAAGGCGACGGGTGTGAGAGTCACAAGAGAAATTGCCGAGTGTGTTTACACTGCACTAATCACCGATACGGGATCGTTTCATTATTCAAACACCACGGAACGCACGTTCAAAGTTGCCTCTGAACTGATGAAGTCGGGCCTGAAACCTGCCAAAACCGCAGAGGCTGTTTTTGCCAGTTATCCCTGGAGCAGAATTCAGTTGATGGGAGCTGTGCTCTCTACGGCGCGCCGCGATTCGACGGGCCGCGTGGCTTTTCTCAGGCACAGCCTGGAAATGCAGCATAGCGCGGAAGCCTCTGACGAGGACGCAGACGGCTTTGTTAATTACCCACTCACGGTTGAGGAAGTGGAAGCAGTGGCGATGCTCAAGGAATGCGAGCCGGGAGTTTACCGCACCAGCCTGCGATCGAAAGGCGATGTAAACGTCGCTAAGGTCGCCGAGAAGTTTGGCGGCGGAGGTCACCGCAACGCCGCTGGATGCACCTTGCGCGGCACCTGGGAAGAGGCCGAAGAAAAAATCATTGGACTCTTGCAGGACGCCGTCGCCCGCGCAAATGGATCCAGAGACATCACTGAGGACGCGCTGATCGATGGCTAAGCTTCTAGGGTGTGCTCTGAGGTAGCGACACAGAGGAATCGTTGGTGTGCTCTCAGGTAAGGAAGGAGGGCCTGCCCCCGCTCTTCGTTTCATTACCTGCCCGTGGAAGTGACCAGGACCTCAATTTCATTTCATGATTGGTGTAGCGCGACGAAGAGCGGGGGCATGCCCTCCTTCCTTACCTGAGAGCACACGGTCGGTCCATCTACTCCTTACGTGCGGAGCACACGAGAGGTTCTCCGTTTCGGTTAGATTCCCAACCCAATGGAAAAAAAATACAAATGGCGCCGCGAAGACTACCAGGAAAACACGCGCGGGCTGTTGATGGTCCACACCGGCAACGGTAAAGGCAAGACCACCTGTGCGCTGGGTCTCATGATGCGCGCCGCCGGACGTGGTTTGAACTGTTGCATGATCCAGTTTATGAAGTCGCGCAACGATCGCTACGGCGAGCACGAGTCGGCGGAGAAACTCGGCATCGAAGTCCACACCATGGGCGACGGATTTACCTGGGACACAAAGAATCCTGAGCAGGATCGTGCCACCGCCCGCGAGACCTGGAACCTCTGCGTCGAGAAGATGAGGACGGGAGACTATGACCTGATGGTCTTTGATGAACTGGTGTATGTCCTAAGTTATGAATTCCTGGCCGTAGAGGAAGTGCTCGAAGAAATCCGCAGCATTCGCAGTTCACAGCCCGCCTTACACATCGTCGTTACCGGCCGTGACGCGCCCCCAGCATTGATCGAAGCCGCCGACCTGGTCACTGAGATGACCGAAATCAAGCACCCCTTCAACGCCGGCATCCGCGCCCAGCAAGGGATCGAGTTCTGAGAATTTCCAAGGCAATTCGCGTTTTCCAGGGCAGAAATGAGCGTTCCCTGAGGACTTCCCAGTTCATACCCGATCCGTTTCTGTGTTACGCTTTGACCCATACCAAAAAAGAACCCGACAAACGATTAGTTCTGAATTAAGTCTCCTATGCCTTGGTTTAGTAAAAAAAGTAAACAAATCGAGGCTGTTCCGCCAGAGGAACGCGTAGTAAAAACCGAGAACGTCTTCGTCAAGTGTGACGAATGCGACGCACACCTTTATAAGCCGGAGCTGGAAGAGGGCCTCCAGGTTTGCCGTCATTGTGGCTATCACTTCCGCATTGGCGCGCGGGAACGTCTGGCAATGTTGTTCGACGACGGCAAGTTTGAAGAACTGGATGACGAGGTGATTTCGATTGACCCGCTGGAGTTTGTGGATACCAAGCCTTACCCGCAGAGACTGAAGCAGGCGAAGGCGAGTTCCGGCGTGCCTGAGGCGATTGTGAGCGCACGCGGCAAGGTGGGAGATCATCTGGTCTTCGCGGGCGCGATGGACATGGCGTTTATCGGCGGCTCGATGGGTTCTGCTGTCGGCGAAAAAGTCACTCGCTTGATCGAGCGTGCTTTGAAAGAGCATGGCGCGGTGATCGTGTATGCCGCTTCCGGCGGCGCCCGCATGCAGGAAGGCGCGCTGTCGTTGATGCAAATGGCAAAAATCGCGTCAGCGCTCGCATCTCTGGATCAGGCAAGGCTTCCGTTCATCTCTGTATTGACTGATCCAACCACCGGCGGCGTAACCGCGAGCTTTGCCACGCTCGGTGACGTGATCATTGCCGAGCCCAAAGCATTAATTGGTTTCGCCGGTCCAAGAGTTATTGAACAGACGATTCGCCAAAAGCTGCCGAAAGACTTCCAAAGATCCGAATTTCTGCTCGATCACGGGATGATCGATGCCATCGTTGATCGCAGACAGAGCAGAGACTACATCATCAAACTACTTAACTTCATGTTGAACCCTGAAATCAACTCCGCGTCTGAAATTGATCGCCTGCGCACCCGCGCCTCCTCGGAACAGTAAGCCTCAAGGTGACGGTAACTGGAGGAGGCGCCTGTAACAGGGGGCGCTTTTGCGGTTTAATGCGCCAGGTTGTTTAATGCCCGGATGAATTTCGAGGAATCGCTCGACTACCTTCTGAGTCTCGGCCATGAGACGCTGGCCATCAAGCTGGGCCTGCGGAACACTGAACAACTCCTCGACAGACTCGGCAATCCTCAAAAGTCGTATCAGTCAGTTCAAATCGCCGGAACAAACGGCAAGGGTTCGACGGCCGTAGTGCTGGATTTAATCTGCCAGGCCGCCGGCCTCAATACCGGCCTGTACACCTCGCCTCATCTGGTTTCGATAACCGAGAGAATTGTTATTGCCGGTCAAGAGATCTCGCGTAACGACTTTGCTTGTTACGCAACCACAGTGCGCGTAGCGGCGAACGATCTGGTGGGTCGAGAACAGCTCAAGGCACTGCCAACGTTCTTTGAACAGGTCACGGCTATTGCACTACTTGCCTTCCGAGAAGCCGGCGTGAAGCTGGCAATTCTGGAAACAGGATTGGGCGGACGTCTGGATGCGACCACGGTCGCGGGAGCGGGCATTGTTGCGATCACTCCTTTAGCGCTGGATCATCAGGAGTATCTTGGCGAGACACTGGCCGAGATAGCGTCGGAGAAGGCCGCGATCATCCGCCCAGAAACCACCGCGATAATCGCGCCACAACCCGCGCAAGCGCTCGACGTAATCCTTCAAAGATGCAACGAGGCCGGCGTTCAGCCCAGCCTCGTCGAAGAGAGACAGGCAGTTATTCACAGTGCAACGCCGGACGGCCGCTTCAAGGTAACCTTCGAGACCAAGGCCGGACGATATGAAAATGTTCAACTCGGCCTGCGCGGACGACACCAGATATTGAATACTGCCTTAGCACTTCGACTCGCAGAATCGTTGCGAGATCGCGGCTTTGATATTCCCGATGCTTCAATTATCAAGGGTATGGAACGAGCGGAGCACGCAGGCAGGTTGGAACTCCTGGACGGCGCGCCCTCGTTCCTCCTGGATGGTGCGCACAATCCGTCCGGCGCCCAGGCGCTGCGCCGGTATCTCGAGGAGTTTGTTACCGGTCCAATCACGTTGGTGTTCGGTGCGATGAGAGACAAGAAGCTGGAGGAGATTGCTACAATTCTCTTCCCGGTGGCGAACCAACTCGTTATTACTCGACCGGATAATCCCCGGTCTGCGGACGTGGACGAATTGGCGCAGGTGGCAGAAAAGCTTGTCGCGAGGGAAAAGATTAACGTTACCTCGTCAGTTGAAGAGGCCTTCGACAAAGCGAACGAAATTACTCCTGTGAGCGGCCTGATTTGTGTTACGGGTTCGCTCTACCTGCTCGGAGAAATGAAAAGGCTCATTGAGAGGCGTATAGAGTACAAGCTTTAGCTTGCGGCGTGGCAAGATGCCAGCGACGTTTCAAAAGAGGGAAAAACAAAATGGCTTCAACCGACTGTCCTCAAATTCTCGACAGCAAGGAAGTGTTTAGCGGACGGGTGTTTCATTTGACCGTCGACACAATCCGCGAGGGCGAACAGACCTACCAGCGCGAAGTCGTTCACCATCCCGGCAGCGCGGTCATCATTCCCATATTTGAGGACGGCACCATCGGACTCGTACGGCAGTATCGCCATCCAGCTGTGCGTTATTTGCTCGAGGCGCCGGCCGGAACTTTGAATCGTGGCGAAGTGCCTGAGCACGGCGCCGCTCGCGAACTGGAAGAAGAGCTCGGCTGCGTGGCTGGACGTATGGAAAAACTTGCCGAATTCTTTGTTTCTCCCGGGTTTCTTGAAGAGAAAATGTGGGTTTACCTGGCAACGGAGTTGACTCAAACCCAGCAGCAACTGGAAGAGGATGAAATCGTTGAGGTGGTGCGCATTCCTTTGGCTCAGGCGCTGAGCATGATCACGACCGGAGAGATCGAAGACGCCAAGACGATCATTGGCGTCATGCTGGCAGCACCGCGCGTTGGTCCTTCGATGTTGGAAGTAGACTACCCCGCGGTGTGAAGTAGGACAGACATTCCTGTCTGTCGGTCCTAAAGAGGAGGCACGTCTGGTCTCAAGTACAGCCAGACAGGAATGTCTGTCCGACCAGGTTTACGTTTGACCCGTCCATAGCAACTTCATAAACTGCCTACATAGTGTCAATCAATGAGTCCGCTTCGCCGGTCACGCCCTTAGTTGAGGTTCAGTCTGCTGCTGATCGGGGTCCCGATCTCGTTGTACCCGCAGCAATAGATCCCAACGATCCACCCTGGGGAATACCCCACGCCTTAATCGTATGGGTGTTGAGCGTGGTGTTGATAGTAGTCGTACCGATACTTGCGATCTTGCCCTACGTCGTCTACAGGATGATTACTCAAGGGGCGATGCTCGACTTGGTTAACGACACTACTTTGATTTTCATTTCAATCCTCGCGGTTTTGCCGGCCCACATCCTGACCCTCGTAATCGTTTGGCTGGTTGTAACAAGTCGGGGCCGTCGTCCTTTCCTGGGGACTCTAGGGTGGACCTGGCCCGGAAACTTTGGGCCAGTGAAGTGTATCGGTCTGGCAGTGTTGCTTCTGATAGTGGCCGTGCTGCTTACATGGCTGTTCGGCGGCGCAGAGACCCAGTTGGACCAGATCGTGAAGAGCTCTCTGAAAGCGAGGTTCGTGTTAGCTTTTCTGGCTGTCTTCACGGCGCCCTTAGTTGAAGAAGTCATCTATCGTGGGATCATGTACCCGGCACTACAGAGAGCTATTGGCACCCTCTGGGCGGTAGCAATAGTCTCAATCCTATTTGCCGGGGTTCACGTTTTTCAATACTTCAACAATCTTGCCGTAGTCAGCGTGATTGCAGTCCTCAGCGTTACCCTGACCTTAGTGCGTTCTCGAACTCGCAGTCTCCTTCCTTGTTTCGTCATTCACCTTGTCTTTAACGGTTTGCAGGCTCTTTTCCTGGTCTTTCAGCCGCTCATCGAACGATATGCCAACCAGCAAAAGGCCGTGACGGCTCTCTTTATACAAACCCTTCCGCGGTTTCTACCATAAGCATGGACACCGAAGTTGTCGTTGTGGGTGGGGGCATCGGCGGGTTAACGGTCGCTGCCTTGCTCGCCGCACGAGGCGTGGACGTCTGTCTACTGGAAAGAGAATCGAGCGTAGGAGGATGTGCGGCTCCCCTGGAGAAGTTTGGCTACAGTTTTGAACAAGGCTACGGCCTCTATGCGTGTTGGGAAACAGATGAAATTCACCAAAGGGTGTTTGCGGAATTGCCGGTTGAGCCTCCTGCGGTACGACCACTCGAGCCTTCTTACGTAGTCCGTCTTCCCGACAATTCTGAGATACCAATTACAGGAGAGGCCGCAAGCTTTGAAAATAACTTGAGGGGCGTTTTTCCGGAGTGTGCCGAACAGGCAATTTCGTTTTACCGCAACCTCAGTTCTTTAAGCTCAAGCTACCGGAGACTTTTAACCAGGACTCCGGAATTTATCGAGGCTGCACGCACCCGCAAGATGTTCCCCTTTCGACGCGGCGCCGCAGAGACGGCTCAAATCCTTCAAGCGAGCAAACAAACTGCCCTGCAACACCTCAGCGACACTTCATTACGCTTTCGCCGTTTCGTCGATGTGCAGTTGCAGGCCCTGGGTCAGGGCACTAGTGCGCAAGTCTCTTACCTCTATGCGGCTCTGGCCCTGAGCGCAACGAGAGGTGGAATGTTTGCCTTACAAGGCGGCGCTTCAGCACTAGTTTCCCGGCTCTCGGAGTCGATCAAACAAAGCGGCGGCAGAATCCGCCTCAACACGCCGGTACTGAGACTGGCTTACAGTTCCAGCGGCAACGCCGTCGGAGTTGATCTTCTGACCGGAGAAACCATCCACGCCTCGAAGGCCATCGTCAGCAACCTAACGCTCTGGGACACCTACGGAAAGCTTGTGGGCCTTAACCGCACACCTGCCGAAATGAGACAACAATTGAAGTCGTTGCGCGGTTGGGGTGCATATTTGCTTTACCTGGGGTGGGACGAAGCTGCAGCAAGTACCCTGGCTTCAGATCGCATACTCACGTTAAGCGATTGGCAGAACGATCCAGCGTACGATCCTGTGAACGGTCAATTGTTCTTCTCTGCCGCTCCCGCATGGGACACTCGAGCGCCGGAAGGAAAACGGGCCGTCACTGTGCATACTTTCACCGACGTCGATGATTGGTTCACCTTCCACACCGACGAAACCGACCTTGAAGAGAAAGACCAAAGCATGCTCGAGACCTCCTGGGGCCGGCTTCATTCGGCGATCCCCGAATTGGGCAGCAGTATCGAAGTGATAGAAACGGCAACGCCGCGATACTTTTACGAGCAAACACGCAGGAAGCTTGGGATGGTTGGGGGGTTGCCGGCGGTAGCCGGTTGCCTTGAAGCCCCTCGTCCCGCCTACACGACCTTTCTACCAAACCTCTACATCGTCAGTGACACTCTCGCCCCCGGAGGCATCGCCGGCCTGACCTATTCCGCTACCGCGCTCGCCAACGCTATAACTACCTAAATGCCCGAAAAGCGGCTGGACACTGGGGGATTGTCTAGTGTATACACTCAGTAGACAATATGTATATTACGATTGACGAAACCGATCGGCGGCCTATCTACCAACAGGTCGTTGACGAAATCAAAGCCATCATTGCGGCCGGCGAGCTGCCTGAAGGTTCCTCACTCCCTCCGGTACGACAAGTCGCTGCCGACCTGGGAGTAAATCTAAACACGATTGCGTTTGCTTACCGCAGACTTCAGAAAGAGGGCCTAATCAAATTGAAGCATGGGTCCGGCGCGGTTGTTATCTCGCGAGTAGTGGCGAAGCGGGATGAGGAAAGGCTGCAGAGCAAGCTAATGCCGGTTTTGACTGACATGATGCTTCAAGGGCTATCACGTAATGAAGTGATAGCCCTTGTTAATAACGCGCTCAATCAATTAAGTGGCCCGAAGGTCCGCTGACGCCCACGCCCTTACGGAGCGTTCGGCAGACGCTCCATATGTCGCTGCACCCTCTCGGCGGCTGCCGGCGGGATGGGGCGCGGCTCATTAGAAGGCACACTGGAAGGAGCTGGGCCTGGCGCGGGTCCCCGTGTTGGATACGTATTTCCCGGGTTATTGCTTACGTTACCGCTACTCGGTGGATAACGCGTGGGATAGACGTCATATCGTCGGTTGTTCCTACAACTGCTGCACGCGAAGAGCGGGTAAAACGACGAATACGACGAGCCATAAGGGGATCCCCAACCATGATAATAGGGCATGAAGCTATAGCAACCGACGCGTGTGTTATAGAACCAGAAACCCGTCCGGCCGCCGCCAAACAACCCTTGAGAAAACCCGCTGTTCATGCTGGCCATTATCACACTTAGATCGCGGGCTCTCATTTTGCGATTTGCCTCAGCCATCAATCCAGCACGCTCTTTACTCCAGACTTCCAGCGTATCGAAATTCTTCTTGTCGGCACTCTGAAGTTTGGCGACCGAGAATGTGTCGGCACTGAACACGACCTTGTTTCCACCCTTAATCTTGGTATGCGAAGGCTCATGCATCACCCGGCCTTTTCTCACAATCAGCTCCGTATTATCGCCAGGCACTACGTTAAGCCTGTAAAGTCCACGGCGCACGATTGCGATCTTGGCGTGGGGTGTCGTGATATTGATAAGCAGAGGCGTGTCATCCGCCCCGGTAGCCTCCACAATTGCGGTTCCACGAATGAGTCGAACCTCGAGGTTGTCGAGCGAATTATTCGCCAGCTCAAACTCCGTATTCTCCCCCACACGCAAATAAGAACCCGGGTTCAGCAGCATCTCCACGCGACCGTCGACGCCGGTCTTCACCACATCGCCCGTTTGCAAATCTTCCTTTATGGTCAGTTGCTGCCATTCTGACGTTCCGTGCGTGCGCATTGAGGCTCGGCCGGTGATTGCATTAATACCTCCTGCGCGGGCCGAAATCACAAAGCGTTCGCGGGTCTGCGAGCTGGCTGTTAAAGGAGAGTAGGCAATCAATCCAGCGACAATAAGCGCTGGAATCAAAGCAATGCGTGCACTTCTCATTGGAGTTTCCTTTGGTTCGGAAAGGTCAATAATTAACGCCTGGGGAGGCTTGATTATAGTCCTATTCCAGGCATTTACAAGTTTTTCTCACGCTTCTCAATGGCCGCTTTAGGGCACCGGCTTCATGAGGTGCAAAGCTGTTTAATTGGCATAATACCCACGTTTTCCACGTGCGACCGCCGCGGGACGATCAACATTCACGCGGATGGCCCGCCACTTTCCATCTCGCGTTTTGTCCGATGGCCTGTAAGCCAGACTGTAAACCGTGCCGAGGTCTGCCACGACACGCTCATAGGCTCCAGCCAAATCGGTAAGGTGTTCTACTTCATAAAACAAACCGCCGCCCATGTCCGCCATTTCTTTCATACGGTCGTGTCCGGCGTCAAACGCTTCTGGTTGCGTATCCTGCGGGTGAAGCGCCTGGTATTCCGTGTTTAGCCACAACGTATAAAGCACGCCGTCAAACTCCTGAATATTCCTGAGTGTCTCCTGATATGTCTGTTTTGAACCCTGCTGGCCGCTGATACCGGGTATTGTGCCGTCAAGACCGTCGCTCATCAAGACAATAGCACTCCTTCGCAACTTCTTCGAGTCTTTCAACAACTCCGTCATCGCAAAATTTGTCGCGTCGTAAAGCTTTGTATCGCCACGCGCGGTATCGATCGTTTCGATTCTTTGTCGCAGGAGTTCGCGGTCGGCAGTCAGGGAAGAGATCACGGTGGGCTCGCCTGCAAAAGTGA